>JBEVVH010000101.1:0-12565 GCA_040507245.1 Candidatus Thiodiazotropha sp.
GGGCACTAATAGGCTGTCAAAGATCGAATCGATTTTGGTGGACTTGGATGTCCCAAAATCTTTCATGAGATCGAAGACTCGCTTGAGATTTTTCGGTTTTTGTTCTTCACGATGAAATCAGCCGCCAACTTGGCTTTTCCAACCTTGATCGCAGCATCCACCATACTATCCGTCAAATGCCCTTCAATTTTTACTGGTGAGTTTGACTCATAAAGTGCTGCCGACTTGAGCGCGACCACAAGTTCATCTCTGAGTTGCTGTGAAAAACTGCCACTTTCAGCCGCCACCGATGAGCCACGCAACCCACCGAGTACTTTATCCATTTCCGGATCCCGTCCGTCCATCTGCAAGACTGAATTTACCTACGGATACGGGCGAGAGATTTGCATGGCGTAGCTTCTCAACGGTATCCGCGTTTGCTGAAGGCGGGGGCAATTTCACAGATGCACACCCGACCAGCATAAAGCCCAGCACCAGAGCGGCGACACAATGCACAAAATAATGTGGCTGATTATTTCTAAGAACTCCCATTTAACACGCTCCCTTTGTTACTTAAACGCGATATCATGACTCAGATCGTTCAAAACATTACTTAGAACCTGCTTCAACATGAGATCCACAGCTTCTTTGGGACTCGACGCCTTGATTGCGTTCTCAGGACTTGATGCAGCGCCCACTGTGGTATGAATAGCATGCCGTGCACGCACAACGACGGGTTCTGTTCCGGCGACTCGTCTGTAGGTTGCCGTGCATACATAACCATCGGTCACTTGATTGCCAACCAAACCCAAGGTAAGGCCGGTCGCAAATCCTTTTGAGAAGGCTTCGTCCTGTGTAGAGACGTTATTTAAGGTGATCCCAAGCAAAGCGCCGCCTTCGACCGGACTCTCTGAAACATCGGTAAAGAGACCGCTGGAACCGACCTGGCCCAGTACAGCGAGTTTCAACTCTTGGGTTACAAACGGGTTAGGTACATCATTTGTTTGGAATTCAAACAAAATCTGAACAGGATGTTTGGGGTTAACCTGCTTGAATTGTGATACGGGTATTTCCTTCGTTGCTCCATCAACATACATACTGCTGCAACCAGAAACCATCACCAGAAGCAGGAGTATCACAACACGTGTAACATGCTATAATAGCACTTTCCTTGATCCAATCATTTTCATCTCCTTTCACTATGAAAAAAACGTCCTAAAACAACAATCCTTGAAGCACCGATCCGGAGCCTGAATGGGTGTAAAGCCATCTCAATGACAAACAGCTCCGAAATAGATTCAAAAAAACTTCTGATCCCTCACCATGCAATCCAATAACTCTATTGAATGACCGCATATCGTCGTATCATTCGACTGATAGCGGCCCACCAGAGAACATCTTTAATCAACCACATTAAGCTGCAATTGATCCACTTACTCACTTAGGGCCTGGTAACACCAATCGGACGTCGACCGCTATGAAATGGATTACCGCGGAACGGCATCGATTGTCAGGCAGATACCATGCACAGGACGCATCGACCGAAGAACATCGTAACAGCCTGTCAAACAGATCTGATCAATTTCACTATCTTCTGCATATTTTCGCTGTCAGGCTGCTCTCCCGTAATACACCAGGCGTGTAGTACCGGATCATGATATTCGAGCAGTTCGATGAAGGCCGCACGCATCTCAGGATCCAGCGTCTGGTAGTGCCGATCGAGGAACGACTCGAACAGATAATCGAGTTCCAGCATTCCGCGCCGGCATTGCCAGCGCAGACGCCGGATTTCATCGCTGTCAGCGGATGACTCTGACATCGGGAATCAGATCGCATCCTTGAGCATCAGAGCCTTGATGTGGCCGATCGCCTTGGTGGGATTGAGCCCCTTGGGACAAGCCTCGACACAGTTCATGATGGTGTGACAGCGAAACAGTTTGTAGGGCCCTTCCAGCTTGTCGAGGCGCTCCTCCCGGGCCTGATCCCGGCTGTCGGCGAGGAACCGGCAGGCACTCAGCAGCGCCTGGGGACCGAGAAACTTGTCCGGGTTCCACCAGAAAGAGGGACAGGCCGTGGAACAGCAGCCACACATGATGCACTCGTACAGCCCGTCCAGCTCGTCGCGCTCTTCGGGGGATTGCAGAATCTCCTGCTCCGGCAGCGGTTCCTTGCGAATCAGCCAGGGATCCACCTGCTGGTACTGGGCATAGAACTGGCTCATGTCCACCACCAGGTCGCGGATCACCGATCGGCCGGGAAAGGGTCTCACCTCCATCGGCTCCTTCAGCTCGGTCAAAGGCGTGACGCAGGCCAGCTTGTTGCTGCCGTTGACGTTCACCCCGTCAGAACCGCACACCCCTTCGCCGCAGGAGTGGCGGAAGGTGAAGGACTGATCCTGCTCGCGTATCGCCAGCAGCGCATCCCGCAGCATCATGCCCTGGCGCACCTCCACATCATAGGCCTGCATGTAGGGTTTGGAATCGGTCTCCGGGTTGTAGCGGAAAACGCTGAATTTCATATCAACTCCTCGTCGTGTTGTTCAACGGGTTCACAAGCTTTCTCACTGTGTCGCTTGTGAACCTTGGCGCGGTATCCAGCAGGCTCAGATCAGTAGACCCGTTCCTTGGGCGGGAAACTCTCGACCGTGAGCGGTTGGGTGCGCACGCCCTTGTACTCGAGGCGGTCGTCCTGCTTCCAGTACAGGGTGTGCTTCATCCACTCGGCGTCGTTGCGCTTGGGGTAGTCAGGGCGGGAATGGGCGCCGCGACTCTCTTTGCGATGCAGTACCGAGACTGCGATGGACATTCCCACATCGATCAGGTTCTCCAGTTCCAAAGCCTCGGTGCGATTGGTGTTGAAGGTACGGGTGTGATCCGTCAGGCGCACATCCTTGAGTTTGTCGCGCAACGCCTTAACCCGCTCGACGCCCTCCACCATCATGTCCTCGACCCTGAACACACCGGCGTGGTCCTCCATCGCCTTGCGAAACTCTTTGCGCAGTTCACTCACGGTGATCCCATCGCCTTGGGTGTCCCAGCGGTTCAGCCGGTTGACCGCCTGATCCACCCCATCCTCGTCAAGGGGCCGATGAGATTTGTTCTCCTTCACATAGTCGATGATGTTGTGACCGGCGAGGCGGCCGAACACCAGAATATCCAGCAGCGAGTTGCCGCCCAGCCGGTTGGCGCCGTGTACCGAGGCACAGGCGCACTCGCCCGCGGCATAGAGTCCCGGCAGTGGATCGCCATTGTCGTCCACGCCGGGCATGACCCGGCCGAAGCGATCGGTGGGAATTCCCCCCATCACGTAGTGGGCGGTCGGAAACACCGGTATCGGGTCATTGACCGGATCGACCCCGGCAAAGATACGCGCGCTCTCACGGATGCCCGGCAAGCGCTTGGCGATCACCGATTCGCCCAGATGATCCAGCTTTAGCATTACATGGTCCGCTTCGGGTCCGCAGCCGCGACCTTCACGGACTTCGGTGACGATGGAACGAGCCACCACATCGCGGCTCGCCAGATCCTTGGCGTTCGGTGCGTACTTCTCCATGAAGCGTTCACCGTCCTTGTTGATCAGGTAACCGCCTTCGCCACGCACACCTTCGGTGATCAGCATACCCTTGCCGGCGATGCCGGTGGGATGAAACTGGAAGAACTCCATATCCATGAGAGGCAACCCGGCGCGCAGCGCCATGGCCATGCCGTCACCGGTATTGATATGCGCATTGGAGGTGGTGCGGAACACCTGGCCGCAACCGCCGGTGGCCAGCAGGGTGGTCTTGGATTCGATCAGCAGGGGTTCACCAGTCGCAATGTTCAGCACCAGCGCGCCTAGGATGACCCCCTCCCCGTCCTTGATCAGATCGACCGCGAAATACTCGTCGTAGAAATGGGTCTTGGCGCGCAGGTTCTGCTGATACAGGGTATGCAGAATCGCATGCCCGGTTCGATCCGCCGCGGCACAGGTGCGGGCCGCCTGTTCTCCACCGAAGTTCTGACTCTGACCGCCGAAGGCCCGCTGATAGATCTTGCCGTTGGTCAGGCGTGAAAACGGAACCCCGTTGTGTTCCAGTTCGTAGACCGTGGGAATCGCCTCGCGGCACATGTACTCGATGGCGTCCTGGTCACCCAGGTAGTCCGATCCCTTGACCGTATCAAACATGTGCCAATGCCAATTGTCCGGCATAACATTGGCGAGGGCCGCGTTCACCCCGCCCTGGGCCGCCACGGTGTGCGAACGGGTCGGAAACACCTTGGAAACCACCGCCACCTTGAGGTTGGCGTTGGCCAGTTGCAGGGCCGCATTCAGACCGGCGCCGCCGGCCCCCAGGATGAGCGTGTCGAAACGTTGCTTTTGCAATGTCATATCGTGAATCACCCTTTGACGGTTCAGGCGAGGTGCGCCAGGAAAATGATCTGCAGAACCCAAAGACCGCAACCGGTCAAGAGGAAACCGATGATGCTGAGGATCGTGACCCGGGCCGCAGTCGGATGCACGTAGTCAATCAACACATCCCGGATGCCGACCCAGGCATGCAGCAACAGCGAGGCAAAAAACAGCAGCAGCGCAAAACCCACCAGCGGACTCGCCACCCAACCCTGCCAGGCCTGATGATCGGCGGGGGGACTGAAGATCATGTGCTGCAAAAAATACAGGGTGAAGAGGATCAGGTAGAGCGCGGTGGCGCGCTGCAGGAACCAGGCTTTCAGGCCACTCGCGCGACGGCTCATGACAGACCTCCCATCAGTATCAGGGCCAGCACCGGTGCAGCGACCATCACGGCCCAGGCGGTTTGACGGAAAACCGGCTTGTCGACTCCGATGTCTATATCGATCAGCAGGTATCGGATACCGGCCAGCAGGTGATGCATCAATCCCCAGAGGAAGAGAAATATCAGCAGCTGCACCAGCCCCATCTGCAGAAACTCACGCGCATCCGCGAAGCCGCTGGCGCTGGAGAGTGACAGGCCGAACAGGTAGATGGCCACGGGTATCGAGATCACCATAACCACCCCGGTCACCCGGTGGATAATCGACATGATGCCGGCAATCGGCAGGCGAATCTTCATCAGGTTGAGGAAAACCGGTCTGGGTTTGGTTTCTAACATTGCGATCGTTTCCGGTAGTTATTGAATCAAGGTTTATCTATCAGTCGTTTTTCATCATACAACTGGCGCGTACCGATGCCAGCGCAGTCATGTTCAGCAGTCCACGTACACTGATGCTGGGCGTGACAATATGCGCCGACTTGGCGGTACCCACCAGGATCGGACCAATGGCGATTCCCTCGCCCAGCACCTTGAGCAGGTTGAACGAGATATTCGCCGCATCCTGGTTGGGCATGATCAGCAGGTTCGCCCGGTCCTTGAGGCGCGAGTTCGGGAAACGCTGATCACGCAACTCCTTGACCAGCGAGAGATCCGCGTGCATCTCACCTTCCACTTCCAGATCGGGCATACGCTCATGCACCAGTGCCAATGCCTCACGCATCTTGCGCGCGGAAGCCGACTGATGACTGCCGAAATTGGAGTGGGAGAGCAGCGCCACCTTCGGTTCCACGCCAAACCACAGCACCTCTTCGGCACACAGGGCGACTATTTCCGCGAGTTCCTCGGCGGTGGGATCCTCCTGGACATAGGTGTCCGCAATGAACAGGGTGCCGGAATGCAGCACCAGGGCATTCATAGAGGTCAGCCGGTTGACCCCGACCTCGGTACCGACGATCTGCTCCACATAGCGCAGATGCTTGCGGTAACGACCCACGGTTCCGCAGATCATCGCATCCACCTCACCCAGGGAGAGCATCACCGAAGCGAGCACGGTGGGATTCTGGCGCAGGCTCTTGCGCGCCTCCTTGGGTGAAAATCCCCAGCGCTGAACGCGATTGAAAAACGCCTCGGCATGTCGATCGAAATGGGGATAATCGAACGGATCGATGAGTTCGAAATCCGCCTCCTCTCGCATGCGCAGACCGAGCTGGGCAATTCGCTCCTCGATGACCGCGCGCCGCCCCACCAGCACCGGCCGCGCCAGTTGCTGGTCGACCACCTGCTGAGCGACTTCCAGCACCCGCTCCTCCTGGCCCTCGGCATAGATGACCCGGCGCATCTCTTCCCGCGCCCGTTCGAACATCGGTCGCATGGTCAGGCTGGTGCGAAACACCCGGCTCTGCAACCGGTTGCGGTAGGCTTTCAGATCCGCGATCGGACGTTGTGCGACCCCAGACTCCATGGCGGCTATCGCCACCGCATAGGGGACGGTCTCCAGCAGACGCGGGTCGAAGGGTTTCGGAATCAGGTATTCGGGCCCGAACTGCAGGGCCTGACCACCATAGGCGGAGCGCACCACGTCGGAGGATTCCACCCGGGCCAGTTCCGCGATCGCCTTGACGCAGGCAAGCTTCATAGCATCGTTGATCTCCCGCGCCCCCACGTCCAGCGCGCCGCGAAACAGGAACGGAAAACACAGCACGTTGTTGACCTGGTTCGGGTAATCGGTCCGCCCGGTGGCGAGGATCGCATCGGGCCGGACCTCCTTGGCAAGTTCCGGCAGGATCTCAGGGGTCGGATTGGCCAGGGCCATGATCAGCGGACTCGCCGCCATCTTCGGTAGCCACTCCGCCTTGAGCACCCCGGCGGCGGACAGGCCAAGAAAGATGTCCGCACCTTCCAGAGCCTCCTCCAGGGTGCGCTTCGGGGTGTCCACCGCATAGCGGGCCTTGTAGGGATCCATCTCCTCGGTGCGCCCTGTGTAGACTACCCCGGCGATGTCGGTGACGATGATATGCTCGGTTTTCAGGCCCAGGCCCACCAGCAGGTCAAGGCAGGCCAGCGCCGCGGCACCCGCTCCGGCGGTCACGAGGCGCACCGAATCGATGGACTTACCCACCACCTTCAGACCGTTGAGTATCGCCGCGCTGACCACGATTGCGGTGCCGTGCTGGTCATCGTGAAACACCGGGATGTTCATCCGCTTCTTGAGCGTCTGTTCGATAATGAAGCACTCCGGCGCCTTGATATCCTCCAGGTTGATCCCACCGAAGCTCGGCTCGAGCCGGGCCACGGTTTCGATGAACATCTGAGGGTCCCGTTCCTCGACCTCGATATCGAATACGTCGATATCGGCGAACTGCTTGAACAGCACCGCCTTGCCTTCCATCACCGGCTTCGACGCATGACTGCCAATCGCACCGAGTCCGAGCACTGCGGTACCGTTGGAGATCACCGCCACCAGGTTACCCCGGGCGGTGTACTCCGCCGAGGTGTTCGGATCCTTGCGGATCTCCTCGCAGGCCGCGGCGACACCCGGTGAGTAGGCCAGCGCCAGATCGCGCTGGTTGGCCATGGGTTTGGTCGCCTTAATCTCGAGCTTCCCCGGTTTGGGGTAGCGGTGGTAATGCAAAGCTGCGGCATGCAGCTGTTCGGTTTTGGACCCCGGTTTGGAACTTGAGGAATCCTGCTTCATCGATAGCCCTTCATTTGATCGATTGCCTCAGGCAAAAAGAGTGAGATTTTCGGTACGTAGGTGATCAGGATCAGGAACAGCAGCAACAGGCCCAACCAGGGCAGTGCCGCACGGATCACCCAGCCAATCGAGTTGCCGGTAATACCGGCGGTCACGAACAGGTTCAAGCCGACCGGGGGTGTGAGCATGCCGATCTCCATGTTGACCACCATGATGATACCCAGGTGGATTGGATCGATACCCAGTTTGACGGCAATCGGAAACAGGATCGGCGCCATGATCAGGAGCACTGCGGAGGGCTCCATGAAATTGCCCGCCGCCAGCAGCAGCAGATTGACCACGATGAGGAGCATCCAGGGTTCCAGGCCCCAGCCGACGATGGCGTCTGCAATCGCATGGGGAATGCGCTCGGTGGTCAGCACGTGGGCGAACAGCATGGCGTTGGCGATAATGAACAACAACATGATACTGACCTTTGCCGCGTCCAGCACCGTCTGCCGAACTTCCCCATTGAAGAACACCTTGGGCAGCGCCAGAGTGGACTGGGTCAGATTGCGCACGACCATCCCCACCAGAGACTCCCCGTCCCGTTGCCAGGGCACGCCTTTCAGCGGCCCCATGTCCCGGTAGCCGAACACCGATACCAGGAAGGCATAGACGGCTGAAACCGCGGCGGCTTCCGTCGGACTGGCAATACCGCCGTAGATGGAGCCCAGCACGATCACGATCAGCAACAGCCCGCCCGAGGCGATGAAACCGGAGCGGAACAGTGCCTTGAAACCGGGCCATTGCTGGGAAGGCAGCCCCATTACCCGGGCCGCGATATAGATCGCCACCATCAGGATGAGTCCCATCAGGATGCCCGGAATAAAACCCGCCATGAACATCTTCGCTGCGGACACTTCGGTGGCCGCGGAATAGACCAGCATGACGATGGAAGGCGGTATCAGGATCCCTAGGGTGCCGGCGTTGGCGATGACGCCCGCGGCAAAACTCTCCGGGTAACCGGAACGCACCATACCGGCAATCACGATAGTGCCGATCGCCGCCACGGTGGCCGGAGAGGAACCGGAGACCGCTGCAAACAGCATACAAGCCATGACCGAGGCCATCGCCAGGCCGCCACGGATGTGGCCCACGCAGTCCACCGCAAAATTGATCAGACGCTTGGCCACGCCGCCGGTGGAGAGGAACGCAGACGAGAGAATGAAGAACGGAATCGCCAGCAGAGTGTAGTGCTCGGAGAGCGCCTCAAACAGCTTCAACGCCACGGAAGCCAGCGAGTCGGTTGAAAAGAACAGGATCGTGACAATACTCGAAAGACCCAGTGCTACGGCAATCGGCATACCGATGAGCATGCAGATAAAGAGCAGCAGAAACAGGGAAACTGTTGCCATCAGCCAGCCCTCCCCGATTCAAGCTTCTGTTCCTCCGCCAGTTCCTTAGCCAGGTGCATGCTGTCCTTCGCTTCGTCCGCATGGGAGAAACCCATCGACTCACCGGTGACAACCCGCCACAGCAGTTGCAGCAGGCGCAATGAAAAGAATCCCAGACCAATGATGAGAATACTGTGCGCCACCCAGGTCTGAACCGGGATATCCTCCAACTCGATACTGATCTTCTTCATCTTGGCGAGATAGATCCAGGAACCGTAGAGAAACAGCCCGCAGTAGAGCAGACTGAGGATCACCGCTATTCCGGAGATAACTCTGTGAGGTACATCGGGGAGTTTGTTGACGAAGGCATCGACCCCGATATGCGCCCCCACCTTGAGCCCGTAGGAGATGCCGAACAGAACGAACCAGGCCGAGAGATGCAGGGTCAGCTCCTGGGCCCAGAGAAAACCGCTGTTGAAGACGAAGCGCATCAGCACCTCGACAAAGACCAACAGGGTCATGGCGACCAGCAGCAGCGAGATAATGCCCTCCTCTGCCTTGTTCAACATCTGTTTCAACATCAGTTTTCCTCCTGGCTTATCGGCGCCCTGTCGTGATCGATCGACGGGACGTTCTTATTGTTTCGGCTTTGTTTTGTTTGTTCGAACCTGCCGCTACCAAGCACAGTCCTGAGGTAGTCGACCGGTATGCAAGGGGGGGTGTATCACCCCCCCTGTGCTTCTCTGCCGGTGCGGAATCCTGTACCAAGCCGTGTTGTTTTCCGCTTTTCCCTTTGACCGGTTTGGCCGGCGATCATGATTCCGCGCCCGGCAATCGGTCACATATTATTTGAATTATAGGCAGCATCAATCAGATCTTTGCCAATTTCCTCTTCAAACTGTTTCCAAACCGGCTTCATCACCTCAACCCACTGGGCCCGCTCTTCCGGTGTCAGGGTGATCACGGTGCTACGTCCGGAATCGATGATCTTCTGCCGATCCTCGACACTCTTCTCCTCAGCCACCTGGTTGCCAAAGGCAATGGCCTCGTCCAGGGCCTTCTTCACTTCGCCGCGGATATCGTCCGGCAGATCCATCCAGAATTCCGTTGAGGTCACCACCATGTAATCCAGCAGACCGTGATTGGACTCTGTGATGTAGGGCTGTACCTCGAAGAACTTCTTGGAGTAGATATTGGACCAGGTGTTTTCCTGTCCATCGATGGCCTTGGTCTGCAGCAGGGTGAAAACCTCTGAGAAGGGTTTCTTCAGCGGTACGGCATCCACGGCCTCGAATTGGGCAGCGAGCACGTCGGAGGTCATGATACGGAACTTCTGACCGGCGGCGTCGGCGGGCACATGGATCGGATTGCTCGAGGAGAGCTGCTTCATGCCGTTGTGAATGTAACCCAGACCGATCAGGCCTTTCTTATTCATCGAGTTCAGCAGTTTCTGGCCGGATTCACTCTGTTGGAAGCGATCCACGGCCTGCATGTCCTTGAACAGGAAAGGCAGATCGTAGAGCTGCAGCGAACGGGTAAAGCTCTCGAACTTGGAAAGCGCGGGAGCGGCCATCTGTACGTCTCCCAGGAGCATTGCCTGGAGTACCTTGTTGTCACCGAACAGTTGCGAGTTGGGATAGACCTCAACCACGACTTTACCGTCAAGGCGCTGTTCCACCAGCTCCTTGAACTTGTTGGCCATCTGGCCCTTGGGGGTGTTCTCCGCCACCACATGAGAAAATTTGATCACGATCGGCGCGGCCGATAGCGGTAACGCGACCAGACAGGCCAGCAGTGAGACTAGAAACGTGATTCTGCGCATTATGATCCTCCTCGACAGGATGTAGACGTTTTATGATCAACCGGTCGGTTGAATTATGGATCGCTCCCGACTCATTGGGATGAAACCGAGATTCAGATCTTGGCTGACTTGAGCAAAAAAGGGGCCAGTTTGCGAAAACTCGGAGTATTTGCAGGCCAAATCGACCGCCCGCAACGGGGCAATGGCCCGACAATTCACGATATTAGGCGCAATGTCAGTCTCTATTTAGTGTAGTGGGAGTGGGGAAACCGGCAATGCGCAATGCGAATACGGCAGGATCTGCAGAGGGTCGCGGGTGTAATCGCTACCGGACAGATTGAAAATCGGTGGATTTCCGCCGCACATGAAAGGACAAATGGGTCAATTACACCCATTTTCAGGATCCGTAACTGATCGATACGACTCAGTGGAACTCATTTTTTCTGGGTTGCAATGTCCTTCCAGGACACCTCCCAGGGACTGTTGAGCCAGCGGCTTGCCGCATCAGAAAAACTCATATCGGCATCGTCTTCGGGCAGACCGACGATTTCGATCTCCTCTTCCACTGAAATCTCCTCTACACCAGCGATTTCGTGGGTTTCCATGGCAAAACTCAACTTATTCAGAGGCACACCGGCGCGCAGCAGTTTCTTGTCACGCTCCAGATTCGACACCACCCCTTTGAGGATATCTTTCATGGCATGGGGATAGCTTGGATTCGCCAGCATTTTCTGCACGTCATCCTGCATTTCCTGAATCTTGCTTTGCGCTTTGTCACGCTGTGACTTCTCCTGGCGATCAAGGTCCTGCAGCTTCCGGCTTATGACCTCGCGACTGACCGGTATCGTGGCACCCGGTGTCTGCACGCCCCGTTTTCGCAACAATACCCGAAGCGATACCGCGGTCTGCGCGGTACGCTTGAACTCATCGAGCAGATCCAGGGGACTCTCTTCATGGGCGGTGCTGGACAGGGTAATGAACTCGATCCCTTCGTCGCTGCTGAGATCCTGATCAGAAAAGGCGAGGATCTTGTCCAGGGTTCGCTTGATGACCGATTCGAGGTTGTCGTAATAGAGTTTGATCTGTTTCACCGGCAGGTTACGCAGACTGTCACTCAGTGCGCTATAGAGTTGCAGGGCTCTTTCCGGCATTTCCTTGGAGGGCACGCCAAGCACCATGACCGCATTCAGGCTTTCCTGCATGCTTTCAATAGCCTTGGTGATCTCAACGATCTGCTGAAGTATCTTGCGCTTGTCCTCGAGATTCGCGATATCAGTTCGCATCATCTCGTTCAGCGAGTCATTCGACAACATAGCTACTCCTTACCCCTCTCAACTTTCCAGGTGATCCTAAAAAGCAGCCAGCCAAGAACCGCCCGCTCGAGGACGGCCCGTCTTGTGACTATGAATAGTGAATTTAAAAAATTACCGACATTCACGTAGGTGTTGCGCCTGATCGTATCTGACATAGCCTGACGACTGCTCCTAAATGGTATCGGCCGACAGCAGTACCCCTTGAGCGTCATTCCGAGTCTCATGCAGAATGAAATTCTGCGGATCTGCAATCCCTTCAGAATAAAAATAATTGAACCGTAATCAATATATTGAGCATCTCTGGTCGGCTTCCAAGTGACACAATGGCAAGCGCACCAATACACCCATGAATCCTGGGGTCTATATGAACCTGTTCATCCAGCACAAGACAGATTGGGTATGACCCGCAAAACCTGCGACACGGCGTTCCCAAGCTCCGCATTGGAACGCAGATCGGGGCTTGCGGAACCTATCAAATCGAGGCAGCACTACTCTGCTCAGGTATGCATTCCCACGCGGAACCTGGGAACGAGAAATGATGCAGTAACCATCCCCCGGCAAAGCCGGGGGCTTTCGCTGTGAACCGCTCAAAGCGCTCTATTTAACGGAGCCTATCGGCTCCTTGAGCCC
>JBEVVH010000102.1:0-12525 GCA_040507245.1 Candidatus Thiodiazotropha sp.
CGGGGCACTAATAGGCTGTCAAAGATCGAATCGATTTTGGTGGACTTGGATGTCCCAAAATCTTTCATGAGATCGAAGACTCGCTTGGGACGGTAGGGCGTCGAGGGGGCGTCCATAGGCTTAACCGCCAGTCGCGTTCATGTGGCGAAAGATCACCGGTTTCGCCTCGAGATCGAATTCATGACCTTTGGGCTTGATGTTCATGCTGTCGATGATCGCCTGGCGCAGCGGAGCATCGTCCGAGGGGTGGGCGCGTACGATGCGCCGCAGGTCCACCGAGTGCTCCTGTCCCAGGCACAGCAGCAGACGTCCCTCCGCGGTGAGCCGCACCCGGTTGCAGTGATCGCAGAAGTTGTGACTGTGAGGTGAGATGAAGCCGACCCGGTGCGGGCTTCCGGGGATGCAGTAATAACGGGCGGGTCCACCGCTGCTTTCGGTGGTCGGTATCAGTTCGTAATCGCGTTGCAGGTCTTTGAGGATCTGGTCGCTCGAGTAATAGGTCTGTGCCCGATCATGGTCGCCGATCATTCCCAGGGGCATCTCTTCGATGAAACTGATGTCCATGCCACGCGACTGGGTAAAGGCGACCAGTTGCTCGACTTCGTCATGATTGCGGTGTTTGAGGACGACCGAGTTGATCTTGACCCGTTCGAAGCCGGCCTCCAGCGCCGCGTCGATCCCGGCGAAGGTACGCTTGATCTCCCCCTTGCGGGTAATCGCCTTGAAGCGTTCGGGGTTGAGGGTGTCGAAGCTGATGTTCACCCGGGTCACGCCGGCCGCCTTCAGCGCCGTGGCGTATTCGGCGAGGAGGGTGCCGTTGGTGGTCAGGGTGAAGTCCTTGAGGCCTTCCAGGGTACCCAGTCGCCGGAACAACTGCATGATGTCGCGCCGGGTCAGGGGCTCGCCTCCGGTAATGCGGATCTTGCTCACCCCAAGTTCAACGAATGCTCTGCCGACCCGGTAGAGTTCTTCCAGGGTCAGCAACTGGGAGCGGGGCACGAACTGGATGTTCTCGGACATGCAGTAGATGCAGCGCAGATCGCACCGGTCGGTTACGGAGATGCGCAGGTAGGTGATCTGACGGCCGAAGCGGTCCGTCAGCGGTGAGGTTCGAGCATTGTCGTCTGGTACTGTCGATGGTATGCCGTTTACCCCTCCGGCTTGTGTCGATTGCATGCGTGATCCGGTCTGATCTGGCAAGACGCACGCAATTCCCGTACCCATTGCCTGCATCGGCTGGAACCCCCCGGTATCCGGGTGCATTTTTCACCCTTTTCTGCATCGGGCCCTGAACCGGGTGGTCTGATTTGTCTCACCTGTTCGCCTCAAGCGGGACATTTTGCCCTCGCTTACCCGAACTCCGTTTTTTGGATTATTTTCCCGAAGCCCCGTTCTTTCTGGGACGAGATGATGGATCCACGGCATTGGTACGCAATTTGCACTGACAAGGGGATATACAATCACAAGGGAATCGTTTTATGACCCCACAGACAGTGGATGATATCGGGCGAAATCTGCCGGACTATTTTGCGGTCACGCTGCTGGTGGAGGAGTCCCCCTCCGACAACCCATGGCTCGAGATGCGCTGGCAACCGATCGGTATCCTGGTCGATGACCGTCCGCATGACACGGCAACCACACAGCGGACTCTGGTTCACGAGGAGGGCGGGATCCGCCGATATATGCAGCGGGGTTTCACCTTACGACTGCATGTCGACGAGTGTGAAAGCTACTACCACAACCTGCTGGCGCCCAGTCCCTGCTGTTATCTGGTGGTAACGCCTTCAGACAATGGTTCACCCCAACCCCTGCTGGTCACCCTCAGTTTCGACGAGGCGCACGCCTACCTGGAGGGTGAAGAGGATCTCTATACCCTGCCGCTACCGCCCGAGATCTATCAGTGGACCGAGGCCTTCGTCCTGGCGCACTACGTGCCGGTCAAGCGCACCAAACGTCAACGTCAGGACTGGCGCAAATCAGGCCAGGCCGAACCGAGATGAGTGAAGACTACACGCCGGACGAAGTGCACGGGGACGAGTCGTTTCTCAACCGCTGGTCACGTCGCAAACTCGAGGCGGAAACCACGCCGGTTGACGAGCCTGCGCCGCTGCTGACCGATGCGGACATGCCGCCGCTTGAGAGTCTCGATGAGCAATCCGAATACCGCGGTTTTCTCTCCCCCGGGGTATCGGAGGGTCTGCGACAGGCTGCGTTGCAGAAACTCTTCAGCAGCAGTTGTTTCAATGTCTGCGACGGGCTGGATGACTATGCGGAGGATTTCACCCGCTTCGAAAAGCTGGGCGACCTGGTGACCGCAAACCTGCGTCACCGTCTGCAAAAGGAGGCGCAACGGCTCGCGGAACGCGCCGATGCCGCAACCGATGGCCAAGCGGAAACCGCCTCTCCCGATAGCGTCACAGCGCGCCAGGTGTAATCCGGGCCGGACCAGGCCTCGCAATCCGAACACCCGACCGCCGAAGCGTATGACCGCGCCGATGAGGAGGATCAGAACCTGTCATGAGTACCCAGTCAGAGATCAATCGCAGTGCCCGAAGCGCAGCCCTCGAGGCTGTCTCCCGCTTGCCCATGGAATCCACCAGTCTGATCGACTACCAGTCCCAGGGGCGGATGGTGATCATCGGTGACAACCAGGCATGGGAGGTGGCGCCGCGCCTGGTGGGCCGGCTCAACACCCTGCTGATTCTCACCGAGGGAGTCGAGGAACCCGGGGTGCCGCTGGTACCACTCGGCGGACGCTCGATCCACATCGAGGGTTATCTCGGTAATTTCAGGATTCAGCTGGGTGAAGCAGGTAAGCCCAATGCGGAGAGCGTGGCTGCGGATCTGGTGCTGGACCTGGGTCCGGAACCCCTGATCAGCAGCCAGATCAGGCCGCCCGGCTACCGTCACGCCTCATTCGAAGAGGAGGACCTGGAAAGCGCCATGGCGGAACTGAGCGAGCTGACCGGTCGTTTCGAAAAACCCCGCTATTTCAATTATGACCCCGACATATGCGCCCACTCCCACGCGGGCAAAACCGCTTGCACGCGCTGTCTCGATGCCTGCCCGGCGGATGCCATCAGCAGCCTCGGCGAGCACATCGAGGTGAATCCCTATCTCTGCCAGGGCGGTGGGGTGTGCGCCACGGTCTGTCCCAGTGGGGCGATCCAATACGCCTATCCCCGCCCGCATGACAACCTGACCCGTCTGCGGCGTCTGCTGAGCGTCTATCGGGAGGAGGGTGGTGTGGAACCGGTGCTGCTGGTGGTGGCCGAATCGGACGAAACTGCGCCTGATCTGAACCAGGAACCGACTCAGGACAACCATCTGCCCTTCCGGGTCGAGGAGTTGGCCAGCGTGGGCCTCGACTTCTGGCTATCCGCCCTGGCCTACGGTGCCCGCAGGGTCCTCCTTGTGGACTATGGTGCGATGCCGGAGTCCTCGGGCCAGGCATTGGCGCAGCAACTGGTCTATGCCCGGGAGATCCTCTCGGCCATGGGTTATGCGGAACGAGCCATCCAGCTGCTCAAGGGAGAACAGCTTGCCGATACGATCGAACCGGATACCGGGATGCCGGACATCGATCCGGCTGGTTACTCCGGATTGGGCGGCAAGCGCAAGACGGCTTTCCTCGCGATTGATCATCTGCATGCCCAGGCCACCCGGGCCAAACCCCTCGCCACTCTGAGCACGGGAGCCCCCTTCGGCAGCGCGGACGTGGATGCCCAGGCCTGCACCCTGTGCTTCTCCTGTGTCGGCGCCTGTCCCGGCAAGGCCCTGCAGACCGGCGGGGAGGAGATTCCGCAACTGCACTTCATCGAGGAGAACTGCCTGCAGTGCGGGATGTGCACCCGCACCTGCCCGGAAGACGCGATCTGGATCACCCCGAGACTGGTCTTCGATGCGCAGGCGCGCCAGCAGAAACGCAAGCTGCACGAGGAACAACCCTTCTGTTGCACGGCCTGCGGCAAACCCTTCGCCACCCGTTCCGTAATCAACAACATGATGCAGAAACTTCAGGGCCACTACATGTTCCAGACCGAGCGAGCCCGTCGCCGCCTGACCCTGTGTGAAGACTGCCGGGTGGTGGACATTGTGCAGGATCAGGAGGCCATGATTCAGGGCATGGACGACCAGATTAGGCAATAAGGAAACAGTCATTGGGCGATTCCGTTCCCTTTGACTCCGAATTTTCCCTCTGACACTGGCCTGACGTTTGCCAGTTATTTCACCGAGGAGTGATTGATGACCCAAAACAGCCAGGCTGCCCAACCGAGTGCCGATGAGAACGTGACAACCCTGCGCGCGGTCGCGGGTGACGCGATCGCCGATGCGTTGCCGGAGGAGCAGTCCTATCGCAGCAGTGCCTATGCCTTGTTGTCCCGCTTGCTCAGGACGCCACCGGATCAGTCGGTGCTGGACCAGGTCTCGGGTTTCGCCGAGGTTGATGCGCAGCAGGATGAGATGACCCTGGCCATGTCCATGCTGGGCCTGGCCGCAGGCACCTCGCGTCCGGAGGCGGTGGATGACGAGTTTCATGCCCTGTTCATCGGCATCGGGCGTGGCGAGCTGGTCCCCTACGCATCCTGGTACCTCACCGGTTTTCTCATGGAACGCCCTCTCGGCCGTTTGCGTGACGACCTTGCAGCGCTCGGTTTCCATCGTCAGGAAGGCGTCTGCGAACCGGAGGATCATGCCGCGGCCCTGTGCGAGGTGATGGCCATGCTGATCCAGGACGGGGCGAGGCTCGATGAGCAGATGGGCTTTTTTCGCAATCACATCTCCGATTGGCTGGGGCGTTTTTTCGAGGATCTTGGCGAGGCGAAGTCCGCGGTTTTCTACCGTGCGGTCGGTCGTTTCGGCGCCGCCTTCTGCGCCCTGGAAAAGCGCTACCTGAACATGCCGGTATAGGCAGCAACATCAAACCACTCCCTTGTTGGAGGAGCATTCAATGAACAAGAAAGACAAACGCTACGCACTTGACCACAACCGCAGAAAATTTCTGCGTAAGTCAGCGAGTGCCGGAGCCGGCGTCGCCCTGGCCGCGAGTCTGCCCGGACTGGCCAGCAGTGAAGATGCAGAGGCCCAGACCACCGATGCCCAGCAGCAGAAGGGTTACCGCATGACACCCCACATCGCCGCGTACTACGAGACGATGAACAGTTGAACCAGACAAGGTGATTCGAATGAAACTGCGCAAGACATCCGATCTTCCAATCAACACTCAAGCTGACGCAAGCGCCGGTGCCATGCCTTCCGTGAACCGGGAAGCAGGCGGCCAGGCCCTGTCAAGGCGTACCTTCTTGAAAAACTCCGGTTTGATGGCGGGGGGTGCGGTACTGGCCACGGGCTTTGCCCCGGGTATGGTCCGCAAGGCGCGGGCCGAGGAGGCCGCCACCTCCGCTGCCAGCCAGGGAAAGCGAAGCGAAGGCTGGTAGTCCCCGGTAGTCGCGAGGCGATACTGGAAACCCGACGTGCCGTAGGCGCCAAAGGGGATCCAAAGATCGCATCCGAACGCGACGTCCAGTCATTCGGGAGCTGACAACGGAGCGGTGACGAGCTTGCGAAGTCATCGCGTAGTGTCAGTGACCGGGACGGCCGGGGCACTAATAGGCTGTCAAAGATCGAATCGATTTTGGTGGACTTGGATGTCCCAAAATCTTTCATGAGATCGAAGACTCGCTTGCGGGGCGCAGAAGATCAAAACCATCTGCACCCACTGTTCCGTCGGCTGCGGCATCATCGCCGAAGTGCAGAACGGTGTCTGGACCGGCCAGGAGCCGGCATTCGATCACCCCTTCAATCATGGTGCTCACTGTGCCAAGGGTGCTGCGGTGCGCGAGCACGGTCATGGTGAACGGCGCCTGAAATACCCGACCAAGCTGGTGGACGGCAAGTGGAAACGGGTCTCTTGGGATGAGGCGCTCAACGAGATCGGCGACAAGATGCTGCAGATCCGCGAGCAGTCCGGTCCCGATTCGGTCTACTGGCTCGGCTCCGCCAAGCACAACAACGAGCAGGCCTACCTGTTCCGCAAGTTCGCCGCCTTCTGGGGCACCAACAACGTGGATCACCAGGCGCGCATCTGTCACTCCAGCACGGTTGCCGGGGTTGCCAACACCTGGGGTTACGGCGCCATGACCAACTCCTACAACGACATTCACAACTCCAAGGCGATCCTGATCATCGGCGGTAACCCGGCCGAGGCGCATCCGGTCTCCCTGCAGCATGTGTTCAAAGGTAAGGAGCAGAACAATGCGCCGCTGATCGTCATCGATCCGCGCTTCACCCGTACCGCGGCCCACGCCACCCAGTTCATCCGCCTGCGCCCCGGCACCGACGTGCCGCTGATCTGGGGCATGCTCTGGCACATATTCGAAAACGGCTGGGAGGACAAGGAGTTCATTCGCCAGCGGGTCTACGGCATGGAGGACGTGAAGAAAGAGATTGCCAAGTGGACTCCGGACGAGGTGGAGCGGGTCACCGGTGCGCCGGAGAACCAGGTCTACGCCGCGGCCAAGACCATGGCGGACAACCGGCCCGGCACCTTCATCTGGTGCATGGGCGGCACCCAGCACACCATCGGCAACAACACCCGCGCCTACTGTGTGTTCCAGCTGGCACTGGGCAACATGGGTGTCTCCGGTGGCGGCACCAACATCTTCCGTGGCCATGACAACGTGCAGGGCGCCACCGACTTCGGTGTGCTCTCGCATACCCTGCCGGGTTACTACGGCCTCGCCGAGGGTTCCTGGAAGCATTGGGCCAAGGTCTGGGATGTGGACTACGACTGGCTGGCCGGCCGTTTCGACCCCGGCAGTTACGAAAAATCAGGGGATAAGGACGTCAAGGTCATGAACACCAAGGGCATCCCGGTCTCCCGCTGGATCGACGGCGTGCTCGAGGACAAGGGCAACGTGGCGCAGAAGGACAACATCCGCGCCATGGTGCTGTGGGGGCATGCGCCCAACAGTCAAGCCCGTGGCGAAGAGATGAAGAAGGCCATGGAAAAGCTCGACATGATGGTCATCATCGATCCCTACCCGACGGTCTCCGCAGTCATGCACGACCGCACCGACGGGGTCTACCTGTTGCCTGCATCCACCCAGTTCGAAACCTACGGGTCGGTTACCGCTTCCAATCGTTCCCTGCAATGGCGTGACAAGGTCATCGAGCCCCTGTTCGAGTCGGTGCCGGACCACACCATCATGTATCGCCTGGCGAAGAAACTCGGTTTTGCCGATGAACTTTTCAAGAACATCCAGATGAACGGTGAAGAGCCCCTGATCGAGGACATCACCCGGGAGTTCAACAAAGGCATGTGGACCATCGGCTACACCGGACAGAGCCCGGAGCGGATGAAACTTCAGCAGCAGAACTGGGGCACCTTCGACTACACTAGTCTGCTCGCCGAGGGCGGTCCCTGTGACGGCGAGTTCTATGGACTGCCCTGGCCCTGTTGGGGTACCGCGGAACTCAAACACCCGGGCACCCCCAACCTGTATGACACCAGCAAGCCGGTGGCCAAGGGCGGGCTCAACTTCCGCGCCCGTTTCGGTGTCGAGCACAACGGCACCAATCTGTTGGCCGAAGGCTCTTACCCGGTGGGTAACGAGATCAAGAACGGTCATCCTGAGTTCACCGCCGATCTGTTGAAGAAACTCGGCTGGTGGGACGACCTGACCGCCGACGAGCAGAAACTCGCAGAGGGCAAGAACTGGAAAACCGACCGTTCCGGCGGCATCCAGCGGGTGGCTATCAAGCACGGCTGCGCGCCGTTCGGCAATGCCAAGGCCCGGGCTGTGGTCTGGACCTTCCCCGATCCGGTGCCGATCCATCGCGAGCCTTTGTACACCAACCGTCGCGACCTGGTGGAGAAGTATCCCACCTACGAGGACCGCAAGTCCTTCTACCGCCTGCCGGTACGTTACGAATCGATCCAGGCCAAGGACTACTCCCAGGAGTATCCGATCATTCTCACCTCCGGACGTCTGGTGGAATACGAGGGCGGCGGTGACGAGACCCGCTCCAACCCCTGGCTGGCCGAACTGCAGCAGGACATGTTCGTGGAGATTCATCCCCGGGATGCCAACGATGCCGGTGTTCATGATGGTGACATGGTCTGGCTGGAGGGTGCCGAAGGCGCCAAGGTCAAGCTCAAGGCGATGGTCACACGACGCGTGGCCGCAGGGGTGGCCTTCATGCCGTTCCACTACGGCGGACACTTTGAGGGTAAGGACCTGCGCAGCAAGTATCCGGAGGGCTCGGATCCCTACGTGCTGGGCGAGGCCTGTAACACCGCAATGACCTACGGCTACGACTCGGTGACCCAGATGCAGGAAACCAAATGCAGCCTGTGCCGCATCAGCAAAGCGTAATTTAGGAGAGAGTCATGGCTCGAATGAAATTCTATTGTGATCCTGAGCGCTGCATCGAGTGCAACGGCTGTGTCACCGCCTGCAAGAACGAGAACGAGAACGAGAACGAGAACGAGAACGAGAACGAGGTGCCCTGGGGCGTCAACCGCCGCCGCGTGGTGACCATCAAGGATGGAGAGCCGGGGGAACGCTCCCTCTCGGTGGCCTGCATGCACTGTTCCGATGCCCCTTGCGCCACGGTCTGCCCGGTGGACTGCTTCTACACCACCGCCGACGGGGTGGTGCTGCACGACAAGGATATCTGCATTGGTTGCGGTTACTGCTTCTACGCCTGTCCTTTCGGCGCGCCCCAGTTTCCGAAAGACGGGGCTTTCGCCACCCGGGGCAAGATGGACAAGTGCACCTTCTGCGCCGGCGGGCCCGAGGTGGACCACAGTGCCGAGGAACACCGCAAGTATGGCTCGAATCGCCTTGCAGAAGGCAAGTTGCCGTTGTGCGCCGAGATGTGTTCGACCAAGGCGTTGCTCGCAGGTGACGCGGATGTCATCTCGGATGTGTATCGCAAACGCATCATCAACCGGGGTGCGTCTGTGCTGGCCCGGGGTGTCTCCTTTCAGGATGCCTCGTTCCGCTCGCCCCGTGACGTGAGTGGCAAGAGCAGTGCGAAAGAGTGATGGGCTTGGTTGGCAAGGTATGTGACGGTCACAGAACCGGACGGCGACTCCCGGTCATCCTCTGGATGACCGGGCATTTCCAGGAAGACCGATGAAACAGTCAACAAGAACGACAGGGTTCGTGGCAGGCATCGCCTGGTTGATCGGTGTGTGGTTGATCAGCCTGCTGGTCAGTTTGCCTGCAGCTGTTGCCGAAGAACCAAACGCCGCAACCAAGGCGCCTAGCGTACAGCTGATGAACCCGGCTGCGGAGTTGTGGCGGGATGTGCGTCAGCGTACCGTGCCAAGTTCCGGCAACACCCAGGTCAAGGGTGTCGATAGCGGAGTGCTGATCAACACCAATGGAGACCGTTGGCGCCACTTCAGAATGAACCAGCTCATCCCCATCGGTGGCTATGTGCTGGGTGGCGCGCTGCTGGCTCTGCTGTTGTTCTACATGATACGCGGCAGAGTGCCGGTGGAAGGCGGGCTTTCGGACCGCAAGCTGCTGCGTTATTCCAACTACGAACGGACTATCCACTGGTTCATTGCCGGAGTTTTTATCTTTCTCGGTCTAAGCGGATTGATCCTGCTATTCGGTCGGCCACTGCTGATCCCGCTGATCGGTAAAGAGGCGTTCTCCGTGTTGGCTTCCGCCTCGAAAGAGGGACACAACCTGATGGGCCCGGTATTTCTGATCTCCCTGATCCTGATCTTCGTGCGTTTCGTTCGGCGCAACATCTACCAGAAGGGAGACCTCACCTGGCTGTTGCGCGGCGGAGGTGTGATCGGCAAGAAGCACGTGCCATCCAACTTCTTCAACATGGGTGAGAAGACCATGTTCTGGCTGCTGGTGTTTGTCGGCGGCACCATCATCGTATCCGGTTTCGTACTGGTATCGCCCTCCCTGGGACACCCCCGGGAGTGGATGGAACTGGCTCACGTGGGGCACGCTATCGGTGCGGTACTGATGATCACCGTGATCTTCGGCCACATCTATATCGGCACAGTTGGCATGGAAGGCGCGATCGAAGGTATGAAGACCGGCTACTGCGATCTTAACTGGGCCAAGGAGCATCATGATCTTTGGGCCAGCCAGGCGGAGAAGAACAGCGAGGCCCTGCCCAACGATGAGGTGGCGCGTCTGCGGGGTGATTTCGACCGGCTTCCAAGAGATGTGAGCATAGAAGAGGCGGGCAAGTGATGGGCGAGTTTATCGACGGGCCACTGTGGACCTTCTCAGTGAGCGTATTCGCCATCGGCGTGATCTGGCGCATCATCGCCATCGTCAAGGCGGGTGTCAGGACAGATCTTTCGCAACCCAGGGGTAGTTCCGGCGCAGGCGCGTTCCGTGCCGTGTTCAGCCGCTTCATACCGGAACGCACCGTTACCCAGCGCGGCCGTCTGCAATTCGTAGCGGGCTATATGTTTCACCTGGGGCTGTTCGCGCTGTTGATCTTTGCCAAACCCCATGTGGATTTTATCGCCGAGCGGATTACCGGTTTCGACTGGCCGGCGATGCCACACTGGGCCTTCATCGTCGCGGCGGAGTTCGCCTTTGCCGGCATCATCCCGTTGTGGCTGCACCGGCTGCTCAATCCGGTGACCCGCATGCTGTCGGATCTGGACGATCATATCGGCACGGTGCTGGTGTTCGTGGTGATGCTAACCGGCTGTCTGGCCCTGGCCCAGTCCTTTGAACCCTTGCGGCTGTTGCATCTGTTTCTCGCCGAACTGCTGTTGATCTACTTCCCGTTCAGCAAGCTGATGCATGCCTTCACCTTTGTCCTGAGCCGTGGCTATACCGGCGCCACCATGGGACGCAAAGGCGTCAATGCCTGAGGAGTCACGATGAGCGAAGCCTTCGAAAAGGGTGTGGCGGTACTCGCTGCGCAGATCGACGCCAAAGTCGCTTCCTACTTCTCCAGCTGCGTCCATTGCGGACTCTGCGCCGAGGCCTGCCTGTTCTACACGGAGACCCACGATCCACGCTATACCCCAATCCACAAACTGGAACCCATGAAGAAACTCTGGCGTCAGGAACACACCTTCTGGGGCAAGTTGGGCAAGGCGATGGGATTGAGCAATCCGCTCACCGAGGAGGACTTCGCGGATTGGGAGAAGCTGGTCTATGACAGCTGCACCCTGTGCGGCCGCTGTTCCATGGTCTGCCCGGTGGGCAACGACATCACCTACATGATCCGCAAGACCCGGGAAGGTTTCTCCGTAGCCGGTTATGCACCGGACGGTATGAAAGAAGCGACCCAGCGGGCGCTGACCATCGGCAGTCCCATGGGCGTCACCTACAAGACCCTGTCCGCGGCGATCGCCAACGTGGAGAGGGAGACCAGCCTGCAGATCCCGGTCGACCAGCCCGGCGTCGACTACATGACCATCTTCTCCTCCATGGAGATCGTCAACTTCCCAGAGTTCATCGAGGCCCTGGCGCGGATCTTCAAGCAGGCCGGAGTCACCTGGACGGTGAGCAGCAAAGCCTACGAGGCTACCAACAGCGGCATCCAGATCGGTAACAAGGAGGCTGCCGCAGAATTGGTGGGGCGGGTGGTCAACGCAGCGGAGGAACTGGGCGTGAAGTATGTGATCAGCCCGGAATGCGGCCATGCCTACACTGCCATTCGCTGGGAAGGCCCCAACCTCATCGGCCGACCCTACAAGTTCGAGGTGGTGCACATTCTCGAATTACTCGATCAACTCAAGGCGCAAGGCCGTATCCAGGTCAAAGATTTTGACCATACTCCCATGACTCTGCACGACCCCTGTCAGATTGTCCGCCGTGGCGGGGTGAT
The DNA here is from genome assembly GCA_040507245.1 of Candidatus Thiodiazotropha sp. GTDB lineage: Bacteria > Pseudomonadota > Gammaproteobacteria > Chromatiales > Chromatiaceae > Thiodiazotropha. Next base: position 11,839 of record JBEVVH010000102.1, read on the forward strand.
CGAGCAGCCACGCAACCTGCTCAACAGCGTCGCCGACCATTTCGTCGAGATGAAGGATCACGGCGTGATGAACTGGTGCTGCGGCGGTGGCGGTGGCGGTGGCGTAAGCGCCAATGAACGGGCCGAGGAGTTGCGCCTGGAAGTATTCAAGCGTAAGAAATCCCAGCTCGATGAGTTGGGCGTCGATACGCTGGTTACCGCCTGCGCCAACTGCCGCATCATCCTCGAAGAGGGCCTCGAGCACTATGAGATGGATACCGAGGTGATCAGTCTCACCGAGTTGCTGGCCGAACATCTGGTCACCGACAAGCCTTCATGACGATCCCTGTGTGATGGATCACTGAGCCACACAGAGCAAATCTCCGGAAAAGACAAGGGACTCTGTTCCGTGTGGTGTGCTGTACTTTAAGCATCCGACAGCAACGCCCATGTCTCTACGATCGTGTCGTGCCTATTTGTAAGTGCGTGACAGGTTGATAGGTCCCCACTTAAGAGAAAATTGACGCGACCCGGGCGTCTCCTGTTTCGGACAGAATTGTTGCAGCAGAGTAGCAGTCTTACATTCAACAGACTCACACTAGGAGGCAACCATGAGTATCACTAGACACAAATAGGAGACCCCCCAGCTCTGCTGGGGAGGCATTCACAGTTTGACAGATACGGGAATCTCACAGTAACTCCCAAGCG
>JBEVVH010000103.1:0-12478 GCA_040507245.1 Candidatus Thiodiazotropha sp.
ACCATTACCAATAATCATGAAAGAACCGAGTCGAAGATTGATAGCCAAGATACCCGTTAGTTCTAAACGGGTTTTTCTACAGGCTCGTTACAGGAGATAAATCCGGATTTCGACAGGCGGGGATCGAAGTAGAGTTTCTTACCCAACTCGACCTGACCCAGGTTGATGCTTTGAACAGGCTTGACGGGTTGAATGGGTTCATCCGCGGCCAAGGCACTGGTGAAAACACCGAGCATCATAATCGTCAACGTGGCTAACTTGAATTTCATTTCCCTTACCTTTGATTGCTTGGGGCCGGCAAAACCGACCGAAAAACCGTAGTTTGTAATCCGCTACCAGTGCCGGTCACGCACCCCTGGTTCCGTCAAAAGTCACGGATCTGTGTTGTCGTATCTCTGTGCCAGTCCCGTCTGGTGTTTGCCTGGCAGCCCTGCCGAAATCACAAATACCCGGTTGGCGTCCAAAAGATTAGAATTAGTCTAAATCTAAAGCAATGATACAGATCAATAAATCCAGGTCCTGTAAATGACATACGCATCGCGATTCCTCAGACTCGCCTCATTGGAGTCCCCGGATCAACGGATTGTGGTTGTTTGCTTCAGGCGGTGGGCTTGTTTCTGACCCGGATCACCAAATCCATGATCGCCAATACCGTACCTTCCGGCAGGTCCTGATCTATGAAGTGAGGTGCGACCTTTTCGTTCATGTCGGTCAGTTCACCGGTGTCCACATTGTAGAAGTGGTGATGGTGGCCGGTATTGGAATCGTAGAAAGTACGCGTTGCATCGATGAAGATTTCCCGCACCAATCCTTTGCGGACGAACAGGCCCAGGGTGTTGTAGACCGTTGCTTTAGAGACTCGGCCACCCGCGCGATTAACGGCGTCGAAGAGCTGATCTGCCGTGATGTGCTGATTTCGAGCGAACAACACATCAGCGATCACCCGCCGCTGACGGGTGAGATTGACCCCACGAGACATCAGCAGCGTGGTGATATCGCGCGCAGGGGGTGTCTGTTGAGTGCTGCTCAATTCCATACCCGGAGTATAAGTATTATCAAACAGGATTACTATTCCAGGTTTTAAAACCTGTATTTTTCAGGTGGTTATCGGCAAGCAGACAATCATCGGCGGGAAGAATGATCACCCGGGCCAGATTGAGCGCCTGGATTCAAAAGGGTATACCTATCATTATCATCGAGAAGACCATTGGATTCCGATGAATTTTAGAACTATTCTAAACACCAGCGTGAGACCCGGGTCTCACCCCTTGTCCCATTCACAATAACCATCATTCGGAGAACCCCATCATGGAACTCAAAGGTAGTAAGACTGAGCAGAATCTGAAAGACGCTTTCGCCGGTGAATCCCAGGCCAACCGCCGGTACCTGTACTTCGCCTCCAAGGCCGACGTAGAAGGCTACAACGACGTGGCAGCCCTGTTCCGCTCCACCGCTGAAGGTGAAACCGGCCACGCTCACGGCCATCTGGAATACCTGGAGCAGTGCGGCGACCCCGCCACCGGCATGCCCTTCGGTGAAACCGCCGACAACCTGAAGACCGCTGTCGCTGGCGAAACCCATGAGTACACCGATATGTACCCGGGCATGGCCAAAACCGCACGCGACGAAGGTTTCGATGAGGTTGCTGACTGGTTTGAGACCCTGGCCAAGGCCGAGCGTTCTCATGCCAGCCGTTACCAGAAAGCCCTGGACGAAATGGACTGATCGTCTACATCGGGGGATCAGGGCCTGATTCCAGGCCCAATTCCCATCCCACACACCGGCCTGTGACCGAACCTCGTTAAAAACCGTCAGAAATACACACGCCGTTTTTCTGATTGGGGTCAGTCACCGGTTCGGGTGGTATGTGGAATAATCTACAAACCTCAAATGCAAGCACGCAACCAGGAGCAGACACCCATGGCAGCACCTACCGGTTCACGAGAAGGCAATCTGGAGGCACCGACCCGGCATCCCATCGATTGGAAGAACCCGGAGTATTACAACGAAGAGAGTCTGATGCATGAGTTGGAGCGTGTCTTCGATCTGTGTCATGGCTGCCGTCGCTGCGTCAGTTTGTGTCAGAGCTTCCCGACCCTGTTCGACCTTGTGGACGAATGTGAAACCATGGAAGTGGATGGGGTGGATAAGAAGGACTTCTGGCAAGTGGTGGACCACTGTTACCTCTGTGACCTGTGCTACATGACCAAATGTCCCTACGTGCCGCCCCACGAATGGAACATCGATTTCCCCCACCTGATGCTTCGCGCCAAGGCGGTAAAGTATAAAAAAGGTGATGTGAAGCTGCGAGATCGCATGCTTACCAGTACCGACAACCTGGGCAAACTGGCGGGCATTCCGGTGGTTGCCGGGGTTGTGAATACGTTCAACAAAGCCAAGAACTTCCGTGAAATTCTCGACCACACCCTGGGTGTGCACCCGGAAGCCAAGCTACCCGAATTCCATAGCAAGCCGCTGCGCAAGCGTCTTGCTGACAAAATGCATCGCAATGCCGAAGGTACGCCCGCAGGACGCACCAAGGGCAAGGTGGCCCTGTTCACCACCTGTTACGGAAACTACAACGAGCCGATCGTCGGCGAGGATCTGTTCGCGGTGTTCGAACACAACGACATCCCGGTCACCATTGCGGACAAGGAGCAGTGTTGTGGCATGCCTAAGCTTGAACTGGGCAACCTGGAGGCGGTCGAGGAGGCCAAGAACGCCAACATTCCCCAGCTTGCCAAGCTTGTGGATGAAGGCTGGGACATCGTCGCCCCGGTTCCCTCCTGCGCCTTGATGTTCAAACAGGAACTGCCGCTGATGTTTCCGGACGAACCGGAGGTGCAGAAGGTGGCCGGGGCGATCTTCGACATTTTTGAATACCTGATGCTGCGTCACAAAGAGGGACTGCTGAAAACCGATTTCAAGCAGGGCCTGGGCAAAGTGGCCTATCACGCCGCCTGCCACCAGCGGGTACAGAACGTGGGCTCGAAAACCAAAGAGCTGCTGTCACTGATACCTGATACGAAGGTCACCGCCATCGAGCGCTGCTCTGGCCATGACGGCACCTATGCAGTGAAAAGCGAGTTCCACGAACATGCCATGAAAATCGGCCGACCGGTGGTCAACCAGGTTAAAAAGGCCGAGGTCGACCACTATGGCAGTGACTGCCCCATGGCCGGTCACCACATTGAAAACGGTCTGCGCGACGGCCGACCGCCGGAACATCCGATCAGTCTGATTCGCAAAGCCTACGGCATCTGAACATTAAGGAGTACAAGTCAATGGCAAATGAAGGTTATCACGAACCTGTTGAGCAACTGAGTAACGAAACCCGCGACATGCATCGCGCCATCATTTCACTGATGGAAGAGCTCGAAGCGGTGGACTGGTACAACCAACGGGTGGATGCCTGCACCAATCCCGAACTGCGCGCGATCCTCGCACACAACCGGGATGAAGAGAAGGAACACGCAGCCATGGTGCTGGAATGGATACGCCGTCAGGATCCAAGTTTCGACAAAGAGCTGAAAGACTATCTCTTTACCGACAAACCCATAGCCCACGAATGATTGAGGCGCCTGCCATGACTCATCTTTCACACAAAGATCTCTACAGTCTCGAAGAGTACGCCCGGATCCGACCGGAGTTCCGCGCCCGGGTGATGGATCACAAGAAGAACCGGCGCCTGCCCATCGGGCCGAATGCCGCACTCTATTTCGAAGACGAACTGACCATGCAGTATCAGATTCAGGAGATGCTGCGCATCGAGCGGATCTTCGAACCGGACGGCATCCAGGATGAACTCGATGTCTACAACCCACTGATTCCCGATGGGATGAACTGGAAGGCCACCTTCATGATGGAGTACCACGATGTGGAGGAGCGCAAGGTTGCGCTGTCCAAACTGGTGGGTGTCGAGAACGCCATCTGGCTGCAGGTGGACGGTTTCGAAAAGGTCCGCCCGATCGCCAACGAGGACCTGGAACGCTCTACCGAGGATAAAACCTCATCGGTTCACTTCCTTCGCTTCGAACTCAGTCAGAATATGATCGACGGCCTGAAAGGCGGCGCTCAACTGTCCGCGAGCATCGATCATCCCGCCTACAACTACAGCGTTGAAGCCGTAGATTCGCCCATCAAAGCGTCTTTGCTCAAGGACCTTCACTGATGTTCCGGACAACGGCTCTTAGGGCCTGTTAAGCCTAAGGACCGTTGTCCCATGCACAGCACACACATCAGGGTAAGCGATGACACCCATAACATCCGGTTTTTCAAACACCCTTAAAGAACCGCGGTTGACGAAACCTCTAAAGCTTTCAATAAGCTTTGCATACCCGTTTATCATTTCATCCAGGATCACCCTTTCATAACAACACCGCGGGTGTAGACGTCTCACGAGTTCCGGTACGATTGATCCGGCTTCCCGGCAACTTTTTCGAGATCTGCGACATTTTGTAACTTTTTTCATATCACTGAATCGGTTAAAAACCATGAAACAATGGCATAATCGCTTCCACGGACACCCTGTCCGAATGCGTGATGCGATGCATTCATGCCTGATCGAACATTCAACTTTAAAGGAAGCTCGTCATGCTGATAGCTAAAAATCCGTGTCGGCGAACGATACTGGTACCCGCGCTTGTCTCTCTGTTGTTCGTTTCCCTGTACGGCTGCAGTTCGACACCTAAACCCGTTGCCGAAGTCTCGGCGGCACAAACCGCTCTGACTGCGGCTGAGAGTGAAGAGTCCACCAAATTCGCTCCGGTTTACATGGACCGTGCCCGGCAGAAGATGAAACAGGCGAAAACCGCCATGGACAAAGAGAAGTTCGACGAGGCCCGGCGTTTGGCGGAAGAGGCGCAGGCGGATGCGGAACTGGCGCAGGCCATCGCAGCCCGTTCCCAGGCGGAAAAGGCGGTATCCGAGCTCGAAGCCAGCATCAAGGTGCTGCGCGAAGAGATCATGCGCGCCCGCAGCAAACGATAATGACGACCATCGAATCATCAGGGGGAACTATCATCATGACCCGCTTAGGAAACCATTTGTTGGCTGCCACTGCACTGGCCCTGTTGTTCACGGGCTGCAGCAGCATGCAGAAGAACGACGCACTCACAGAGGCGGAACAGGCTTACGCGGAAGCGAAGCAGGATGAGTCCGTGTTACGTTACGCCTCCACTGAATTGGAAAGAGCCTCGGATGCGTTGAATCGCGCCGCCACGGCAGATAACGAAGATGACATGACCTCGCTGGCCTACGTCGGCAAGACCCGCACCGATACCGCAATAGCCGTGGCCAAGCGTAAGGAAGCCGCCGCCCGCCTGGAAGAGTTGGGTGAAGTCAAGAACAAGGAACAGCTGAAGGCCCGTGAGCTGGAGATTCAGATGGAGCAACAGGCCAAGGATGAAGCCCTGCGCGATAAGGAAGCCGCTTTGATGGAGCGGGAGAACGCTCTGGCAAAGGCTGAGGCCCTGCGTAAGGAGCTGGAAGACCTTCAGGCGATGAAGACCGAACGCGGCATGGTCATCACCCTCGGTGATGTGCTGTTCTCCTTCGGCAAGACCGATCTGCTCCCCGGCGCGATGAACACCATCGACAAACTGGCAAAGTTCCTTGGAGAGTATCCAGAGAAGACCGTACTCATTGAGGGACATACCGACAACATCGGCTCCGAAGAGTACAACCAGAAACTTTCCGAGCGACGCGCCATGGCGGTCAAGGATGCCCTCATCCAGGTTGGCGTGGATGCTTCGCGTATCGACACCCTGGGACTGGGTGAAACCTCACCAATTACCGACAACTCCACAGAGGCTGGCCGTCTGAAAAACCGCCGGGTGGAAATCGTCATCCGCGACTGAGCCCCTCCAACCGCCGGGGCCGTCTCCTGCAGACAGCCCCGGCGAATCCAAATCCAGTCCAGGACCTGTCGACACTAATCCAACAACGCGTATTGTTTTGGTGTAAAGGGGCCCTAGTGCAGCCCCCCCCCCCCCCGCATACAACCATCCGACTATTGCGCCGGTAACGGCAGCTCCCCATCGACACGAAAATCCTCCAGAGGATAGAAGCAAGCACCATGCTGTTTACTGAAGAATGAAACAGCATCTGCCCGGGTTTCACACAGCCAGTGTTCCTGCCAGCGGGGCATCGGATCGGCAAACACCTCCGGGGTGTAAAAGGCCCGATTCAGACCACATTCCCGATCTCTTGCGGAAATGTACTCAAAGCCCTCGATACCGGCTTCACGCATAGCCCTGCCCAACGCCTGGGTGCTGTTGTAGTGTTGAGGATCCCGCAGCCGGTCTGAATATTCAGACCAGGGGGAATGCTGTAACTGCAGACCTCGCTGCAGCGAGAATTCCGCCGCGAAAACCGTCAATTCCGTCGTCAGGCGTCCACCGGGAGGCGGTTCGACCATGCCCGCCCAGAAGACGAATCGGTAGTAAGCGGTCTCTGCCAAGGCAGTGGTGATCGAAGCCGATCCATAGAACAGGCACGGCTCCAGGTGAGTTCCGAAACGGGATCCATATCTGAGGGGGGGATCTCGAAAGGGGCTGCGTAACAGCTCATGTAACCCGGGAGCAGAGTCCTGCACCTGGGGCCGGCTTGCTTCCAACAGAGTTTCGAGCAGGGCCTGTTCCTGCAGGTCATCCACCAGATCGAGCAGAGCCCGGGAGACCAGGGGTTGAACGACCCGGATCACCGCTCCCGAAAGCGGTCCGGGTTGCGCCGCGTCCTTGCAGGCGAGCCAGATATCCATCACTGTTTGGCGCGCATGGCATCCAGATACTCGACGACCTTGAGTAGTCCCTGAACACTTTTGACCTGATCCGCGGGCACCCCCCCCGTCTGAAGATTTCGGGTGTGCATCCAGTGTTTCAACGAGCTGCCGGCGCCACCGGTCAAGGCAAACAGGCTCTGATAAAGCCGGATCAACAGCAGGGCGAGTTCTCCGGACTTGCTGGCAGGATCAAGGCCATTGCGGTGAATCGCGCTACGATCGCGACCGATCACCTGGCTGACTTCAGCCTGAGTAAGCCCCAGCGCCTTACCGGCATTCCATAAGGCCTTCGCCAGAACCTGGGATGCCTGCGGTTGTTTTATGGCTAATGAACTCATACAGCCCCACTATCGATGTCGATATATCACTATATAGCGCTTGGATCGTGCAAAATCAACATTCTTGTTGTGGATCAATCTGTCTCGGACTTCGTATGCCGGCAGTGGGCGCAGACCCCCAACAGCTCGACCACCGGACGGTGGGTTCGAAATCCCTGAGCCTGTCCGGCGGCCTGCAGGCTCTCCGTGATCCGGGGATCCTGTACCTCTTCCACCTCTCCACAATCCGCGCAGATCAGGAACTGCCCTGCGTGAGGATGATCCGGATGGGTACAGCCCACATAGGCATGGATGCTTTCGAGCTTATGGATGAGACCTTGCTGCATGAGGAAATCGAGGGCCCGATACACGGTGGGCGGCGCCGGATTTTTCACACTTTCGCGCAGCCGGTCGAGCAAATCGTAGGCGCTCATCGGCTTTTCGGATGCAATCAACAGCTGCAGCACGGTCCGACGTTGCTGAGTAAGACGCACACCGCGCTCCCGGCACAGGGCCTCCGCCCGCTGCATCACCCGCTCGATGGCGGACGGGTTCATCGATCGCCCTCCACAGCGGAAGGCCGAATCAGCGAGCGCTGGGACCGGCGTCGACGTAACCACTGGGACCATACCGCAGACACCACATAAGCGGCGCCGGCCAGCAGAATGATGGCCGGACCCGCAGGCAGATCCGGGGTGTAGGAAACCGCCAGTCCGGTAACACTGAGCAACATCCCGAGCAGGGTGGCGATGAGCATCATCCGCCCCAGGGAGTGGACGTAGTGACCGGCGATCGCCGCTGGCAGGGTAAGCAGGGCCAGCACCAGGATGAGTCCCACCACCTGAATCAGCAACACCACGGTGACCGCTACCAATACCAGCAGCAACAGGTAGAAGACGCCCACCGGGATGCCCCTCAGCCGGGCCAGCTCCTCATCGAATACCACTGCGAGAAACTGCCGGTGGTAGGCCCCGACGACGATCAGCAGCATGATATCCAGGGCGAGCATGAAGAACAGGCTTTCATCCGGCACCAGCAGGATATTGCCGAACAGGTAACTCATCAGGTCCGCCTGGTAACCCGGCGCCTTGGCGATGAACATCACCCCCACCGCCATACCGATCGCCCACAGAGCACCAATCAGCGTGTCCTCCTGAACCCGCCAGTTGAGGCGCACCCAGCCGATCAGCAAGGCTGAGAAAATGGCCGCCAGCAGGGCCCCGTGCAAAGGATCGAATCCATAGTAAACCGCCGCTCCCATGCCACCCAGCACGGAGTGGGCGATGCCACCGGCAATGAAGGCGATCCGTTTGACCACCACATAGGTACCGACCACCCCACAACCGATACTCGCCAACAGCGCCGCCGCCACCGCGCTCTGCAGGAACTCATGTTGCATCAGGGCGGAGAAGAAACCTTGCATATCAGTGTCCGTGATTGTGACTGTGGGCGATCATTCGCACATGCTCACCGTAAAGATCCTGAATCACCTGGCCATCGATATCATCGGTGTGGTGGCAGAACAGGGTGCGGTTGATGCAGGCAACCCGGGTCACGTAACGGGAAATGAAAGCCACATCATGGGAAACCACGAGGATGGTCATGCGGCTGTTGAGCCGCTTCAACAGATCGAAGATCTCGCCTTCGAGCCGCTGATCGATGTTCGCGGTGGGTTCATCCAGGATCAGAATGCGCGGACGACTGGCCAGCGCCCGGGCTAGCAGCACACGCTGCAGCTGGCCGCCGGAAAGACTGCCGATCTGGCGTGTTGCGATATCCTCGGCTTCCACCTCGGCCAGGGCCTGTCGCGCCGCATCCCGGTCGCTGCCCGAGACCCGACAGGGCCAGAAGGCGCCGTACCAGGCGCGGGGCCGGTTCAGACCCAGCAGGCCAAGTTGCACCACCTGCTCCACGGTGATGGAGAAGTCCCGGGAAAAACTCGGATACTGGGGGACATAGCCGAGGCAGCGCCGTGCCTCCGCCGGTGGCTGCCCTAACACCTGAATACGCCCTTTGAGCGGTTCCAGAAACCCCAGGATGAGTTTCAACAGAGTGCTCTTGCCTCCGGCATTGGGGCCCACGATACCGAGAAACTCCCCCTCCATCACCTGCAGATCGATGCCCGAGAGGATCGGCAGGTTGTCATAGGCGAATTCAACACCCTGGAGGTTGATGATCGGGTTCAAGGTTGCAGCACTCCGGCGAACTGTTCGGCCACATGGCGCAGATTCTGAATATAGTCCAAAGCCAGGGGATCCACTGCGATCACCCGCCCGTCGATGGCCCTCGCCACCTGTGTGGCCAGCCGCCGATCGAACTGGGGCTGAACGAAAATGACCCGGATATTCTCTCGCCGAGCCTGATCGATCAGGGCAGTCAGGGCCCGAGCTCCCGGCTCCTTGCCCTCATACTCGATGGGGACCTGGAGCAGACCGTAGCGATGGGCAAAGTAGCCCCAGGATGGGTGATAGACCAGAAAACTACGGTGCTGGACGGGTTTCAACAACGCTCCGATCTCCCGGTCAAGGCGCTGCAGTTCCGCAACGAAGCGGTCATGATTTTCTTGGTAGTCGACCCGGTGTCCGGGATCAAGCTCGGTGAGGTTGTCGCGGATCACCCCCGCCATGTGTATTACCCGTAACGGATCAGTCCAGATGTGCGGGTCAAACGCCTCATGCGCTTCGTGCTCATGCTCTGAAACCGGGGCAGGGAACAGTTCGATACCCTCCCGCAGATCGACCACCCGCATTGCCGAATTGGCCGAGCGGATCCGCGCCATCCAGGCATTTTCAAAAGGCACTCCGGTACGCAGATAGAGCTGCGCCCGGGAGAGGGCGGCGATCTGCTGCGGCGACGGATCGTAATTGTGCGGACTGTGGCCGGGGCGCACCAGTGCCTGGACCTGGACATGTTCACCACCCACCTGCTCGACGAAATACTGGATCGGCAGAACACTGACAAACACTCTCAGAGGCTCGGCGGACAGCAGGCCTGGAAGAATCAGTAGCAGTGCACAAACAAAACGAATCATATGTCTCCGCAGTCCCGGAAGGGGTCGTTGAATGGGGTTGAGCTCTGTATAATGTAACATTATAACATTACCGACTCTTTGGATAATACTTCAGGAACCAGGGTTAATCAGCCAGACAAAGCTCATTGAAACCGATCACCCAAATGGGACCTGGCAAATTCCGCTACCACCACACGGATACGAAGTTCCGCTGGACCAGACTAACAATTAGCCTGAATAGGCTGGCGTGATTCGCGCTTACCCCAATGGAAACTGAGGATTGATCGAACTGCTGCAGAATCTGGCCCATGACAATGAACGGAGTTTCGCATAGGGTAGGCGAGCCTAGTCCTGCACTCGAGTTCACCAGATGAGGCCAGCGTATTGCTTCAGCGTTCCACTTACCGCTGCCATGTCCATTCATCACAGGCTTTCTGCCTGAGCATCAGCCTGATTGTCGGCGGCGCGGTTAGCCTGTTTCTGCTGCCGGATGTACAACCGGTCTCCAGCCATCCACCGACGATGTCTGGATTTCGTATCGCCGGTTTCATCCTGTTGTTCGTACTGACCTATCTGATGACCCGCTTCGGCTATGGTTATCGTGTGCGGATCGACAGTAGTGACGATTCAGAATCATCGACCCTTTGGGTCCGTTCCACGTCAAAAGCCTCGGCGACCGCGATTCCCCTGCCGGCCATCGACCGGGTGGAAGCGATGGAATACCGGGACCGACCCGATGGCCTGTATGCGATCCCCCAGTACGCACATACCGGTGAAGGGGTGATCGTCCACTACACCCTGGGCGCCCGATACGGGGATGCCCGTCAGGATCAGCGTCGGATCTGGTTTCCCGTCTGCGACCGGGAGTCATTCATGGCGCAGCTTAAACCTGTTGTGCCGGATCCATGACATCTGTGTGAACGTGACAGGAACTGCAGCGCCCGCTGGCAAGAGCAATTCGCCAGACATCGGGCGATCAGCTCAATCCCCACCCTGCAGCAACACCGCGACATCCAGCTCTTCCCCGTTGCGCCAGATCTTCAGGGTGACCCGGTCGCCGATACGGAAATCGTCCAGCCGGGCCAGGAGTTCAGAAACCGAGGTCAGAGGCTGACCGTTGATCGCTTGAATCACATCACCAGGGATAATCTCCCCCTCACGATCGATCTCGGTACCGCGCAATCCGGCCAGCCCCGCCGAGGTGCCGGGATCGACTTTCAGCAGCACCACCCCCTCGACTCCCATCTTCGCGGTCAGGGTCTGGTTGAGTCCCTCGTCCACGCCCACACCCAGACTGGGACGCACGTAGCGACCCCGGGCGATCAACTCAGGCACCTCCCGGTTGACCGTATCCACCGGCACTGCGAAACCGATCCCCGCATAGGCTCCCGATGGACTGAAGATCGCCGTATTGATCCCGATCAGACGCCCGGCGCTGTCGAGCAGCGGACCGCCGGAATTACCCGGATTGATCGCCGCATCGGTTTGTATCAGGTGCTTGATGGTCGCCCCATTGTCTTCGGTGAAGGAGCGATCCAGGGCGGAGACCAGGCCACTGGTCAGGGTGTAATCAAGACCGAAGGGGTTACCGATGGCAAACACCTTCTGCCCGACCCGCAGATCCTGGCTGGTACCCACGGGCAGGGCCAGGGGTCGATCGAACGCCACATTGATGCGCAGCACCGCCAGGTCGTGGGAAGGAGTGCTGCCCACCAGCACCGCGTTGTAGTTTCGCCCGTCGTTGAGCCGGACGGTTGCCTCCGAGGCCTGTTCGATCACATGATTATTGGTAACGATGTGGCCATCGTCGTCCCACACCAGCCCCGACCCGGTGCCCCGGGGGGACGGAGAAGATATTTCGCGTCCAGTAATCGCGCACATGCTGGATGGTGCTGATGAACACCACCGAGGGACTGGCCTGCTCGAAGATCTGTATGGTCGCCCGCTCATCCGCCGCAAGTTCCCCCCGGGCGGTGATCGCCCTGGGTTCCGCGGTGGTGCCAATCAGGTAGTGACGAAACCAGGGCATGAGCTGCCACACCGCCGCGATCAGCAGTACGATCCAGGTGAATTTGATCAAGCCTCTGACGAAGCGGTCTTCCGCTACAGACATTTGTTCACCCCGTTTGGTCTGTCAGGTCGGTGCAAACCACTCAGCGATGAGTTTGTTTGACCCTTATGCCACTGGGTCATGTTATACCTTTTCCTGATTTCCTGTGTCACTCGGACCAGACAGGCGAATGTGAATGTCTGCTTTGATCTCCATGTTTGGGGAGAAGGGACAAGCGAGTCTTCGATCTCATGAAAGATTTTGGGACATCCAAGTCCACCAAAATCGATTCGATCTTTGACAGCCTATTAGTGCCCCGG
>JBEVVH010000104.1:0-12369 GCA_040507245.1 Candidatus Thiodiazotropha sp.
CTGTCACAACTGGCAATACATTTTGAGGGGCGGCTAGAAGACCACATGGCACTGTGACATCTGGTTGACACAGAGTTTTGAACACCCTCTCCAACGTTTCCCTGAGCCTCTGAATTTGCTGCAAAATATCTTCAAGCTCTTCATTACTTAGATTTACAGCTTCATCTTCAGTTAACTCTGCACAGAATTTCAAGCAGAGCAACGTATCTTCTTTTATCTGTGCTCTGGGGCTAGCCCAATTATTTTGGAGGTTGGTGATATTTAAAGCATTTCGACATCTTTGTAGATATGTGGCGTACAAATCGGAATTTGTTTCCAAAATCTCCATCTGAGACTGAACGTGATCTATCTCGACTCGTACTAGCGATAGAGCTTCTGAGATGGCAAAGCTATTTGAGTGTTGATCTTTGCATTCTAATCCAAGAACCTTAGACCAAGCCTCGATTATTATTTGCTGGTCACCTTGACGCCACGCAGATTCAAAGATCCTTGAAAGCCGGCCAGCACTATTGTTTCGTTCTTTTCCCATTACTTACCTTTGCAGCTAACATTGAGTAGCAGGCAATTTGCCTGTTAACCCGTATATCCGCCTGTTCGGGGTGCAAATCACCCAAATATTCAACAAAACAATCACAAAGCGGGCGAATGATACAAAAGAACACGGGCACATTGCCTGTTAGTGCTTTTAGTGAGGGAGGGTAAAAATACACAATCAACCTCCCTGTTCCACTCTATTTGTATACCAAAAATCAGTATCTTACCAGTTTAGTGTGTTCTCATATCTTCAAAGATGTCTTGTGTTTATACATAGTCACTGAGTATTTTGAGGCGTATTTAAACGCCTGGTTGTGTGCTTTCACGCGGCCGATAAGCGTTTAACCCGTAATTCTTTGCGATGTTGTTCGGCTTGCCAAAGATCGTATTGCGTTTGTTGATTCAGCCAGCTTTCGGATGAGGTGTTAAACGCAATCGACAACCGTACCGCCATTTCGGGACTGATGCCCGACTTACCGTTGATGATGCAGGAAAGCGTTTTGCGGCTGACACCAAGCGCTTCAGCTGCCTCGGTAACAGAAAGCTCAAGGGGTCAAGACAGAACTCTTTGATAATTTCGCCGGGATGAGGAGGATTGTGCATCAGCATGATATGGCCTCAGTGGTAATCACCATAATCGACAACTTCGGCGTGAACATCATTGAACCGGAATGTGACGAGCCAGTCGCCGCTAACCCTGACTGACCAGATTTCCTGTCTGTCTCCCGTGAGTTGCTGCAAATACAAACCAGGGAGATCCATATCTGCCGGTGAGGTTGACGCATTCAACCGGCCCAGAATCAGCCGAATCCGATTTGCGTGTTTCGCTTGGATTCCGTATTTGTTCCTGATTTTGAAGAAGCGCTCGAAACCCTTGTGATTGAAACTCTGGATCATGGGCCATAGTGCAACCTGTTACGTTGCACTTCTCCATCTTTCTGCGCATAAGGAGGGATCTAGCCGTCTGGGTGAGATTTTAATAGTGCATTGTGTAGCAATATAGCGACAACACAGAAGACTATTCATCCAGGTTTGACGCATCTTCCAGGATCGATCCGGCAAGCAGCTGATCGTCCTGCATCACTGTGCCGATGCGGGCGCGGTACTGGGTCAGGTCGAGTTGCCGCAGATTCATCCCATCCACCCATATCTCACCCTGATTCGGTGTCTGGAGTCCGAGCAGTAGTTTGATCAGGGTGATGGCAAGCCAGACCACCAGGGCGTTGATCCTCTCAGAAATTATGGGATGATGACTTAATCCACCAACTGTTCTGTTTGTTATGTCTGATTGTAAAGATACCGATCGCTATGCGTTCACCAGAACCTTGAGTGCCGACCAATGGGCCTGGGAGTTCCTGCGAAGGAATCCGCTCTACCGCCAGGAGTGGCAGCGGTTCATCGTCACCTGGCGGGATCTCGAAGCCTGTTACGGGAAACCCTCGCAACGGGACATGAACGCCTGGAAACAGGATTCACGCGCCTGGGTCCCGGCCGCTTCTTGCAGCGAGAGCGATTGCCGCGTGGATGGTGACAAGGTATTGATCGAGTGCGCCCTGGGGGCTCGCTGGGGTTTCTACAAGTTTCCCCCCGACCCTGCGGATGACGATCCGGTGGGGGGTAACCGGCTGGTGTGGCGACCGGTTGCGTTCGACCTCCCGCTTCTGGATGGGGCTCAGGCCGCGCCGGATTCGGCCCGCTATGCGGCACCGGTTTTCGACCTCGAGTTGCCGCTGGCGTTTCAGCTCGAACAGGCCAAGCGACGTTTGCAGATTGAACAGCGCAAGCGGGTTGCGGTCGGACAGATCAAGAAGCCGAGTATTGCAGATCATCGGGACCGACTGACCCTTGCGCTGCGACTGCTCGATGCCGTGGATGAGGGCGTTGCCGAGCAGGAATTACCTGCGGTCCTGGGCGCACCGGAGTTGGAGATCCGAACCTCACTGGAACAGGCGCTGGCGCTCCGGGATAGGGACTATCAACAGCTGCTGCTGTTGCGTTGAACGGGCCGTCGAAACAAACAACCCCACTCTAGGCGACACACAATGGAGTCAACCATGACATCCGTGCGAAATCTGAGATCGGGTCTGTGGCCGCTGGCCCTTCTGCTGGGCGGACTGCATGCCTCGACCTGGGCGGAACCGGTCATCGAGACCGAGAAAAACCGCATCACCTACCAGGTGGTGACCGAAGGTCTGTCCCACCCCTGGTCCCTGGCGTTTCTTCCGGACGGGCGGATGTTGGTGACCGAACGCCGGGGGGATCTCCGGCTCATCAACGCTGACGGTGGCCTCGATCCGCGTCCCATCGAGGGTCTGCCGAGCATCCATCAGCACGGTCAGGGCGGCCTGCTCGATGTGGTGTTGCATCCGGATTTCGCCGACAACCACTGGGTCTATCTCTCCTACGCCGAGCCGGGGGTCGACGGCTACGGCACTGCGGTGGCCCGGGGGCGTCTCGAAGGTCATCGTCTGTCCGAAGTGCAGGTGATCTACCGCATGGCCCGCAAAACCAATACCCGGCAGCATTTCGGTTCGCGCCTGGTGTTTGATCGGGACGGTTACCTTTACATCACCCAGGGGGACCGGGGCGATCGGCCGAGGGCCCAGGATCTGCAGGATCATGCGGGGTCACTGATCCGCCTGCATGACGACGGTACGATCCCGCAGGACAATCCGTTCGTCGATTCGAAACGCGCCCTGCCGGAGATCTTCAGTTACGGCCATCGCAACATGCAGGGGGCCGCGCTCAACCCCTGGAGCGGGCGGGTCTGGACCCATGAACACGGTCCCCAGGGCGGGGACGAGATCAACCTGCCCCAGGCGGGCAAAAACTATGGCTGGCCGGTGATCACCTATGGGGTGAACTATGTGATCGGCACCCAGATCGGTGAAGGCACCCACAAGCCGGGCATGGAACAGCCCATCTACCACTGGACCCCCTCGATCGCCCCCTCAGGGATGGCCTTCTACACCGCTGACCGCTACCCGGGCTGGCAGGGTAACCTGTTCGTCGGTTCCCTGAAATTCCAGTTACTGGTGAGGTTGGAGCTGGACGGGGAGAGGATCACCCACGAAGAACGGATACTGAAAGGAACCTTTGGCCGCATCCGGGATGTGCGCCAGGGACCGGACGGCCTGCTCTACCTGTTGACCGATGAGGACCAGGGACGCCTGGTACGCCTGCTGCCCGCCGATTGACGCGCCCAACAACAGGAAACCCACAAAACCCGTAACCCGGGAACAGAGCTGGCAGTAACAAATCAAGATACCGGGCCAACCAGCAGGTTGTTGAAATTCGCTCAGACCTGCGCGAGACAAGGCGAAATTCGCCGAAAAAGCGCAGTTTACTGGAGTAAATGAGCATTTTGAGGCGGATTTCAACGCAGGATCGTGCCGTCTGAGTAGAATTTCAACAGCCTGCAAGGCCGAGCGGAGAATTGCCAGCAATGCATTTGCAAACAAACCATGGGGAAACCGCATGAACGAGAGTATCAAAGCCTTTCTCAATGAAACCCTTAATCTGCAGCTCAGCGGAAAGCCCTGGGAGATGTGGCTGGTGGCGATTGCCGTGGTGGTGATCTTCTACCTGTTCCTGAAACTTTTGCTGGGTCTCGCCGGACGCCGCCTGAAACGCATCGCCGCCGGAACCGAGACCGCCATCGACGATGGCATAATTAAGGTCATCGGGAACACCAAGGGTTGGCTGCTGGCGATTCTGGCGCTGTATGCCGGCTCTCTGTTCACCGAGCTGTCCCCTCGGGTCATGCGGATTGCCGACAGCGTGATGATCATTGCTCTGCTGGTGCAGGTGGGCATCTGGTCAAATACGGGGCTCAGTTTCGCGCTCGGCGTGTACCGGGAACGCAAGATGAAACAGGATCCGGCGAGTGTCACCGCGTTGAACGCGATCGGCATCTTCGCCCGGGGCCTGATCTGGCTGGCGGTGATCCTGCTGACTCTGGACAACCTGGGTTACAACGTCACCGCGCTGATCGCCGGCCTGGGTGTCGGCGGCGTGGCGGTGGCCCTGGCGGTGCAGAACATCCTCGGCGATCTGTTCGCCTCTCTGTCGATCCTCATCGACAAGCCTTTCGTGGTGGGGGATTTCGTGATCGTCGACGACTATATGGGCAGCGTGGAGCATGTGGGTTTGAAGACCACGCGTATCCGCAGCCTGTCCGGCGAGCAGTTGGTGTTCTCCAACTCCGATCTGCTCAAGAGCCGCCTGCGCAACTACGGTCGAATGTACGAACGCCGGGTGGCGTTCCAGATCGGCGTGACCTATGACACCTCCCGTGAACAGTTGCAACAGATCCCGAAGATCATGCGCGAGGCGATCGAATCCCAGGACAAGACACGCTTTGACCGCTCACATTTTTTCAAGTACGGGGACTACTCATTGATCTTCGAAACGGTCTACTACGTGCTCGGTCCGGACTACAACCTCTACATGGACATCCAGCAGGCGATCAACCTGAGTATCAATCAGGCCTTCGAGGAACAAGGCATCGACTTCGCGTTCCCCACTCAGACTTTGTTGATGCAGCGGTCCGGTGGATAGGGCGGCTATTGCGGATTCTCATGTCAGGATCCGTACCGATCGGATAAGTTGAGATGTATGCTTTCTGCCTGCAATACAGGAGAGTCCCATGAGACGTCTGTTTCTCTCATTCATACCCGGCTTGCTGGTCCTGGCGGGCGTTCTGGCCATGATCATGAGCAGCCTGGCCGTGGGCGGCGTCAGTGCGCATATCGGCCTGCCTCTGTTTCTGCTGGGATTCGTCTGGCTGGGATTGGCAGGGTACCTTCAGCGTCGCCGTTCAACCTGACCCGCTACCGAGCATCACAGCTCTGCCTCTGAGCACTAAATGGGACTGTATGAACTCGAGCAGTTTTCCTGAATGTTGCTGGAACAGTTCCACCGAGTCGTGTCGTGCACCCGCCACGGGATAAATTTTCACCGGCTGATCCGGCGAAGCATTCGCCTCGATCAGATGCATGTCACTGATGGGCACCACCCGGTCGTCCGTGCCGTGAGCCAGCATGACCGGACAGTTGACCTGGTGGATGCGGTTCATCGGCGCAATCTCATCGAATCGGAATCCTATTACCCACTGGATGTAGTTGAGGATCATCAGGCGGATGAATTTCGGCAGCCAGGGGCGGTCCAGATGGCGATTCATCACCAGATTGGGATGGGCGAAGCCGGACAGTCCGATGACCAGGTCCACATCCTTGCGGCGTGACGCGGCGAGAATCGTGGCTGCGGCGCCGATCGAGTGGGCCATGACAATGATCCGGTGATCCGGCTGCTTGGCTTTCACCCAATGGATGGCGGTTTCAAGATCCTCGGCAAAGCGGGGCAGGGAGGAGAAGCTGTCGTCGTCGCTTTTGCCGTGATTTCGTGCATCGAACATCAGCACATCCAGACCAGCCTGATGGAAGGGTTGCGCCAATGGCAGCATTAACTCGATGTTCGCTCCCCAGCCATGTGCTACGATCAACGTAGCATGACTGTCCGATGCCGGAATGTGCCAGGAATAGAGACGTTTGCTGTTGGTTCCGCTGAGATACTGTTGGGTGAAGGGTAAACCGACGCGATCCGGTGTGCGTGTCTCCATGAGACGGGGTGCACGGTAGACACGGTGCAATACAAACGGAAAGCTCAGGCTGAGAAACAGAAGAACCAGAAAGAACGATACCATCACGTGCATGCCTATTCATTCCCCGAAAAAACAACCGGATCCGGGTGAATGCGTCCCTGTTCAATGCTCACCAATCCCGATATGTATGGCGTAAGATGACAGTTCGTTTGCGCGGATGACCCGATGATCGGTACAACAATTTAATCGAAGTTCAAACAGCTTAACCCAGTCCTTGATGGGAAAAATGGGAACTGCACCACAAACAGAGACACTGTTTCAGGCAATAAAATCCCTCTTCCCACATCAAAGATCGACAACACAGATAACCCGGGCGGGTCGTTAAAAAACCTGCCTATTTCCTCATGCCCAGCCGCTTTGTACGGAACAGGTGGTTGCAGGAACCTGCCGGGGAATATCATGCCCCGGCAGGTTCGCAGATCCGGTTGCCCTGAACCCGGACGCCGCTCAGTCACCCTCCTGTAACACGTATTTCATTTCGTGCCTGAGTCCCATGTAGAGTGCAATGCACATACCCAACAGTATGAGCGTGAAGGGTAATCCAACACTGATCGCTGCAGCCTGCAAGGCGCCCAATGCATCGGCGCCGCCGCCGAACAACAATGCGCCTGCGATCATTCCCTCCATAGCCGCCCAGAAAATCCTTTGCGGTATCGGCGCATCGAGCTTGCCTCCGGCGGTGATGCTATCGATGACCAGGGATCCGGAATCGGATGAGGTTACAAAGAATACAAGAACCAGAATGATTCCGATGAATGATGAAATCGTAGAGAAGGGCATGTTTTCCAGCATCTGAAACAGGGCCAGTGAGACATCGCTGATTCCGTTCGCCAGTTGACCGATACCGGCCTCGACCTGTGCGAGACCGTTGCCGCCAAAAGCGGACATCCAGATCAGGGTGACCAGCGTCGGAACCAGCAGGACCGCAATCAGGAACTGACGCACGGTGCGGCCTTTCGACACCCGGGCGATAAACATGCCCACGAAGGGTGACCAGGAAATCCACCATGCCCAGTAGAAAACGGTCCAGCCGTGATAGAACTTCTCGTCCTCGCGACCCATCCAGTTGCTCAGCGGAATCAGGTTCTTGAAATAGTCGCTGCCGGTTTCGATTACCTGGCCAAAGATACCGAAGCCTGAACCAACGACGATGACAAACAGCAATAACAGCAGAGCAAGGCCCATGTTGATATTGCTGAGGAGTTTGACCCCGCCGTCGAGCCCGCGCACCACGGAGATAATTGCTACGGAGGTGACTCCGATGATGATTGCGATCTGGGTATTAATGGTGTTGGGAATGTCGAACAGGTACTTCAATCCTCCGGCGGCCTGCTGCGCGCCAAAGCCCAATGAGGTTGCCAGGCCAAAAATAGTCGCCATGACCGCTACTACATCCACAATGTGGCCAAACCAGCCCCAGGAACGATCCTTGATAAAGGGAAAGAATGCGGAACGTATGGTGAGCGGTAGATTCTTGTTGTAGGTGAAGAACGCCAGTGACAGGCCCACCACCGCATAGATTGCCCAGGGATGAAGCCCCCAGTGAAACAGGGTCGCACCCATGGCCAGTTGCTCGGCTTCGGGTGTCTGTTTCGCCACCTTCAACGGGGTTCCCCACCAATCGGTGTAGTAGGCAACCGGCTCGGCCACGCTCCAGAACATCAGGCCGATACCCATGCCGGCGGCAAACAGCATGGCAAACCAGGACAGAGTGGAGAACTCCGGTTTGGCATCCCTGCCACCTAAACGGATGCGGCCCACAGGCAGCACGATCAGCAGCAGACAAAAAAGCACGAAGATGTTTCCTGCAACCAGGAACAACCAGTCGAAGTGGTTGATAGACCAACTCTTCGCGCCATCGAAAGTCTGTTTTGCTTCACTGGGAAACATCAGGGTGCCGATGACGAAAAGCAGCACCAGCAGTGCGGATACGATAAACACGGGATTGTGGAAATCCATGCCCCAGGTGCGAATATTATCCTGGCCGATTTCGTAATCTGTTTCATAGCGGTCTGACATGCGTAGCTCCGGTTTTTAACCTTTCATTTCATTCGATCATGGGAGTATCAGGATCCGGCTTGAATCAAGCCGGTGCATCGCTGTCAGGGTGCGCCAAAGTCGTAGCGCAGACCGGCCGCTACCACCTGGCCGCCATTGCAACTCCAGCAGGTTTCGTTCATGCCACCGTATTTTTGGGTGATCGCGGCGGTTTCGTCCTCCTGGTAGTACTCGACGAAGAATTTCAGATCTTCCTGGTACTGATAGTCCCAGCCGAGATGCAGGATGGTCTCACCGTAATGCTCGACATCGGCAACCATGGCCTTGAAGGTGTTCTGCCCCAGTGTGTATCCCGCATAGAGATTCATGGCATGGTCACCATCCGCGCCATAGCCGCTGTCGATATCGCTCTTGTGCTGTTCATACTTGGCACCGATGTAGAGGTCATTCATCAGCTGCCACATCAGTGAGGTGCCGAGGATGGTGGCGTCATTGCTGCCACCCAGATGATCGAAACCACCGGAAACCGTGATGTCGCCATATTGGTAGCTGAGCGTGCCCTGAACCCGATCGTCCATGTCACCATTGCTATCGCTGGCCCCGTTGTCGAGGCTGTAACCAAAGGATCCCGAGAGTCCGAGAATGCGGGGGGAGTAGTATGCGAGGGTGTCACCTTTGCGGAATGTCGTGTAGGTGGCGAAACCGCTGTAATAACTGCTGAACATATCCACCGGATAAGCAATGGCGTTGTAGTAGGGCATCCACATCTGACCGACACTGATATCACCGAACGCACCTTTGACTCCGATCTTTCCGACACGGATATCCTCGTCCTGATCCCAGGGGTCCTGGACTGCCTTGTTGGGGATATCCAGGGGCAATTCGAGTTTGGCGTAGGCGGTGATCTGGTCGTTGAACGCATGTTTTGCGTTTACCCCGAGCCTGGAGTAGGCGTCACGCCAGCCGGTGTAACTATCCATGGTCTGGTCATCATCCGGGCTGACGTACTCGCCATGCACCCGGATCGATCCATAGAAATCATATTCCAACGCAAACGAAGGGGTGCCGGTGCAGAGACTGATTGCGGCAACTGAAGAACTGGCGAGAGATTTTTTTATAACAGACATAGGTGATACCTGTGCGGGTTGAGAGAGGAGCAGAAGTGGCCACTTCAGCCGCAAGTCAGATCAAGACCAGCGAGCGGGTTTTCTGCAGGGTTGGAATGATCTCAGCAGCCGCCGATCCAAAGGCGGCCGATCAGGGATGCAAAATGGCGGGCGCGTATCGTCGTGCGGGACTGGCCGCAACGCAGAGGTGCAGGTGTTAAGTGGTTGGATACCCCACTTTCGGGCGCCTGTTGCGACGTGCGCATGGCAAACTGTTTCACATAAGCGCGACAAAAAAGCATCGTCGTGCTTTCTGCATGGCAGTGCATTGAATTTCCGGGTGTTATGAGGAGGGCACCATTGCGATGCCTTGGTTTCACAGAGAATGACTGCAATCTGTGAAAGGAGGTGTTGCGACTCATTATGCCATGGGTCAAGGGGATTGCAACCGAACGCCGAGGCATACAATCCAGAGCATAATAGTGTGAATTACGTATTTTTCCCCATGTTCAGCGAGGTTATGCACTGCTGATCACGGCTGCCGTTCCTCTTACAGGCCTTCGTGTAATTATTCAGTGTATGGACTGGATGCGCCCAGGTCGCGCTGTCCTGGCCGCAGACTTAAAGGTGCACCTGACAGTAGTCATGAGCAGGGAGTGTCTCGGATTTCAACCAGGCAGAGGCGCACTCGGAGAATGCCATTCCGGATTCCTCTTCGATCGTATCGATCAGTGATTGCATGCCGGTCGCGGTGGTCTGGTAAGACTGGTAGAAGCGGCGCAATGCCCGGTCCAGAGTGGCACGGCCGATGAGCTGTTCCACATTTTTCAGGAACATGGCGCCTTTGATGTAGGGCGCATCACCGAACAATCCGTTATTGAGGATGTCGATCCGGTTACAGCCATCGGGCCATGCGATCTTGTTGCCATCACTGTTCTGCAGTCGTTCGAGGCGTGCCTGATAGGTATTCCAGGTCAGATCCTCATACTCCGCTCCCGCTACCGCTCCGTAGGCGCGTGCCGCCAGGTAGGTGGCGGTGCCCTCCGACATCACAAAATCCTCCCAGCAGGCGATCCTCACGCCGTTACCAAAGCAACCGTGCGCTGCTTCATGAATTGTGATCAGGGGATCATCCAGGGACTGATCCGATATGTGCCAGTATGGGTGGTGCTCCATACCGCCAAACTGCAGTCCGCCCCAGTCCACCGAAACGCTCGCCACTTCATCGGCAAACAGATAGTCACCGTAAGTTTGCTCGTAAAAGTCGAAGGCATTTCTCAGGTAATGGCTGCCGGATTGGATCAGTTCTGACTCTCCCGGTTTGTAATAGGCGCCAACCCGGGTGCCTTGTGTGGTCTGACCCAGGTCCAGGTAGCGATAATCCCCCAGGGCCCAGGCCGGCATGTAGGCAGGTGCATCCGCCGTGATCCGTTGCGGGTAAATCGCCGTCAGATTATCTGTTACACCGCTGAGATGCATTGTATAGGTCACGCCATCAGCGGGTTCCGAGTGGCAGGGAAACAGGTTGCCGCAGAAGTAGGGCCAGGTGAAGGTTGCGCCATCGAGCGTATAGCCCTCGAATGCGGTTTGCCTGTGAAACAGATACTCGATACTCAGCCGGACCGGCGAAGCGCTGCCGGGAAGTGTAACGATCAGATCTGTCCCCTCGTGTTGGTATTCCAGGTCCTGACCGTCTTTGCTAACCCGGACGATATCCAGATTGCCGGATTCGAACCTGATCTCCTGATCACCGGCCGATAGTGACAGGGTGATCTCCGCCCGGCCGCTGAGCCGTTGCAGATCGATTGCCAGATCGGTGGTGAGGATGTCGGTTGTGAGTATGTCGCCGGATTCAGCGGATGGATTGGAAGAGTCGCTGTCACGGCTATCGGAGCCGCCACATCCGTGGAGCATCAGTTGAAGCAGTACGATAACCAGATGGGTTATCGGTATCCTTTTCAATCCCATACGGGGTTGTTGCATGCAAATGCCGGGAATGTTGCCATTCCTGTCCCTGAAAACCGAACTGAGAAGATGTGTCCGCTATCCTATCGGCAAGGGGATGAGGCAGGCAAGTGTCCGGCCAGGAAACGGGGTTCCCGACCGGACGGGGGGAGGGTTGCAGACTGTGGACAATCAGGCCTTTGCGGTCAGCTGTTCGATCCACCCTGCGATCAACTGATTGGCCGTCTCGACCGGCGCCTCCAGGTAGCTGATGACGAACCGGTCGGCCAACTCTACGACCGATAGGGCGCGTGGCCTGAGCGCGCCAATGAGCGGGTTGGGTATGGCGTTGGCGACACAGAACAGGATGTGTTTACTGGCCAGAATACCGTCTGCGATCTTGCCTTCCGGTTGCGTGGCGACATGGGCATGGTGATCGAATTCGCCAATATAGGCGGCAACCGGATGCTCCGAGATGTTGGTCTTGAAGCGTGTCATGACATCATCGATATGAGCGCATTGTGTATCGCTCTTCATGATCTCACTGGCGTAAACGGGGTATTTGTCGAGGAGTGTCGTTTTGTTCAGATTCATGGTTCTCTTGCTCAGTTGTTTTTTAGGTTGATGGGTGATTGCCGCAGGATCATGTCGGGCTTTATGTCCCTTGGCCGATCGAGTGAATAACCAAGTAAAATGCTATGAGAATGGGTCGTAACGGTCATTGAGATTTCTCAAGCTGCCAATCTGTCGTGGTCCTTTATTCCAGATGTTGGTCAGCCATCGAATTCAATCAACCAGGGAAAGCGATCTGTCTGCGTTCAGCATTGAACGCGACCTATCACATCCGTATGACGCGTGGATGAAACTCCAGCGCATACGCTTCCATTGCTGTATCGACCCGGGTCAAACGAGAAGTGGGTCTGAATTCAATCCATTACCACTATCGTGCCATGGTTAAACAGGCTATGTTCCGCGTCACATGATCATGGCATGGCTTCAACGATGTCCATGCCAGTTGTGAAACGATCGATTAGGAGTTATTAACCTGGCGACTAAGTATATCTGATATACTCCTCTTCCATGGAAGAGAAAATCGATGCAAGAAAATTACCACGCGAAGTGCTT
>JBEVVH010000105.1:0-12310 GCA_040507245.1 Candidatus Thiodiazotropha sp.
GCGCCTACGGCACGTCGGGTTTCCAGTATCGCCTCGCGACTACCGGGGACTACCAGCCTTCGCTTCGCTTTCCCTGGCTGGCAGCGAGGGAGCTATCACAGCCCCTGTCTAAGCGCTGAAGGTTTCAGAAGCCGTTACCGAGACAATCAGGCCCCGGGTGATCAACAGATCGATCCGGTTTTCCAACCCTTCGAGAAGTGTCAGAGCGGCTCATTCAATCCTTGCGTGTGCTTATACTCAAGGCGCCTTGGGCGCCAGCCGCACATGCAGGTTCAGGAACACCAGGTTCTGTTTGAAATCGTAACTCTCCTGCACGGGAGAGACCTGATTGACATCGTTCGAATCGTTATCGACCCGGCGCAACCCACCACTCAGCATGACCCAGGGATTGGCATAGTATTTCACACCCAGGCTGAGGGACCGGGTCTCATCCTCCCGCCCCACATCCTGGAACTCGGCAAAACCATAGTTGAATCCGACATATCCGACCGTATCGGCACCGAGTTTCTGGTCAATCTGCAGATCCCAGTCGGTATAGAGATAGCTCGAGGAGCCGATCTCCGTGGTTTCATTCTGGGTGCGTTCGAGTTGCGCTTTGAGTTGGGTCTTCGGGGTGGGATACCAGCGCAGATCCAAGCCGAAATTCCAGTCGTTGACCTCTTCGAAGCGCGGGTCGTCGTAATCCTGATAAAAGCGTCCCACATAGACATCGATACGATTGCCTTTGGTCAGGCGCCGGGTCATCCCGATCAGGCCGTTGTACCCCTCGGAGTCCTTGGCGTATCCGTACTGGTCCCGCGAATCCACATAATCCCGCTGATTCAGCACGCCCTGGGCATAAAGCTGCAGGTCCGGAGAAAAATCATGACTCAGGCGTAACCCAAGGCCGGTCACATCCCGATCCCGATCATCGTTGTACAGGCTCCCCACATTGTCGTAGTCGAGTTGTTCGTAAGTGATGCCGATCTTTACGGACGATTGATCCACCTGCCGTTGCCAGCCCAGCTGTCCCTCAAGCACATCGTAGGTTGTGGGCTCGTCGATCTGCAGGCTGCCTGACTCCTTGGAATCCCGGCCTTCGTGATTTCGGCTGTAACCCGCACCGGCATAGACCTTGTGTGCTTCGTCGAATTCGTAATCTCCCTCGCCGTTGAGCCAGAAGTCGTCATAATCTTCCGATGTGGCGTCGGCATAGCGTCCCAGGCGAGCCCCGGTATCCAGTGCCAGCCTGTGAACGTCCCACAGTGAGTCGATGCTGAGACTGGGGGAAAGCTGGATGATGTAATCGGACTCCCGTGACTGACGGGTCGCGTAGATGTTGTCGTCGTAGTACCCCATCAACTCGATTTCCGGCAGCAGACGGAAATTATCCATGTAAAAACCAGGTTTTTTAAACGTGCTCCCAGTCGCATCGGCGGCCATCAGGGGCGAGACATTCAGTATCAGACTCGCCAGCGCAATCTGCATCAAGGCGCGCGGCAGTGGACGCAATTTTGGCTTCATGACGGTTCTACTCCCTTATATCACCCGATGCGAATGCCGGATGCTGTACCAATTATACGTGTTCAAACCAGCCGATTGAGTCATTTGGAAACAGCTTGAAACAACTCGTAAATGATTGTTGTTAATCGAGACGCACAGATCGGTTCGGTGAGAATGCCGCACTGCTGAGGACAGCCGGAACATCGGGCACAGAGGAAAATTGCTGGGATAAGCTAACGCGCCCCTCCCATCGGAGAGACTTGAAGCTTGGCCAGGATCGTCTATTCCTGTTTTAATGAAGCCTGGGAGAATGAAGGTCCCGATCCCTGAGTGACATGAGGCATGCGAAGCCACTTCCTTTCCCTTACAAACTTCAATACTTTCTATTGACTCCATTCCGTAGATCAATACTACCGCCAACATTACACTTAGTGAGGTTTCACTTTCGTGAAGTGATTATGAATCTCAGGTGACGGAATGGATATAGATATCGCTCTCAATGTATCAAGCGCCATCGTCTTCATGGGCGTGCTCGGTCTGTTGCTTTCCTCCCTGTTGGCCTTCGCCAACAAGAAACTGTGGGTCTTCGAGGACCCGCGTATCGACGCCATAGAAAGCATGCTGCCCGCCACCAACTGCGGTGCCTGCGGCAATGCGGGTTGCCGGCCATTCGCCGAAGCCCTGATTGCCGGCCGAGTCTCCCCCGCCCAGTGCACCGTCAGCAGTTCTGATGCGATCAGTGAAATCGCCGACTATCTCGGCGTGGACAGCGGCAGTGTGATCAAACGGGTTGCCCGCCTGGCCTGTGCCGGTGGCAGCCATGTGGCGCGCATGAAGGCCCACTACGACGGTCTCGCCACTTGCCGGGCCGCCTCCGTGGTCTCCGGCGGACCGAAAGGTTGCACCTGGGGCTGCATCGGTCTGGCCGATTGCGCCGAGGTTTGCGAATTCGACGCCATCAGCATGGGCAAACACGGTCTCCCTGTGGTGGACGCGACAAAATGCACCGCCTGCGAAGATTGTGTGGACATTTGTCCCAAGGGTCTGTTTTCCATCCAGCCGGTGGATCACAGGCTATGGATCGCGTGCAAAAATCTGGAGCATGGTGATACTGCGGAGAAGGATTGCGAGGTAGCCTGCACCGCCTGTGAGCGTTGTGCCAAGGACTCTCCGGAGGGCCTGATCACAATTCAAAACAATCTCGCGGTTATCGACTACAGTAAGAATGGATTGGCCTCGCGGGTCGCCACCGAACGTTGTCCGACCGGCGCCATCGTCTGGCTCGACGACACCCAAGGCGTGCTCAAAGGATCCCAGGCCAAGCGAATCATACGCAGCGAGGCCCTGCCCATGTAAGGGTCGATCCCGGCGATCGCCCCGGAGGGGTTCGCGCTGACCGATGTTTGTCAGCCGAGCCCCTTCTGACTGTTTACACCCTAGCAAAGCAAGAGAAGTGTTCCATGTTCGGTAAGAAAGACGAGAAGACCTTCAAGTATCCCGGCATCCGCATGGCAATGGACGGCAATGGCGCGGTCATCATGTGTGAGCGCGAGGCCTCTGACGCCGCCGGCGCCTACCCCATCACCCCCTCCACCCAGATGGGTGAGTACTGGGCCGAGGAGACCGCCAAGGGTCACGTCAACATCTCCGATCGCTCCCTGATCTTCATCGAGCCGGAATCCGAGCACGCCGCCGCAGCGGTCACCGCCGGTATGTCCATGACCGGTCTTCGCGCCACCAACTTCTCATCCGCCCAGGGCGTGGCCTTCATGCACGAATCGCTCTACGCGGCGGTCGGCAAGCGCCTGCCCTACGTGCTGAACATTGGTTGCCGCGCCATCACCAAGGCATCGCTCAACGTGCACTGCGGTCATGACGACTTTCATTGCATCGATGACACCGGATTCTTCCAGGTTTTCGCCAACAATGCCCAGGGCGCTGCGGACCTGAACCTGATCGGGCGCAAGATTGCCGAACTCTCCCTGACTCCCGCAGCGGTGGCCCAGGACGGGTTCCTCACCACCCACCTGATCGAGCCGCTCCAGGTGCCGGAGCGCGAGATGATCGCCGAGTTCCTCGGCCGTCCCGATGACGAGATCGAGTGCCCCACCCCGGCGCAGAAACTGCTGTTCGGCGAGACCCGCCGCCGGGTGCCCGCCATCTGGGACGTGGACAATCCGATGCTCTCCGGCTCGGTGCAGAACCAGGACGCCTATATGCAGACCACTGCGGCGCAGCGTCCCTACTTCTTCCAGCACATTGCGGAAATCACCGACCGGGTGATGGATGAGTTCTATGAGCTGACCGGACGCCGCTACAACCGCATCGGCACCTACAAGGCGGAAAAGGCCGACTACCTGATCGTTGGCATGGGCTCCATGGTGGTTCAGGCCCACGGCGTGGCGGACTATCTGGAGAAGACCCGCAAGCTGAAAGTCGGCGTCATCGACCTGACCATGTTCCGGCCCTTCCCCGGTGACCTGCTGGGCAGAATTCTCAAAGGTAAGAAAGGTGTGGTGGTGCTGGAACGTACCGACCAGCCCCTGGCGGAAGATCTGCCGCTGATGCGTGAGGCCCGCGCTGCGATCACCAAGTGCATCGAGAACGGCCAGGCGGTCGCCAACAAGCAGGCACTGCCGTATCCGCAATACGATACCTATGAGCGCTTGAGTGAAGTGCCCAACCTCTATTCCGGCGCCTACGGCCTGGGTTCCCGTGACCTGCAGCCCGAGGCACTGATCGGCGCTGTGGAGAACATGCTCCCGGAGGGTCCGCACCATAAGTTCTTCTACCTGGGCATCGACTTCGTACGCGACGCCGCCACCCCCAAGCAGGAGATTCACATCCAGAAACTGCTGGAGGCCTATCCCAAGATCGGTGAGATGGCAGTGCACGGTTCCGAGAATCCCAACCTGATGCCGGAAGGCTCGATCACCGTGCGTATGCACTCGGTGGGCGGCTGGGGTGCGATCACCACCGGTAAGAACCTGGTCATGACCCTTTACGATCTGTTGGGTTACGAGATCAAGGCCAACCCAAAATACGGTTCCGAAAAGAAGGGCCAGCCGACCACCTACTACCTGGCAGCGGCGCCGACCCCGATCCCGCTCAACTGCGAATACCACTATGTGGACGTGGTGCTGAGCCCGGACCCCAATGTTTTTGGGCACTCCAATCCCCTGAGCGGCCTGAAGAAGGGCGGCACCCTGATCATCCAGTCCAATCTGGGCAGTGCCGACGAGGTGTGGCAGAGCTTCCCCCGCTGGATGCAGCAGCAGGTGGTGGATAACGAGATCCATGTCTTCTATGTGGACGGTTTCAAGATCGCCCGCGAAGAGGCCTCCAATCCGGAACTGCAACTGCGCATGCAAGGCAACGCCTTCCAGGGCGCCTTCTTCGCCGGCTCGCCGCTGATGGAGATGGCCGGTCTGGACGAGAAGAAGCTGTTCAGCGCCATCGAAGATCAATTGGAACACAAATTCGGCAGCAAGGGCCGCCGTGTGGTAGAAGACAACCTGCGCGTGGTGCGCCGCAGTTTCGACGAGATCCACGAAATCACTGACAAGGTGGTGGGCGCGGTCGCCGCTCAGCCGGAGAAAAAGACCCCGGCTCTCCCGATTATGCTCAAACAACTGCCCCAGGCGGACGGCGGCATCGCCGACGTGCACCGGTTCTGGGAGCAGACCGGCAGCTTCTACGCCACCGGCAAGGGTTCCGACAATCTGGCCGACCCCTACCAGGCCCTCTCCCTGATGCCCGCCTCCACCGGCGTATTCCGCGACATGACCCAGATTCGCTTCGACTATCCGAAGTGGGTGGCGGAGAACTGCACAGCCTGCGGCGACTGCTACTCCATCTGTCCGGACAGCGCCATCCCGGGACTGGTCAACAAGGTGAGCGATGTCTTCAACACCGCCATCAACCGGATCGAGACCGGTGGCCGTCCGACCCAGCATCTGCGCCGTGAGAGCCGCAACGTGGAGAAACGTCTGCGTGAGCTGCTGAATGAGGCCGGTGAAGCGGCGAATGTAAGAACCCTGCTCGACCAGGCGGTCCTCGAGACCCTCTCGAGCGCGGAACTGGAAGATGCGCAGCGGCCGATTCTCGAAGAGGAATTCGGTCTGTTCCTGCAGGCTCTGGTGGACTTCGACTTCTCCATCACCAAACCCTACTGGAACAACCTGGAGAAGAAGAACAAGGGCAGCGGCGGCCTGTTCTCGATCACCCTCAATCCCTACACCTGCAAAGGCTGTATGGAGTGCGTGGACGTGTGTGAAGACCAGGCGCTGGTGGCCACCCACCAGGACGAAGCCGCGATTGAAAAGATGCGCAGTGACTGGTCCCTGTGGCTCGATCTGCCCACCACCGATGCCAGCTTCAACCGCATCGATGATCTGGACGAAAAGATCGGCGCCCTGCACACCCTGTTGTTGGACAAGGATAACTACAACGCGATGGTCTGCGGCGACGGCGCCTGCCTGGGCTGCGGTGAGAAGACCATCATCCATCTGTTCACCAGTACCGTCACCGCTCTGATGCAGCCCCGGGTCAAGACCCAGGTGGCGCGCATCGAAAAACTGATCGAGCAGCTCGAACAGCATGTACGTCTGAAACTCGCCTCCGGGGTCGACCTGAGCAGCGCCAGCGCCATCGCCCAGGCCACCGATAGCGACGGCGACCTGACCCTGTCCGGGCTCAGTGACCGACTGGATGCCGGACATGAGAAGACCGTCATCGACCGCGAATGGCTGCAGTGGGTCACCAAGCTGCTGGACCAGCTGCGCGACCTGAAGTGGCGTTACCAGGAGGGTGCGACCAACAACGGCCGTGCTGAAATGGGTATCGTCAACTCCACCGGTTGTACCTCGGTGTGGGGGTCCACCTTCCCCTACAACCCCTACCCCTTCCCCTGGGCCAGCCATCTGTTTCAGGACAGCCCCTCCATGGCGATGGGTCTGTTCGAAGGTCACATGCTCAAGATGGCGAACGGTTTCTCCGCCATCCGCAAGGCGGAACTGGAGTTGGCTGGCAAGTACAACCCGGCCGAGCATGACGACTTCTTCAAGCAGTTCAACTGGAAGCAGTTCACCGATGACGAGTGGCTGCTGTGTCCCCCGGTGGTCTCCATCGGCGGTGACGGCGCGATGTACGACATCGGTTTCCAGAACCTCTCCCGAGCCCTGGCCTCCGGCCATCCGATCAAGGTGCTGGTACTCGACACTCAGGTCTATTCCAACACCGGCGGCCAGGCCTGTACCTCCGGCTATATCGGTCAGGTGGCGGACATGAGCCCCTACGGCAAAGCCTGGAAGGGTAAGGAAGAGATCCGCAAGGAGGTCTCCCTGATCGGCATCGCTCATCGCACCACCTATGTGCTGCAGAGCGCGATCAGCAATGCCACCCACCTGATCGAAGGTTATATCGACGGTCTCAACAGCCGTCACCCGGCCCTGTTCAACATCTATGCGGTCTGCCCCCCGGAGCATGGCGTGGGCGATGACCGGGCCTACGAGCAATCCAAGCTGGCGGTGGAAGGCCGCGCCTACCCGCTGATCAAGTACGATCCGGACGCGGGCGAGACCATCGAAGCCTGCATCGATCTGGAAGGCAATCCTTCACTGGATGAAGACTGGCCGGTCTACAGCCTCAGCTACCAGAACGAGAAAGGCGAGGAGCAGAAGCTCGAGGTACCCATGACCTTCGCCGATTTTGCACTCACCGAGGGCCGTTTCCGCAAGCAGTTCCGCAAGGCCCCGCCGGAGACCTGGAACGACGACATGGTGCCCATGCATGAGTTCCTGGATCTGGACGAGGATGAACGGGACGGCAAGTTCCCCTACATCTGGGCCGTCGATGGCAAGAACCGCCTGATGCGGGTCATCTGCGCCGAGGAGATCGCCCGTTCCTGTGATGAGCGCCGCCAGTTCTGGCGTCAACTCAAGGGTATTGCCGGTGAACTCGACAAGGTCGACGTGAACGCCCTGGTGGAGCAGGCCAAGATCGATATGGCCAACCGACTCAGTTCCACCCTGCTGTCCCTGGCCGCGAGCGGCAATGCCAATGCCCTGGCAGGCTCCCTCTCCGCCAACGGTAACGGCGCCTCAGCCGCCGCCGGTGGCGGCAACGGCAGCACCGCCATGGGTGATTACGAGCCGGTATGGATCGAGACCCCGGAATGCACCGCGTGTGACGAATGCATCGAGATCAATCCCAAGATCTTCGCCTACAACAGCGATAAGAAGGTTGAGATCGTCGATCCCAAGGCGGGTGCCTACAAAGACGTCGTCAAGGCGGCGGAGAAATGCACCGCCGGCTGTATCCACCCCGGTACTCCGTGGAATCCCTCGGAAAAGGATCTGGACAAACTGGTGAAACGGGCGGCGAAGTTCCAGTAATGCCCGAGCCCGTCGTTCGCCGTATCGATAACCTGTGCGCAACAGGCGAAGTCCTGGCTCCGCCTGACATCCGGATCTGAGACTTATGGGATTGTTCAATCTGCTGTTTGGGCAAAAAAGCTTTACCCACGGGATCCATCCGCCCTATCACAAAGATACGGCGGACAAACCGATCCGTCGCCTGCCCTTCCCCGCGCAACTGGTTCTGCCGCTGGATCAGCACATCGGCAAGCCCGCGCTGCCCCTGGTCAAAAAGGGTCAGGAAGTGGTGCGTGGCGAACCCATTGCCGCGGCTGACGGCAATTTTTCGGTACCCCTGCACGCCCCGGCCACCGGGCGGGTCAAAGACATCGAGTTGATGCCCTCCGCCAAGGGGCCGAAAACCCGTGCGATCGTGATCGATGTCTACGAAGGCTCGACCCAGGAAGTCCTCTGGTCCCATCCCCGGGATATGAGTGAACTGACGCCGCAGGAGATCATTCAGGCGATTCAGGATTGCGGCATGGTCGGACTGGGTGGCGCCGCCTTCCCCTCCCACATGAAGCTCACCCTGCCCCCCGACAAGCGGGTCGATACCCTGGTGGTCAACGGCTGCGAGTGCGAACCCTATCTGACCTGCGATCACCGCATGATGCTCGAGTATCCCAAGGCGCTGATCCGTGGCATCCGCTATGCCATGCGCGCCACCGGCACCCAGCAGGCGATCATCGGCATCGAAGATAACAAGATGAACGCGGTCGAGCTGCTACGCGGCGAACTCTCAGAGGGGAGTTCGATTCGTGTCGCAGTGGTTGAGACCAAGTATCCCCAGGGTTCCGAGAAGATGCTCATCAAATCGGTGCTGAACCGGGAGGTTCCCACCGGCGGGCTGCCCGCGGATGTGGGTGTGGTGGTCAATAACGTAGGTACCCTGGCGGCCCTGGGGGACCTGCTGCCCGCGGGCCAGGGTCTGATCGAGCGGGTCATCACCGTGGCCGGTCCCGGGATTCTCAAACCGGGCAACTACCTGGTGCCCCTGGGCACGCCGATCCGCCACATCCTGGATCAGGTGGGTTACGAAGGCGCGCGTACCGAATTCATTCTCGGCGGCCCGATGATGGGGGCTGCGGTCTCCGCCATGGAGACACCGGTCACCAAGGGCACCTCCGGACTGCTGGTACTCAGCGAACCCTCGATCAAGGATGAGAGCCACAGGATCTGGCCCTGCATCCGCTGCTCCCGTTGCGTCCAGGCCTGCCCGATGCATCTCAATCCGTCGATGCTGGGGCAACTCGCGGCCAAGCGCCGTTATGAGGAGATGGCCGACGACTACAGCCTCAACAACTGCTTCGAGTGCGGCTGCTGCTCCTATGTCTGTCCATCCAATATTCCCCTGGTGCAGTATTTCCGCATTGCCAAGGCGATCAACCGGGAGCAGAAGACATGAGAATTTTTAGTTTTGAGTTCTCAGTTTTGAGTTGGATGTATTCGCTTTGCTCATGGCTTTTTGTCTTGTTCCCACGCTCTGCGTCGGAACGAAAGAACTCCGGCCAACTACCGACTCGTTCCCAAGCTCTGCGTGGGAATGCCTATCATGCTGGGAGTACTGACCAACTACCTATTCCCACCTTATCGTGGTGTATGCATTCCCACGCGGAGCGTGGGAACGAGAATTCATCCGGGAGCAGGCTTTTTAGATGTTGAGAAAGAAACCCACCATAGAGCTGCGTACCTCACCTCACGCCCATGCCGGGGATGATGTGGTGCGGATCATGCGCAACGTGGTCTATGCCCTGGCGCCCATCTGCGCCTTCACCGTGTGGCAATTCGGCGTTAGTGCATTGGCACTGATGCTGGTGGTCACTGCAACCTGCCTGGGCAGCGAGCGCCTGTTCAACCGTCTCAGCGAACAGCCCAGTTCCATCGGCGACTGGTCTGCGGTGATCACCGGTCTGCTACTCGCCCTGACCCTGCCGCCCGGCTTCCCCCTGTGGATGGGCGCAGTGGCGGGTTTTGTCGGGATTGCCATGGGCAAGGCCCTGTTCGGCGGTCTGGGCATGAACGCCATGAATCCGGCGCTGATTGGGCGCGCCTTCGTTCAGGCCGCATTCCCGGTCGCGATCACCACCTGGACACCGGCCTTCTTCGAAGGACGCTTCAGCAGTTTTGTCCCCACCACCCTGACGCCTCCGTTTCTCCAGGCACCGGTCATCACCGACTGGGTGGCCTCGGTCAAGGTGGATGCCTTCAGCGGCGCCACACCTCTGGCGCTGCAGAAATTCGAAGGCATCCAGACCGATACCCTGGACCTGCTGCTCGGCCTGACCGCCGGATCCGCGGGTGAGACCTCCGCCCTGCTGATCCTGATATGCGGGCTCTACCTGGCATTCCGTCGCATGCTCGACTGGCGGATCCCGGTGACGGTGATGGTCGGCGCGGCCGCCACTGCCGGCATCTTCTATCTGGTCGACCCGGGCCGCTACCCCGATCCCATGTTCGTACTCTGCTCCGGGGGCCTGATGCTGGGCGCCTGGTTCATGGCCAGTGACATGGTGGGCTCCCCGGTCACGCCCCTGGGGGTGATCATCTACGCCCTCCTGATCGGCATTCTGACGGTTGTCATCCGCCTGTTCGGCGGTCTCACCGAGGGTGTGATGTACGCCATCCTGCTGGGCAATGCCGCCACGCCGCTGATTGACCAGTTGACCCAGCCCCGGGTGTTTGGTGCGCAGAGGACGGGCAAATGAGCAGTAGCGAAGCCATGCAGCAACCGGCCACTCCCGCGGGCCCGATGATTCGCACCCTGATGGGTGTTGCGATGCTCTCGGGTTTTCTGGTGGTGCTGACCTATCAACTGACCAAGCCGATCATTGCGGAGAATCAGCGCCGCGCCATCGAGGCCGCGGTATTCCAGGTCATCCCCGGAGCGGTGAGCAAAAAAAATTACATCGTCAGTGAACAGGGTCTGAGTGAAGCCGGCGCTGAGTCGGCCGCCGATGGCATCCCGATCTATGCGGGATACGATGCGGAAGGACGCCTGCTCGGTGTCGCGACCAACGCCTCTGCGCAAGGCTACGCGGACCTGGTGCACCTGCTCTACGGATATGATCCTTCCTGCCAATGCATCCGCGGCATCAAGGTGCTGAAACTGGCCGAGACTCCGGGACTCGGAGACAAGATCCTGCATGACCCAGGCTTCATCGCCAACTTCGACCAGCTCGACGCTCGGCTCAATGATACGGGCAGCGACCTGGAGCACGATATCGTCACGGTAAAGCACGGGACCAAGCACAATCCCTGGGAGATCGATGCGATCTCAGGGGCCACCATCTCCTCCAAGGCGGTGGGCAAAGCCTTGAATCTGTCGACTAAACATGTGCTGCCGATGCTGTTTCCCGAACTAGAGAAGCTTCAGACAGGTACCTCCGATGCCAATCCCTGAGGACAGAGATTCCCCATCATTGGGATTCGCGACGGATCGATTGACCCGGCTCAAAGCGTCTTTGACGCAACATTGTTATTAATCTCGTTTCCAGGCGGACGATCGCGATATGGCCAAGAAAAACAATGACAACATAACCTGGGAGACCTTCAGCGAGGGCCTCTGGCGGGAGAATCCGGTGTTCGTCATGCTGCTCGGCATGTGCCCGGTACTGGCAGTGACCAACTCGGCCATCAATGCCCTGGCGATGGGCCTTGCCACCACCTTCGTGCTGGTCACTTCAGGCACCCTGATATCCCTGCTACGCAGCAGCATTCCCAAGCAGGTTCGAATCGCCACCTACATCGTCATCATCGCCACCTTCGTCACCATCGTCGACCACACCATCCAGGCGATCTCCCTGGATCTCTACAATGCACTCGGCGCCTTCATCCAGCTGATCGTGGTCAACTGCATCATCCTCGGCCGCGCCGAAGCCTACGCCTCGCGCAACCGCCCGCTCAAGGCCGTCACCAACGCCCTGGGCATGGGCATCGGCTTCACCTTCGCCCTGCTCTGCCTGGGCGTGGTGCGCGAAGTGCTGGGCGCTGGCAGCCTGTTTGGCATCGATCTGTTCGGTCCCCGTTTCGAACCCTGGGTGGTAATGGTTCTTCCGGCGGGTGGCTTCATCGTGCTGGGCGTCTGGCTGTTGTTGTTTGAATGGATGAAACAGCGGAAAGAACGGACGGCGCTGCAGACGGCGGAGGAAGCACGATGACTGCGAGTTTTGAGTTTTTAGTGTTGAGTTTTGAGTTGAGGCCAGCTCTTGACGAGCCGTCTTCTAATCAAAATCCAGGCGTGCGCACGAGGGTGTTCAAAACTCTGTGTCAACCAGATGTCACAGTGCCATGTGGTCTTCTAGCCGCCCCTCAAAATGTATTGCCACAAGCGAGTCTTCGATCTCATGAAAGATTTTGGGACATCCAAGTCCACCAAAATCGATTCGATCTTTGACAGCCTATTAGTGCCCCGG
>JBEVVH010000106.1:0-12270 GCA_040507245.1 Candidatus Thiodiazotropha sp.
GGGGCTCAAGGAGCCGATAGGCTCCGTTAAATAGACCGCTTTGAGCGGTTCACAGCGAAAGCCCCCGGCTTTGCCGGGGGATGGTTACTGTTGTGTCCTAAATAAATCCTACATTTTAGAGCGATCCTGGATTGATGCTCTGATTCTTACTGTATGGAACCTCGGTCCAACGGACAACATGAAGTGTTCCCGATGGCGTTAAATTTTTTTTACCACGAAGGACACGAAGCGCACGAAGGGTAGAATTTGATGAACGCTCGAGTCGTTCCTTCGTGGTGAGATAGATCGCCCAGGCGAATCAAGCTACAGGTGAGGAGATCTTGATTACCGGTTATTCTCACGCGGAGCATGCTAATGCGTCGATAGACGCGCGATCCATTTAAGACGGGTAGCGTATCTGAATCCACCCTTCAATCTATTGAAGCGCTACTTTCCCGAATAATATTGGATCTGATTAGGACACGACACTAGGTCCCCGTCAGGCCCGGTTGCGCCGCCAGGCGAGCCATCCGCCCAGGAGCAGCAACAGGGCGGGGAGCACGATCAGCGGTCCCAGGCTGATCATCAGGGTGGCGTTACGGGACAGTTGCAGGTCCCGGTCGTCCGCCTCGCTCGCGGGGATGCCGATTCGTGTGTCATCGCCCGCCAGCCAGCGGCTCAGGGCCAGTCCCAGGTCCCGGTTGCCCGCATTGTCGAGGAAACTGTTGGAGAGGAAGTCCCCGTCGCCGATCACCATCAAACGTTGCTCCCGTCCCCCCAGATCCCGGACCAGCGCCAGACCGATGCTCAGGGGACCGGGTAACTCGCCCGCCTCCGGATTGCGTTCGATCTCCCCGCTGAGCGGTCCGGTTTCGTTCCAGCTGCGCTCCAGGGTGCGCAGCAGTGGGGTGACCCGCCACTCTGCCGGTGCCGGTGCGTTGAGTGCCGCGGCCTGGGGATAGAGAGTCAGCAGCTTGAACCCCCGGGTCGCCGCGTGATCCGGATAGCGGGGCACCAGGGCGATGCTCGGGTTGTCGATGCCCAGTTCCCGCACATTGGCATCCACCAGGGTGCCCGGAAGCTGATCGACGCCCGCCAGGTCGTGAGCCAGGCTGGCACCCACCGGGTTGTCCGGATCGCTGAGTAGCCACAGGTTGCCGCCTCGCGCCAGGTAATCCTTCAGGCGTTCCAGTTCTCCGCTCAGCAGAGGCCGCTGGGGGGAGGCGATCAACAGCAGAGCGGTACGTTCCGGCAGTTCGGGGAGGGTCGCCAGGTCGAGGCTGATGACCCGGAAACCCTGCTGCTCGAGCTGCTCGCCAAAGCGTCCCAGGTCGTGGTTCGCCGGGCCGAGCAGATTCCGTTCCCCATGTCCGGTGAGGCCGACGATCCAGCGTTCGCTACGCTGACCCAGGCGCAGGATCGCGTTGCTCAGATGCTCCTCGTCGAGCTGTTGAATCCGCTCCTCCCGCTCATCGTAGCTGAGCAGGATCTCCCCGCTGAGACTGATGCCCATCCGACGGGTCTCGTCCGGGTTGCGCAGGGGGTCCACGAACTGCACACGGATGTCCGGTTTGTGATACTGGTAGCGGGCAATGAAGCGCTGGATCCGTTCCCGCAGGCTGCGGGTTTCCGGCACATAGGCGGTCAGGGTCAGTGGTCCCGGGGTGCGTGCGAGGATCTCAACGCTGGTTGAGGAGAGGCTGTTACTGCCCTGGCGGGTCCAGTCCCACTGCCGGTCGTAGCGGCTGCCCAGCCAGGCCAGGAGCATCCAGATGATCACCAGCAGCAGGTAGAACAGGAGTGTGTTGAGGCGGTTCGCCAGTGACGGATTCATCCCTGACGCCTCCTTTCCAGGCGCTGCCAGGCGAGGGCGAGAAAGAACAGGGCCAGGGTCAGGAAGTAGACCAGGTCATGGATACGCACCAGACCCATCTGCATGTCCAGGTAGTGACTGGGCCAGGCCAGCCAGTGCAGAAAACTGCCCCGTTCGGTGTGCTGGTCAAGCAGTGAGAACAGCAACAGCACGCCGTAACTGCCCGCAGCTGCGAC
Organism: Candidatus Thiodiazotropha sp.; assembly: GCA_040507245.1. Lineage (GTDB taxonomy): Bacteria > Pseudomonadota > Gammaproteobacteria > Chromatiales > Chromatiaceae > Thiodiazotropha. Next base: position 2,029 of record JBEVVH010000106.1, read on the forward strand.
CCCAGGGTGGTCGCTGAGGGCGGAGAAGCCGAGCCCGATCGCGGAAAAACCCGCGCTGAGCAGCAGCAGCCCCAGGGTTGCTGAAAGCAGCAGGCCCGGGTCAATGGGGGTGCCGCTCCACAGGCTCAGGCTCAGGCCCAGGGGCAACAGCACCAGCAACAGCTGGTAGAGCAGGATCCCGAGGAATTTGCCCATGAGGATCTGCGCATTGTTCAAGGGTGCGCTGCTGAGCAGCGCGAAGCTGCCGTTGCGCAGCGGATCGCTGAACGCACGCAGGGTGAGGATCGGTGTGATGATCAGCATCAGCACCGAGGCCAGACCATAGAGCTGCAGGCCCAGGTGGTGGGTCAGCCCCAGGCGGCGGCTGGCCGCAGGCAGCTTGTTGAAGCTCTCCAGGGCGCCGAGAAAGCTCCAGCTGAGCAGGGCCAGGGTCAGCGCCAGGGCGATCCAGGCCAGTGGGGTGCGCATGAAGCGGCGCCATTCCATCCACGCCAGGGTGAGACTCATGCCGTGTCCCCCGTGGTGGCCTGGAGGAAGATCTGTTCCAGGTTGTGAGTCTCCGGGGCGAATTCACTCACCCCCCAGTTCCGGGCGACCAGCTCGGTGAGTACCTCGGACGGGCGTTTTCCGTTCGCCAGGGTCAGACGGTAGACTCCGGGTTCCATGATCTCCACGGACGTCAGAGACGGGAGTTCCGCGATCAGGGAGGACTCAGGCTTCTGTTCCAGGACCAGTCGGTAAGTCGTCCGTTCGGAGGGCGTCAGGCCTCCCTGGTAGACACAGCGGCCCTGCTGCAGGATCACCACCCGGTTACAGGCCGCCTGAATCTCCCCCAGGTTGTGGCTGGAGAGCAGTACCGCCTTCTCCCGGGCGAGTTGACCGATCAATGTGCGGACCTGGCGGATCTGCGCCGGGTCGAGACCGTCCGTGGGTTCATCCAGGATCACCACTTCCGGGTCATGGAGGATCGCCTGGGCCAGCCCGACCCGCTGTTGATAGCCCTTGGAGAGCTTGCGGATCAGTCGTTGTCCCACCTCGTTGAGATCGCACTGCTGGCGGGACCGGGCGCGAGCCTCGATGGCTGCGGAACGGTTCAGGCCCCGCAGGCGGGCGCAGTCGTAGAGGAATTCGTCCACCCGCTGATCCGGGTGCAGGGGCGGGCGTTCCGGCAGGTAGCCGATATGCCTTTTCGCTGCCCTGGGCTGGTTCACCAGGTCGAAGCCGCAGACACGTATCGATCCTCTGCTGGGGGCCAGATCGCCGCTGATCATGCGCAGAATGGTGGATTTACCCGCGCCGTTGGGTCCCAGCAGTCCGAGTATGTCACCCCGGGCCAGGCTCAGGTCGAGGGGTTGCACGACCTCGTGTGGGGGGAACTGGCGGCTGAGTTGCCGGGTGATCAGAAGTTCTGTCATGAATTAGGATGCTTCGGCGCCATGGGTCGCCTTCCTGTGCCATACGGGGTCCTGCCCGGTGCTCCGGTGCGGATGAAGAGCGCCGCTCAACATACCACCCTTATGGGTGCATGCAAACCCCCCCCGGATACTGAGACGGTCGGTCCGTCACTTGTGTGTCTTTCCCGTAGACGGATTCTTTCAACGGGACCGTGTATCCAAGACGCCATCCACGCATAATAGGCCCTGCGCCTGTTTCTAACGAAGCGGGCGGATTGAATTGTTTCGACTTCGCTGACCCGCAACGCACGCATGAATCAAGAGCACACCCGTATTGCCCTGCTTGGAGTCGACACCGGCGGCACCTTTACTGATTTTGTCCTCTACCAGGATGGCCGGTTACAGACCCACAAGGTGCTCTCCACACCCGGGGCTCCGGAGCAGGCCATCCTCCAGGGCATTCGGGAGCTCGATCTCGATCCTTCGCGACTGGTCTTGATCCACGGTTCCACCGTCGCCACCAATGCCGCGTTGGAAGGCAAGGGGGTGCGGACCCTGTATATCACCAATCGGGGACTGGGTGACCTGTTGACCCTGGGGCGTCAGGCGCGCCGGGAGCTCTACAACCTGCAGCCCGAGGCGGTTGAGCCTCCAGTGCCCGCCGGGGACTGCATCGAGACCGGCGGGCGCCTGGGCGCCGACGGCGAGCCGATCGAGCCGCTGAGCGATGCTGACCTGGAGGCACTTGCGATGATGATTGCGCTAAAGCGTCCCGAGGCGGTGGCGATCAACCTTTTGTTCAGCTACCTGGACGACCGTTACGAGCGACGTATCGAAGCGCTGATGCCCGAGTCGGTGTTCTGCTCCCGTTCCTCCGAGGTGTTGCCGGCCAGCGGCGAGTACGAACGGGGGATCGCGACCTGGCTGAACAGTTGGGTCGGGCCGCTGGTGGCAGGTTATCTGCGGCGTCTGCGCGAGGGGCTGCCCGGCAGCCGGATCGCCGTGATGCAGAGTTCCGGAGAGGCGATTGTGGCGGAGCAGGCTGCCCGCCAGGCGGTACGCATGCTCCTGTCAGGACCAGCCGGTGGTCTGGTGGGAGCCGGTTTCATGGCCTCTGCCTCCGCTCGGGATCGACTCCTGACCCTGGATATGGGGGGCACCTCCACCGATGTGGCGCTGATCGAAGGGGAGCCCCGTTTGACCCGGGAAGGCCGGATCGGGCCCTGGCCGGTGGCGGTGCCCATGGTGGACATGCACACCATCGGTGCGGGGGGTGGGTCCATCGCGCGCCTGGATGGCGGGGGCATGCTGCAGGTGGGGCCGGAGTCTGCCGGAGCGGATCCCGGGCCGGTCTGTTATGGCCGGGGCGGCCTCGAGCCGACCGTCACCGACGCCAACCTGGTGCTCGGCCGGTTGCGCCCGGACGCCTTTCTCGGCGGTCGCATGAGCCTCGACCGGGCAGCCGCCGAGATGGCTGTGGGGCAGCTTGCGAAGCAGATGGGTCTGAGTCTGCAGGCGGCCGCGGAGGGCATTGTACGGGTTGCCAACGAACACATGACCCATGCCCTGAGGGTGATCTCGGTACAACGGGGCATCGACCCGAGAAACCACACCCTGGCCTCCTTCGGCGGTGCGGGTGGCCTGCACGTGTGTGCACTGGCCCAAGCCCTGGGTCTACATCAGGCCCTGGTGCCGGTGAACGCCGGCGTCCTCTCGGCGCTGGGTATGCTGGCCACCCGGCCGGGCCGGCAACTGCTGCAAACCTGGCTGGGTCTGCTGGGTGAGCGGGATGAGCGGGAGATTGTCTCGCAACTGGATCATCTTGCCGAGGAAGGTCTGCTTGAAATGCAGCAAGAGGGCATCCCCATGGCATCCATCGAGCGGGACTACTCCCTGGATCTTCGTTATCTTGGCCAGTCCTACACCCTCAACGTCCCGTGGCAGAACCCGGAGCAGGCACAGCAGGATTTCCACGAACGTCATCAGGCCCGCTATGGTCATCGCATGGCGGCGCCGGTGGAACTGGTGAACCTGCGTGTCGCCCTGCGGGGTGCGCAGCCGGACATGATCCTGCCCCAATTCCGGGCTGGGCAGCCTGGTGAGGTTCAGGAGTGGCTCGAGTTGCCTGGAGTCACCGCTGCCGTGCCCCGCTATGCGCGTGACACACTGACAGCTGGCCAGTCCCTGTCCGGTCCGGCATTGATCACTGAAATGGCCTCCACCCTGTGGGTGGAACCGGGCTGGGAGTGCCGCATGGATGAGTCCGGAAACCTGCTGTTGCAACGGGTGGTTTAAACCTGCATCAGAGGCTGGCACCGGTCTCGCAGGAAAGCTATTCTTAAATCTGAACTCCCTAAAAAAGAACACATTCTTTATGCTCGCTCGTGACCTGCGCATCGTCGTCAAAGGGCCCTCATGCAGCACCTGTCAGGCCAAGCCATTCTGTCTTCAATCCGTTTGCAGCGGTGAACTGTGCAACACCTTCAAACGCGCCATACGCACCAAGGGTCCTTTTCAGAAAGGCGACCTGATCTACCGTTCCGGGATGCCTTTCACCACGCTCTACATGATCCAGCGGGGATCGGTGAAAACTCAGATCTGCACCGTCAACGGGGTCATGGAGGTCACCGGATTCTACCTGTTCGGCGAGTTGCTTGGGGTGGATGCCTTTGCTTGCGATAGCTATCCGGCGGACGCCATGGCCCTTGATGAGTGCTGGGTGTGCGAGCTGTCCTATGACCAGATCAAGGCCATGTGCAATGCTTGTACGGACTTTCAGCAAGGCTTGATGACCCGTTTGGGCCGCACCCTCAACAGTGATGTCTACCAATGGGCTTTGGCGCGTAACCTGAAGGCGAAGCAGAAGGTCGCCTGGTTCATCTTCGATCTGTTCAAGCGTACCCGGGTGCGTTATGCCTCGGATTTACGCACCATCCCCTTACCCATGCTGAAGACCGACATCGCCAACTACCTGGGATTGGCGCCGGAGTCCCTGAGCCGGGCCCTGCTGGCCCTGGAGAAAGAGGGGATGATCGTCAACGAAGCCAAGCACATCTACCTCTCGGACATTCAGAAGGCTCAGTCCCTGAGTATGATCTGAGCAGCAACGGATCGGTTGATCTCCAATGCCGACAAAGCGACCGCCGATGCTAATCCAGAGTGTTTCAGAAGCCATTCTGCTGCTCGGACTTGCGCTTTTATCCTGGCCATCGGGCGCGGATCCCCGGGTCGAACTGATGCGGCAGGGCCGATGTGTCGAATGTTCCCTGGTCTCTGTGGATCTCAGCGGCCTGGATCTGCAAGGGGCCGACCTGCGGGGGGCGGATCTGTCCGGGGCGAATCTGAGCGCCTCCCGGCTGGACGGGGCGTTGATCTACTAGGCCAACCTCACCGGTGCGATGCTCAGGGATGCCCGCCTGGACCGGGCCAGCCTCAGCCGGGCGAATCTCAGCGGGGTCGATCTTCAAGGTCAGTCTCTGTTGCGGGGACGGTTGAGTTATGTCCGGCTGCACAGGGCACGGCTCAACGGGGCGAACCTGCAACAGGCCAATCTGCAGGGTGCCGATCTTTCCCAGACCGATTTGAGCGATGCCGACCTGGGCGATGCCCAGCTCACCCAGGTCGACTTCAGCGGTGTCCGGCTGGATCGGGCCCGGTTGTCCGGGGCGCACCTGCGTGGTGCCGATCTGACAGTCGCTGGATCCCTGACCGGCAGTGATTTCAGCGCCGCCGACCTGCGCCACAGCCGTCTCTCAGGGATCGATATGCGAGGCATCGATCTGTCCGGAGCCCTGCTGCTCGGTGCCGATCTGCGGGGGACCAACCTGCAGGGTGCCCGGCTCGTTGCAACGGAGTTGAAAAAGAGTGACCTGCGTGAAGCCGATCTGCGTGACACGGATCTGAGCGGTGCACGGTTGATTGGCGCCCGTATGGCCCAGGCGCGGTTCAACGGTGCCCGGCTGGTCAATGTGGAGCTGGGGGGGAACCTGATCGACACCGATTTCAGCAACGCCCTGATCCAGCGTAGTTCCCTGGCCGGGGCAAACCTGAAAGGGGCGCGTTTCGAAGGGACGAAGCTAGATGGGGTGGATTTCAGCGGTGCGAATCTCTACGGCGTGGATTTCACCTGTGCGGAATTGAGTCGTTGTCTGTTCGAAAAGGCCAACCTGAACCAGACACGCTTCACCGAGCGCCAGCAGCGGGAAAATCGCATCGAAGAGCGACCTGTATCCGATTGAGTCACGCTTGAGACTTGCTCCAGCAGGATCAACTGTTTTTCCTCCCCCTCTCCCCGGCCCTCTTCCACAAGGGGAGAGGGGGTGTGCTTTTCGAGTGCATTAGGGCCTGTTAACACTAATCCAATATGCTCTGCTGGGGCTGATTTTGCGCCTAGCAAGGCAGAATGAACGCGGTGTGGCCGTAGGTCGGGTTAGCGCAGCGTAACCCGACCTACCCGACTGCCTGATGAGTGAACCAGACTCCCTTCACCGAGCGCCAGCAGCGGGGAGGGATCGGCTCGCTGAACCGGAGAGGCGCGACGGATCCCCAACCGCATCCTTCCTTAACGCGCACAGCCGTGACGAGTCGGGTGCTGTGGCAGGCAAAAAAATACGCCGTGATGACGGCGCGATAAGCCTGAGGATCATCGTTCACGTAACCTGCCGGGCCGATGCGTCTGGCATCGGCCCTGGGCTGGGAGGGCTTAGCGCCCGGGTCAGGTGAACATGTCAGCGGTGATGTTACGGAACCAGCTGCGAGCATACTGCGCTTCGGTTGCCCGGGTGTGCTCGGAGGCATCCATGGGGGAGAGTCCCCCGGCGCCTTCGACGCCCTCGATGCCGCCATTCACCAGTTGGTACACAGCGGCCACCGAGATCCCCCACTCCGGGCTGATGATGCTGTAGCAGGTATTGACATAGGAGGGTTCCCCCGGGGCTTCACCGTTGACCATCGCGGCAACCGCAGCGGTACAGACCTTGGCCTGGGAGTTGGCGGCATAGCCGGATTTGGGCATCTTGCCCGCGATGCTGGCATCGCCGATGACAAAGACATCCTTGGCCAGGGCCGATTCGAAGGTCCTTTGATCCACAGGACACCAGCCGGTTTCATTGGTCAATCCAGCATCCTGGGCGATCTGCCCGGCCTTCTGCGGCGGAATGATGTTGAGAACGTCACCCTTGTACTCGTCCACCTGTCCGACCAGGGTCATGGCATCGGGATTCACCGCTTCAATGATCCCGCCGGATGCTCCGGAGACCCATTCCACCATGCCGGGGTAGAATTTCTCATAGCCCTGCATGAACAGTCCCTGTTTTGAAAACCGGTCCTTGGCATCGAGGATGATCACCTTCGATTTGGGTTTGTGATGTTTGAAGTAGAATGCGATCTGCGCCGCCCGCTCATAGGGTCCGGGCGGACAGCGAAACGGGTTGGGTGGTGCGACGATATAGCAGGCGCCACCATCCTTCATTCCCTCGAGTTGTTTGCGCAGCAGCTGGGTCTGGGGGCCTGCCTTCCAGGCGTGTGGGATCCGCTCGGCCACCTCGGCGCTGTAACCGCCGATCTTGTCGTAGCGGAAGTTGATGCCGGGGGAAAGAATCAGCTTGTCATAGGTGTATTCGTTACCACCGGCAACTTTCAATTTATGCGCGTTCGCATCGATACCGACCACGCTGTCGTGAACCACCTTCACCCCGTGCCTATCGGCCAGGGCCTGGTAACCGAAGGTCAGACTGTCGAGGGTGCGCTCTCCGGAAAGGACCTCGTTGCTCAAGGGACACGAGACGTAGTTCGGATTGCGTTCGATCAGCATGACATCGATCCCGGGATCTGCGCGTTTGAGATACTTGGCGGCGATGGCGCCTCCATAGCCGCCACCGACCACGATAACCCGCGCCTTGGCGCCAGCACCGAACGAGGCAGGACTGATGGAGCCCAAGGCACCGACAGCGGCACAGGCGCCGGTTGCCTGTATGAATCTTCTGCGTGTGAAACCTGTCATTGCAGCGCTCCCCTATTTTTCACTGGCGTAATAATGAGCCATGGCCTTCAGCTCTTCGTCGCTGAGTTTGCTGACCCGTTTACCCATCTTGCGGGGGTGGCAGCGGCTGCCCTTGGCATGACACTCCTGTAAGTAGAGTAGGGTGTAGTCCGGCCACTGTCCGGCCAGTCGTGGCGCTTCATCCTCCTGTTCCCGACCGCCCTCTTCGTGACAGGTTTTGCATTGTTTGTCATGAATCACCTGGCCCTGAGCCGCCAGTTTGGGGTCGGCTTCGACCGGACTCGATACCCAGGGTTGGGCTGCGAAATAGGCGGCGATCGCCTTGAGTTCATTCTCTGAGTAGCCCTTGGCGATCCGCCCCATAATGGTGGAGTCGCGCTCACCGCTCTTGAATTCCATCAGCGCGGTGATCATGAACTGTTTATCCAGACCGCCAATGATCGGCATCATTTCACCGGCGCTGGCGCCGTCGGTTCCATGGCATCCTGCGCAGGTGTCCGCGAGCATGCCGGGTGAACGAACACCACCGCCGTCATCGCCCAGGACCGGCAGGGTCGCCAGGCAGAGTGCACTGCCGAGCAGTAGCGCACGTCGTATGATTGGGTTTTTCATCGGAGTTCTCCTCAAGTGCGCGGGGCGCTTCAGTGAGTCATTTCGGTGTCGCGCTGATCCAGCCAGACCAGCACCTTGTCAATCTCCTGCTGCTTGGCCGTTCCCAGCTTTGATGCTTCCTTGAGTGCTTCCCGGGCCAGGGCATGGCGCCCCTGATGCAGGTAAGCCAGTGACAGGCCGATGAAGGCATCCGCGTTCCCCTTGTCGAGCATGATGGCCTGCTGAAAGCTCTCGATACCCGGTCCGTACTCCTGTTGCAGAAGCTGCACGCCACCCAGGCGGGTGTAGGCCAGGGAGGAGTCGGGTGACTGGGCGACGGCCTCCAGCAACAGGCTGCGCGCCTGTTTCAGTTCGCCTTTTTCAGAGGCCGTTACTGCCTGGGCGATCAAATCCTCTGTGCTCTCCTGAGCAAGCGCGTGATTCACCATGAACAGGGTGAAAATCAGGGTGGTGATCAGTAACCATAACCTGTGCATTCAAGACCTCGTGATGTGATGTTATGGACTATTGCCCCTCCGGGCGTTGGCCCGGAGGGGGGCGGGTCACTTCAGGGCGCCTTTTCCGTAGCGGTCTTCAAAACCCTTGCGGACCTTGTCGATGGCTTCCTTGCTCATGCCGTCGAAGTACCAGGAGTGGCCGTCGATGGGACGGAAATACTTGTCGAGCATGGCGTCTGCAAACTTCTCGTTGCCATCCTTTTTCATCACCACTTCCTTGAGTTCCGGGATCCATTCGAAGTAGGTGTTTTTCGCCACATCATAGATGCCGTGCCACCAGGTATAGTCCGGACCGTTCATGGACGCGCCGTGACGGGCACGACGACCTTCGTGATGCCAGATCTCCCACCAGGTCCACTCGATCTTTTCATCAAAGGGGCTCTTGGTGATGTAGCCGTTGGTCTTCAACTCTCCCATGATGGCGGCAATGGGTTTGGCGAACTTCTCGTTGTAGAGTTCGACGACGTTGTCAAACTGGTTGTAGTGACCGTTGATCACACTGTCGCTGTGACAGGCGGCGCAGACATCCTGCATCTTCTTGCGCCGTTCTTCCCAGGTCACGACCTCGATCACGGTGGAGCCTTTCTCCTTGTCGCCCACGCTCGGGATCTTCTGACCCTCCTTCACATCGAACTCCTGTCCATTCTCCAGGCGTACCAGGTTGATCTTCTGCGAGACCGGAGGGCGCAGGGTCCAGGAGATGCGATCACCCACGTTGTGGGTCTTCCCCTGTTTACCGCCGGCGCTCATGTGGCAGGTGGCGCAGGAGGGAGCCGCCGAGTAGTCGATGCCGGCGACCCACTTGTCGGATTCCAGGTTCATCTCATCCACTTTGGCCCGGTAGATGATGCCGTGCTTGGATTCGTTGTAGACCTCGATCTGCGGATGGTCAGGACCCACGTGGCACTTGCCGCAGGTGTCCGGTGTGCGCGCCTGGGCCTTGGAGAAGCGGTGGCGGCCGTGGCAGGCGGTACAGGAACCGGATGAACCGTCCGGGTTGATACGCCCGATACCGGTGTTTGGCCAGGTGGTCGGGGAGGGTTTACCGTCCTCACCGATCTCTACCACTGCGCCATGGCATTGGCGGCAACCTGCATTGACCGCAGCCGGACCGCCGACGACCTCACCCAGCAGGTTGTCGAGGGAGGCGAGAATCTGGCCGCCCTTGGCGTGATGGGAGCCGTCCATCTCTTCGAACTCGGTGTTGTGGCAACGGGAACAGTCCTTCGGGGTGACGATGATCGAAATCCGTGAACCTTCATGTTCGAAGCCGTCCTTGTCCTCAGCCTTCGCCTCGTGGCAGTCGAGGCAGTTGACGCCGCTCTGTCCATGCTGGCTGTTGTTCCACTCCATGGTGAGTCCCGGATCCTCCTGCCAGTGACACTCCACGCACTCCTGTCCGCGTGGATTACCCCAGTCCTTGCCGATGACTCCTGACGGTCTGGCCGCTTCGGCCGGTGAAAACGTTCCCCATATCAGTATGCCGATGACGGTACCGACAGTCGCGTGATATCGACCTCTCGTCAACCAGTTCATAGCGCCCTCCCAAAAGGTATGTTTCGGGTGCGAATGCCCTGACCGGGACCGTTCAGTGTGCCTGCACGGATCCGGGGCAGGGTGCCGCGCCCGGGTTGGTGTCAAGCCAAGGAACAAGCGAGTCTTCGATCTCATGAAAGATTTTGGGACATCCAAGTCCACCAAAATCGATTCGATCTTTGACAGCCTATTAGTGCCCCGG
>JBEVVH010000107.1:0-12222 GCA_040507245.1 Candidatus Thiodiazotropha sp.
GGGGCTCAAGGAGCCGATAGGCTCCGTTAAATAGACCGCTTTGAGCGGTTCACAGCGAAAGCCCCCGGCTTTGCCGGGGGATGGTTACTGACGCGCCCGTCAGACCTTTACGCCAGCTTGGATATCGTTGTTGGATCCGCTCAGCTTCACCTCAACAGCACCACGCCCGCCGTAGCTGAAAACGTGCTTACCGCAGATATCGATACAACGTCCGCAGTTGGTGCAGTCCGATGACAAAATCACCGGGCTCAAATGCTTTTTCTCACTCTTCAGAGCCGGCTTGATCACCTGGGGTTCAGGACAAACCGCATAACACTCCATGCAATCGTCACAGGCACTACGCCGTACTGCGTTGACCTTCACCAGGCTTTTGCTTCCGAGGAGGTTATAAAACGCCCCCACCGGACAGAGATGACCACACCAACCGTCTTTTGCCACCAGCAGGTCGAACAGAAACACACCGGCGATCAACAGCCAGCCTGCGCCGATACCGAACACGACGCCGCGAAACATCACTGACACCGGATTCACCAGTTCCCATACAATGCCTGCTGCGCTGACCAACGGAAGCACCAGGGTCAACCCCAGCATCCAGTAGCGGGCGTTGCGTGACAATTGAGATGACGCCCGCAGGCCTAGCTTGCGACGCAGCCAGGCCGCCAGATCCGTCACCATGTTGACCGGACAGACCCAGGAACAGTACACACGTCCACCGACCAGTAAATAGAACACCACCACGATCGCTACGCCGATCAGCGCAGCGGTCTCGGGCATCACCCCGGAGAGCATGCCCTGCAACAACACATAGGGATCGGTCAGTGGCAGTACATCCAGGGTCAGGCTGGAGGCTAGATTACCCTTGGCAATCCATAGCCCGAATAAGGGACCGCTAAGAAAAATTGCCAGAATACTCAGTTGGCTGATACGCCGCAGGATCAGGTACCGGTGCGCCATCAACCAGCCTTTGTTCGCGATCGCCTCTTGGCCGAGTTTGCCTGCTTCAATCATCACGGCTTATCCAGAAAACTGTTGTTCAGGGTATCCGGCGGATTCTTCGACACCGGCTTCTCCACCGCTTCACCCTCGAGAATCAGTCCCTTGCCCTGCAGGTCGTATTGCACCCCTTCAGGCAGGTTGTAATGATGTTCGGCATCGGGCGAGACCAGTGCCTCGCCCTTCCTTGCCTTCTCTCGCCAACCGAGACGATAGTGTTTACCCAACTCACCCTTGGCCAGATGGGTGGGGAATACTTTAATAGCCGCCTCTTCGAGGATGCAGGCGCGTTCGCAGAGTCCACATCCGGTGCAGGCCTCGGAGTGAACCACCGGAATGAACAGGGCATGCTTACCGGAGCGGGCGTTGTGCTGCAGATCCAGTGATATGGCGCGACCGCGTATTGGACAGATGTTGAAGCAGACCTCGCAGCGCAATCCCTGAAACGCAATGCAGTTCTCCTGGTCCACCACCACGGCCAGACCCATGCGCGACGCCTCGACATCGGTGAGGCTGTGATCCAGGGCATTGGTGGGACAAGCCTTGATACACGGAATGTCCTCACACATCTCACACGGGCCGGTGCGGGCGATGAAATAGGGTGTTCCGGTAGGCACCTGCTCACCGATCGCCCCAAGCGACAGAATGTCGTAGGGACAGTCCCTCACACACAGACCGCAGCGGATGCAGGCGCCGAGAAAGTCCTCTTCAGGCAGTGCGCCCGGGGGACGTATGACCTGAGCCGGTAACGAATCGGCGCGCTGAGCATAGAGTCCCAGACCCATGCCGACCAGCCCGACACCGCAGGCGGTCCTGAGCAGATTGCCCAGAAACTGGCGACGGTTCAGATCACTTTTTTTCTCGGACTCGGACATCGATACTTACCTGAGAAATCATATGCCATCACTTCATGAATGACTCGGATCAGGTGGGGCGCAGCCCCACCGTTACACCGAGTGGCCGTTTTTTTATGTGCGAGATCCCCGCACTTTTTTCCGGCTTGCTACAAGACCCTTGCCCTGCACATCCGGATCTCCTTCCCCCGGCCTCCTACGCTCTTTCAATCTTTACCGCACACTTCTTGTAATCCGTTTCCTTGGAAAGCGGATCGGTTGCGTCCAGAGTCAGCTTGTTGACCAGACGTCCTGCATCGAACCAGGGAATGAACACCAGGCCTTCCGGTGTACGGTTGCGACCCTTGGTGTCGACCTTGCACACGATCTCACCACGACGCGAACTGATCTTGGCCATGGCGCCGTTGCGCAGATGACGTTTCCTGGCATCGTTCGGATGCATGTACACCACCGCATCAGGCACGGCCCGGTAGAGTTCAGGCACCCGGCGGGTCATCGAGCCGGAGTGCCAGTGCTCCAGTACGCGGCCGGTGCACAGCCACAGATCGAAATCCTTGTCGGGCACCTCGGCGGGCGGTTCATAGGGACCGAAGATGATGTTGGCCCGCTTGTCCTTGTTGCCGTAGAACTGGAATCCGCTGCCCTTCTCCACATGCGGGTCATAGCCTTCACTGAAACGCCACAAGGTTTCCTTGCCATCGATTACCGGCCAGCGAATACCGCGCGCCATATGGTAGGCGTCGAACTCGGCCATTTCGTGTCCCGGCTTGATCCGGTCTTCGGCGGAGTTGAACATCCGGTACTCCTCGAACAGGCCCTTCTGCACGTAGTAGCCGAAGTGTTCCGATTCATCGTTGGCGTACTCATTGCCTCGATCATCGGAAATCTTGCCCTCGTAGGGGAACTGATTAACCTGGCCGTTCTCGTACAGCACTTCGTAGAGGGTCTTGTCCCGGTATTCCGGCATTTTCGCCAGCAACTCTTCCGGCCAGACCTCTTCCATCTTGAAGCGCTTGGAGAACTCCATGGTCTGCCACAGATCCGACTTCGCCTCACCCGGCGCCTGCACCTGTTGACGCCAGAACTGGGTGCGCCGCTCGGCGTTGCCGTAGGCCCCCTCTTTCTCGATCCACATCGCGGTGGGCAGGATCAGGTCGGCAGCCTGGGCCGAAACGGTCGGATAGGGATCGGTGACGGTGATGAAGTTGTCCGGGTTGCGCCAACCGGGCAGCGACTCTTCATTCATGTTCGCCGCAGCCTGCATGTTGTTGTTGCACTGCTGCCAGTAGCAGTTCATCACGCCGTCCTTCAATTGGCGGTGCATCAACACGGCATGAAAACCCACCTTCTCGTTGATGGTGCCCTCGGGCAGTTTCCAGATCTTCTCGGCAAAGGCCCGGTGGGCCGGGTTCTTCACCACCAGGTCGGCAGGCAAACGATGGGCGAAGGAGCCCACCTCACGCGCGGTGCCACAGGCGCTGGGCTGACCGGTCAGAGAAAAGGGACCGCTGCCGGGCTGGGAGATCTTGCCCATCAGCAGATGGATGTTGTAGACCAGTCCGTTCATCCACACACCGCGGGTATGCTGATTCATACCCATGGTCCAGTAGGAGGTCACCTTCTTGTTTGGATCGGCATAGGCCTTGGCGAGTCGCTCCAAGTTCTCCTTCGGCACCCCAGACATCTTGTGTGCCTTGTCGAGGGTGTACTCCGAGACCAGCTTGGCGTACTCATCAAAGCTCACCTTGTTGAACTTGCCCTTGCCCGCGTTTTTCGCCGCCTTCTCCAGCGGATGCTCGGGACGCAGACCGTAGCCGATGTCGGTGGTGGTGGCATTGAAGTTGACGTGCTTGTCGATGAAATCCTGGTTATAGGCTTTGTTCTGGATGATGTAGTTGGCGATATAGTTGGCAATCACCAGATCGGTCTGAGGGGCGAATACCAGTGGATTATCGGCCAGTTCGAAGCAGCGATGCTCATAGGTGGACATCACATGGACTTCACAGCCCGGCTTGGTCAGACGGGTGTCGGTCAGACGCGACCAGAGGATCGGGTGCATCTCCGCCATATTGGCGCCCCAGAGCACAAACACATCCGCATGTTCCAAATCGTCGTAGCAGCCCATCGGCTCGTCGATGCCGAAGCCACGGATGAAAGCACCTACCGCGGAGGCCATGCAGTGACGGGCGTTCGGGTCCAGGTTGTTTGAACGCAGGCCGGCCTTCATGAACTTGGAGGCGGCATAACCCTCCCACACGGTCCATTGACCGGAACCGAAGATGCCTACCGCACTGGGACCCTTGGCCTTGAGTGCGGCCTTCCACTTCTCGGCCATGACATCGAAGGCTTCATCCCAGCTGACCTCTTCGAATTTACCATTCTTGTCGAACTTGCCGTTGGTTTTACGCAGCAAAGGTTTGGTCAGGCGATCCTCACCATAGAGGATCTTCGGCAGGAAATAGCCCTTGATGCAATTGAGGCCCTTGTTGACCGGTGCATCGGGATCGCCCTGACTGGCTACAACCTTGCCATCCTTCACACCCATCAGAACACTGCAGCCGGTTCCGCAGTAACGGCAGGCAGCCTTGTCCCAGCGGATACCGTCATCGCCCTCGGCCGCGGAGGCGCCCCCCATCGGCAGGGTAACGCCGGCCACCGATGCGGCAGCGGCGACGGCGTTGCTCTTGATAAATTCGCGTCTAGTTAATTTCACGGTTCATTTCCTCCATCGATTCCTCGCCACCGTAGTGGTAAATCAAAATCGTGCTGACGACCCCTTCAACGTCCCGCAACGCATTCATGGTTTCCGACACAGGCGAGATGGACTCGCCCTCGTCCTCGACCGTAACGATCAGCTTTCCACTCTCCTGACCGGCATGAACCTCGACGCCGTTGAACGCCTCCAGGCGCCGGGAGACCTCGCTTCCTCGTTCGGGTTGAGTGTGGACAATCAGGCTGCAGATATTCATGACAGGGTATCTCCTCGAAGGGCTCAGGCGGCGCAGTCCCGCTGGCCCGGTAAAATGGATATCGCTTGACTGGGACAGACTGCGAAACACTCACCGCAGCCATTACAGTGCGAGTCGAGTACGTGGGGTATGGAACGGCCCCGGGTTTGAAGCTGGAAGCGGATCGCCGCACGCTCACAGGCATCGGCACAGCTGCGACACACGATCCCACGGGTCGAAAGGCAGTCCTGGGTGATTGAGATCTCCAGCTTCCAAGGCGTTGCCAGAGCCGCATCGGTGGACTCAAACACCGGATAGCGACAGGCCTCGACACAGGCATGGCAGAAGGTGCAGGGCCCCAGGGAAAAGTCCACCTGCGGAAAACCGCCGGAACCCTTGATCAGAATCTGTTCCGGACAGCGCTGTATGCAATCTCCGCAGCGCTCACAGGCATCGGTAAAAACCGCCTCAGGCTTGGACCAGGGGGGACGGATGCCCTGACGGCCGCCACTCAGGTCGCCACGCAGGAATTGGGTTCGATGGATGGGTCTGTTCACGGATCACCTCTGATGAGGGATCAGTGTTTCACCCGGGGTCAGGGAGGACTTTGATCTGGATCAATTAAGAACCCGATAAACCGAAAATTATCATTTATTTTTCAATAGCTTACTAATTTATTGGTAGCTTCGTTTACTTAATAATGGGTAGTCGTTATTACCGACAGGGTAGATCCTTAGAGACGTCTCAGAGCCCACACCGCCGCCTCGGTACGGGAGTGCAGATTGAGCTTCTTCAACAGGTTCTTGACGTGCACCTTGACGGTACCCTCCGAGATATCGAGGGCGTCGGCGATGCGCTTATTGCTCATGCCGTTGGCGATCTGTTCCAGGATCTCCTGCTCCCGGGAGGTCAGCGGAATCAGGTCCCCCGTTTCAACGCTCTTCTCCTCATCCCGCAGTGCCTTGGCCAGCAGCTGAGTCAGTCGCTCGCTGATCACCAGGGTGCCCAGCAGCGCCTTACGGATCGATTCGAGAATGTCCTCCGGCTCCATGTCCTTGAGCAGATAGCCGTCGGCGCCGATACGCAGCGCCATGAGTACATCCTCCTCATTGTCCGATACGGTCAGCATCAGGATCAGAGAGTCCACATCGGTCTTCTTCAATGCCCGGAGGGTCTCCAGACCGTTCATCCCCTTCATGTTAATGTCGAGCAGAATCAGATCCGGATTGAGCTGCTGAGCGAGCAACAGACCCTCCTGCCCGTTGGTGGCCTCACCCACCAGTTTCAGGCTCGCATCCATTCCGATCAGGTCCGAGACCCCCTTGCGGAACAGGGGATGATCATCAATAGTGAGGACTGTGTGGATTTCTGATTCAGACATGACTGTTTCGCTCCGCGATGGGATCGCCGACTGACGTATCATCGTTGTCGTTCAGGTTGAAGCGCAGCTGGATTCGGGTGCCCCCCCAGGGCATCTCCTCGATCACCAGATCACCACCCAACCAGGCGGCCCGCTCTTTCATGATCGGCAGACCATAGTGCTGCATCATATCACTCTGGGGATCGATGCCGATGCCATTGTCCTCGATGACGAGTTCGACCCAACCATCCGGATCACCCTGCAGCCGCACGCTCGCCCGGGTGGCTTCCGCATGCCGGATCACATTCGAAAGGGCCTCACGCAGGATCTGGATGATATGGACTTCCGTATTCGGCGAGGGACGGCAGAAGCCGAGTTGATTGTCATAGGCAATGGCGATGCCGGAACGTTCGGAAAACTCCCTGACCGTGCTCGCCAGCGCCGCTCCGAGATCGGCTTCATTGACCCGCAGACGAAAGGTGGTCAACAACTCCCGCAGTTGACGGTAGGCCCCGTTGAGGGCGGAACGCAGCACCGAGGTCAGTTGCAGCAGCGAAGTCTTGTCCTGTTCCTCCTGCAGTGCCTTGTCGAGGCGACTGACCTGAATCTTCAGGTAAGAGAGAGATTGGGCGATGGAATCGTGCAGTTCCCGGGCAATCACACTGCGTTCTTCCAACAAGGCCAGGCGCCGCTTTTCCGATAGCTGGCGTGCCAGATTGATTGCCAGGGCAATATGACTCGCAACGGTTTCGATCAATCGCTCCTGCCAGGACTCCAACTCGGGCTCCAGGGAAAACTCAATGCACATCACCCCGTAGTTCTGCTGTGCATCCCGGATCGGAGCAGCAAATCCCTGAACAGGCCGCTCCCTTAGCGGCGGGTCCAGCCGATAACGATGAGACCCCCCGTCCTCCGTGCCTTGAGGACAGCCCTGCCCCCCCATTGCCGTTTCGGCATCCTGGTTTTCGAGGGTTGAGGCGAAGCGGTACATCTCCCGTTCACCGGGTTTAACCAGACAGATGGTGCCGCTCTCGGCACCCAGCAACTGCTCAATATCGTGAATCACCGCCTCCAGCGTCAACGCATCGAAATCGAACTCGCTCAATCGCTTGGTGGCGGAGTAGAGCAGTTCCAGGGATCGGTTGCTGCGGGACAGGTCCCGTGTCTTCTCCGCTACCCGGGATTCCAGATCCGCATAGATCACCGACAGATCCTCCGCCATCACGTTGAAGGCCTGACCGAGTTGCCCCAATTCGTCTTCGCCCACATAGGCGCTTCTGATGGAGAAATCCCCGAGACTGGCCGCCCGGGCACAACGCATCAGGTCCTGCAGAGGGAGCAGCACATAACGCTTGGTGAAATAGAGACTGACAAGCGCCAGGGCAAAGGTCAGGGCCAGCAACACCAGCTGGATGGCGCGCAACTGCCGGTTTTTTGCCTCAGCATCCACCTCCAGCGCGGCGACGAAGCGGTGGATATTCTCCACGAACCCATCCACCTTTCCCAGGTGACGCAACCGCGTCTGGGCGGCAACCGGATCGAGCGGTCCCTCCTGCCGAGTCTGGCGCATATAGACTTCCAGGTTAGGCAACATCACCTGGCGCCACTCCCGCTCGACCCGCTGATAGGTTTCAATGACCTGCGGACTCGGGCCTTTTGCCAGGATATCCTGGATACGAGGGCTGTAAAGACGCTGATTGTACTCATCCACCAACCGCTCGAGCCGGTTGCTGTCATGCAGGCCGGTGTAATCCCCGCCCTGGACCAGACTGCTGGTAATCCGGTAGGACTGCATACGCAGGGTGCCGGCCTGGTTGATGGCAGCCGCATAGCCCCCGGCAGTCTCGGCGATGAACACTGAACTGAGCATCCCCGACACCGCCAGCAGAAACAGAATCGATATTACGATACCGAATCGTATCAACAACGAACGTTTCAAGGTTCCTCCGAAGCCGCAGGAGACAGGACCGGTCCCCGCCTGACCATCACCTGTTCAGTATACCCCAACCTGTGAAGGCCAAACCGAATCAGACACCGATGCCTACCGGTCGGCCGTTTACGGGCTGCCCCCTTGCGTCGACACCAGCACATCCTGTGAATAGTTCACAGCCATCCTGCGGCATTATGCCAGCCACCGCAGACCTGCAGGTTCTATGCTTAAACCATAGGGAAAGCGAAACGACGATCTCTGAGTCCCCTGGCTGGACGCCCCAGGAGACCTGAGCGCGACGCTGGAGAGAGTGATGAAAAACGACTACGAATCAAAATACCCCAATGTCCCGGATGATGATCGCATGTTTGAACTCGGCCTGATGCTGGCGAGTGTAGACAAAGGTCTCATGCCGGCCCGCGGCAGTGTTCGCGAACTTGAACAGATTGCAGACTTTCTGCACTGTGCCGGCGAAATGAAACTGTCGGAAAATATCGATGGGCGCATCATCGACCTGCTCGAAGCAAAGATCACCCGCAAACTGATGGCGCAGAACCGACGCAACGCCTCCAGCGGGGGCACTCGCCGCGTTCACCTTGCACAGCCCAAGGCTTATCATTGATCGGACATGCGTGCGGTCACCGAATCAGGAGACTCTGATTCGGCGCCTATTCCCGTACGCTGCGCATCCAGGATGGGTTGAAGCGCTCGTTAGCTGGCGCTTAAAGCTCAGCGCTTGCGCCAGTTGACACTGTACAGGTCGTGGCGCCGGTCACTGAGATTCTTCACCGTTCCGCTGTTGCGGGCCATCACCAGGGTCTCGGTCCTGAGATCGGCAATCGCCACCATCTCCACGTTAGGCGTGGTATCCGCAGCAATGCCATCCCTGGCGAAAGAAAAGTCACAGGGTGTGAAGATGCCACTCTGTGCATACTGAATGTCCATGTTGTGTACATTGGGCAGATTACCCACGTTGCCGGACATCACCACATAGATCTGATTCTCGACCGCCCGGGCCTGACAACAGTAACGTACCCTCAGGTAGCTTTGACGTTCATCCGTACAGAACGGAACAAACAGGATCTGCACCCCCTGATCGGTCAGGTGCCGAGCCAGTTCCGGAAACTCCGAGTCGTAACAGATCAATACACCGATGGGGCCGCAATCGGTCTGAATGGCATGCAGGTCACTGCCGCCCTCGATGTTCCACCAGTAGACCTCATTGGGTGTCGGGTGAATCTTGGGCTGTTCGTGCACAGTGCCGTCTCGGAGAAAGATGTAGGCGATGTTTTCCACCCGGCCGTTGGCCACCCGGGTGGGATGAGAACCGCCGATGATATTGATGTTGTATCGCAACGCCATCTCCCGCATGGCCTCCTTGAAACGCGGGGTGTACTTGGTCAATGCCTCGATCGATTCTGAGGGAGAGAGTTCCTGATCCTCGATCGACAGCAGTTGCAGGGTGAACATCTCGGGAAAGACTACAAAGTCCCCTTTGTAATCCGCCACCACGTCGACGAAGTAGGCTACGAAGCTGATGAATTCCTCAAACGAATGGACACGGCGCTGCATGTACTGAACCGTACCCACGCGAACACTGTCCGGTTGACGGGTTCCATAATTCTTCTCCTGACCGGCCGGGTCGTGCTGATCAACCTTTGGATTGCGCCACACCAGGTGCACCGCATATCCGAGGGACTCACGATCCTCCGGCAGGTAGTTAGCCAGCACACCGACGATCTCAAAACCGTTATGTAACTGAAATGACAGCACCGGATCGCGTTTCTTCTTGCTTTTGACCGCTTCCAGATAGTTATCGATGGTGCCGAATTGAGTCAGACGCCGTTTCAGGCTTGGCAGCCGGCCGCCGAAAACAATGCCTTTCAGCCCCAGGGTTTCACAGAGCTTCTTACGCTCGTTATAAAGTCGCTGTCCCAGTCGGTATCCCCGGTACTCGGGATCGACGCAAACCTCCATACCATATAGCCAGTCACCGCGCGGATCGTGCCGGGAGGCGTAACCGCTACCGGTGATCTCCACCCAGCTGTGTTTCCTCAGAGCAAGCTTCTCCCGCACCCGAAAGGTGGCGCAATAGCCTACTACCCTGTCATCCACAAGCACCACAAACTGGCCTTGGGGGAAATGGTTGATCTGCCCTAGAACCGCACCATGGGAGTAACCCTGCATCCCGGAGACCTCGTAGACCCGGCGTGTCAGATCACATATTCCCGCCACATCCTGCGATCTGGCATTGCGGACCGTCAGCCTGCTTTTCGGATTCTGGAGTTGGTTGTCAGTGCTCATCTCGGAATTCTCAGTTTTGTGGGCGTCATGAACTATTAACGAACAAAACCAATTCATTTGTCCAGTGCGGATTGGCTTCTCCCGGAAGTATCACCACTTTTTCTGGTCACCCGGACACTTCGGATTTTCATGACCATCCTACGTAACCAGTGGGTGATTTTGTCACTAATCCGAGGTGCGGCACCGCACTTACCGATCACCGCATATCCGTTAGCCTGTACGAAACTGTAGTGCTGCAACCAACAAACAACGACCCATGCACTACTGACCACATCCTGCCGCAAACCTTACCCGAGGTGCATAGCCAGGATAGAACAACACAGCAAAACGGCCAGTATACGGAGAGAGATGATGAGACAGACACATAAATTGGCAGCATGCTGCACGCTGCTTTTCACCATGAGCCTATCACCCGTTACAGCATCCGCGGCGCGCCTGGACCCCATTCTTAGCAAACCTGACAGTGGACGCGAAACCTCAAAGTCTGAAACCACCAACAAAGTATCCGACTACTATGCATGGAACAAACACTCGGACACGGGCTCGCTAATCCTGAAGATGCAGGACAGCAGTCATACACAACTCAAAGGCAACACCCTGTATACGTCAGACACCAAGAACACGCGACTGGTCAGCACGCTGCAACAGATCAACCTGAGAATATCCGATGCACACGGCAAGATCACTCGGGCACTTCCCGTCTCTCCGGACACCCTGGCGAAAAGACACCTTGAGGCACAACAGAACACAAATGCAAAACTGGCGGATTTGAGCCAGTACTTCATGATTGCGCTACCCAAGGGCGCCTCCACGAAGGCGCTGATCGACTATTTAAATTCTGCGGACTATGTACAACTGGCCTACGCCTCAATGCAGCTCACTCAAGCCCCTGAAGATATCTTTCCAGAAACAGGGCTATTTACGGATCTTCATACCTATAAATCCGCAGCACCCCTTGGAATCGACACGGACTACGTCTATGCCAACACGAATATCGATGCCAGTGGCATCACCGTCGCGGACGTCGAACATTGCTGGACATTCACCCACGAGGATCTTCTCCCCATCAATGCAAATGAAGATGCATTGGTCGGACCGGAAGTGTCCTCGACATACAACCCCCTGTCCAATGACTGCAGCCATGGCACTGCGGTGCTTGGCATACTTGGCGCGCAGGACAACCTCTACGGAGTTACCGGACTGATACCGCACGCGAGGATCAAGGTCGCAACAATCATACCTGAGTCCGGGTCAGTATCTGCAAGCGTCAATCGTGCAGCCGCCATGGCAAATCTTGCCCTGGTTGACGATGCGCCTTTGGAGGCAGGAGACATCATACTTCTCGAGCAGCAGGCAGGTGGCCCTCATTGGGACGGCGATCCACTTATCTGCTTTGGCTGCGTACCTATTGAGTATGATCAGATCGTATACGACGTCATACGTAGTGTCACAGCGATGAACATTCATGTCGTCGAAGCAGGTGGTAACGGATCGCAAAATCTCGATAACCTGGTCGGAGACGCCAATCCCGGAGTGGGGACTGGCAGCCCCGAATATCAGCGTTTCAGTTTTTCCGAGCGCTACTCCGGCGCCATTGTCACCGGGGCCGCCAGAGCCGATTCACTTCATGCACCCATGCTATTTCCAAACTATGGTGAACGGATCGACAGCTTCTCCTGGGGTGAGGATATCGCCACAACCGGCTATGGCCCCAAATTGCAGGGTAACATCTACTTTTCTATTTTTATTAACCTGGCGACTAAGTATATCTGATATACTCCTCTTCCATGGAAGAGAAAATCGATGCAAGAAAATTACCACGCGAAGTGCTTG
>JBEVVH010000108.1:0-12171 GCA_040507245.1 Candidatus Thiodiazotropha sp.
CGGGGCACTAATAGGCTGTCAAAGATCGAATCGATTTTGGTGGACTTGGATGTCCCAAAATCTTTCATGAGATCGAAGACTCGCTTGAGCACCGATCGCGGCCTCTGAAAAGCCCAGCGTGGTTGATAGCGGCGCCGGGGAGTAAGCCTGTCGCCCCGGCGGTCCGATGAACCGTCGGGGCCTCATTTCAGCCGGTGATTCCCGGGATCAGCCCAGAGCGTGCTCGATGCGGATTCGGCTCAGAAGTCCCCGCGATGCCTCCTCCACCAGATCGAATACCCGATCAAAACCGGCTTTTCCGCCGTAGTAGGGATCCGGAACCTCGCGTACCGGTTGATCGGGTGCGAAATCCAGAAACATGTGCAACCGCGCTTCCCGTCCTGGCGGACACAGGGCTGAGAGATCCTGAAAGTTGGAGTGATCCATGGCAACGATGTAGTCGAACGCCTCGAAGTCTTCCACATTCACCTGGCGGGCTCTCAGATCACTGAGGTCGACACCCCGTTTCAATGCGGTTTCCCGGGCTCGCCGGTCGGGTAGACCGCCGATATGATAATCGATAGTGCCAGCGGAATCGGTCAGAATCCGATCACTCAAACCTTCCTCCGCCACCATCGCCCGGAACACTCCCTGGGCCGTCGGTGATCGACAAATATTACCCATGCAAACAAACAGTACCTTGATGTGCTTCATTGGTATCCAGCAAAAAATGATCAAAACAGTGGACTGCGCAAACTAATACGATGCGTAGCTGAGATCAAGTGGTGTACAGGCACGGGGCTCAGCGGGGACCGAAAGGCAGTTGTTTCGGAGGTGTAAAGCGTTGCTTGCCCGCCCCGGGAATCTCCAGTTCGAGGGTGAGACGCTCGCCGCCTCGTTCCACGGTGGCGCTGGCGTTGTCCACCTGCACAAGTTTCCTGTCGTCCTGGTTCATACCTTCGGTCACCCGCAACAGTCGATTACTGCTCAGATCACGAATGACCGCAACCCGGTTTTGCGGGGTGATCACGACGCCCTCCAGTTTCAGCTTGAGCGGCAGCGCCCGGGGTGCAGCGCTTGCCGGTGCATTCTCTTCGGGCTTGGGTGGCATGCGTCCTTCAACGAAAAGCGGCCGCTCGGTGATCTCCCGATAGGCGTTCAAGGGCACCGGGGCAAATGTAATCGTCGAGGAGGTCTCGCCGGGATCCACCTTTTCTGCAGTGACCCGGGTGAAATCCCCTACCGCTGGCGGGTGCTGCCACTGCCAGACCAACAGACCCGCCACAACCAGCAGGATGCCGGTCAACAGCAGGCTCAGGCCATTGACGGTACCTTTCCAGGCATTCATGACGCGGGGCCTTTCATGTAACCCAGCAACTGAAAATCGATATCCAACATCGACTCAGCTTCACGAATCTGTTCTGTCGCGGGCATGCGACGGCGCACCACCGGACGACTCCGCAGAGTGATCTCATCGATGAACAGATAGGGTTTTTCAGTTTCGAGGCGATGAAAAATCTGTACGCTCTGTTGCAGATTGCTTTTCATCCTCACCCGCACCGCAACCCGGCTGAAGCCCTCCTCCTTGCTAATATTGATCACCTGAGTACTGACGATCTCCCCCTGGGCGGCAGAAACAATCTGTTTTACCCGGCGTTGCAATTCCGCCTCAGCAAGGGACTCGGTTTCACTCTGCAGATAGCGACGATCGGCCTGGCGAATCCGGATGAGTCGCTCGTAGGCGCTTTGAAAGTAATCCGTCTGGGAGGCCATGCGCTGATAAAGGCCGATCTGATGTTGTTGCTCAGCGATTCGCTCATCCAGATTCTGATTCATGTTCCAGAGCGGTAGCCCAACCAGGATGACCAGGCCCAGGAGCAGAGTCAGAAGCAAAGCAATGGCCAGAATTCGGCTCTGTTTCGCGGTAAGTCGTTCGGTGAATGAACGCACTAGCTTTCATCCTGTGAATTGACGAGGTCCGCGGAGATGTGGAATCGCTCGGTGTTGGATTTACTGTTCTGCGTCACCGGCGAGCGAAAGCTGACATTGCGGAACATTTTGGAGGACTCGAGCAATGGAATCAGTACCGCGGACGCGACGGACTGACCATACAGATGGACCTTATTGTCACGGATCTCGAACTGACTGACCCAGGTGTCATCGGGCAGGATCAGGGTCAATTCCTGGAGCACGTCCAGCACCGGGTGGGTCTGCAGTTTTCTGCTCTCCAGGAAACGGTTTTCACGCTCCGCAGCTGTAACCTCGTCACGCAGGGCTGCAACCTCGTTGGCCTGTTTCTGATATTGACTGCGGGTTAGTTCAAGCGAATCCGATAAACGGCTCTTTTGATAGAGTGGCAGTGCCAGCTGGAGACATAACAGGATCAGGAGCAGAAGCGCCAACACCCCGTTGACTAAGCGATAGCGTTTAATGGGTTTGATACGCTGCGCCATAGGCAGCAGATTCACCCCGTTGATGCCGGGTTCGGACTCATCACAGGGTGCGATGCCATTGATGCGTACACGATGATCTTCAAGCTGGCGCATGGCATCCTTGAGTTTCTCGATGGGCGCGAGCACCAGGGTGATATCAAGTATGCGGTTTTGCCGATCCCGTTGATTGATCAGGTAGTCGTAGAACACCTGCTGGGCATTGAAGGGGGTATGGCGATCCATCTCGAACGCCAGAACCTCGCGCAGATTCTCCTCAGCTTCAATGGGCAGGGTAAATGTCTTGACGAGGTAGTTCTTGCGCCCCAGGCAGAGGGAGATTCCGCTCGCGGAATTCAGCAGCCGGCGTTGCTCCGGATCCTGCCAATCGATCTCCCGCAGGTAATTCTGGGCCACCTCCTCGTCATTGCTGCCGTGGTTGACGATGCGCAGGGCCTCATCGAGATAGTGAAGCCGGATCGGCCGGCCGCCACTGAACAGGGCCTGCATCGATTCAGGCAGCAGGTTGGCGATTTCACCGCGCCACCAATGCCAGAACTCCAGCCAGTGAATTTTCAGTGTTTGTACCGACATACCTAGATTCTATCCCGAAGTGATTACCTGAAGTGAATCAATTTGTCCGCTTACTCACGCCAGTCCCTGACCAGGTAGGGTTGGTCCGGTTGGCTTTGCAGAGTGACATCCGCCCGAACAAAGGCGTGAGCCCCCTGCCGGGTCTGCACCTCAACCTCGATCCGATAGTCCTTACCAGCGGCTGTATTGCCTGCCGGGTTTCCTTCCCAGGACCCCCAGTCCGGCTCGATCTGGTCAAACGCATTACTCAGCGATGCATCACCCAGTGCGGATTGCTGCAGTAATTGACGTAACTCGGGCGATGCAAAACGCAGATCGACCTGTCCACCACTCGAATGCACGGTGACATAGGGCCGCAGGCGCGCCACCCGGGAGGCATCAAAGCCCATCACATAGGCAAGTTCGTCGAGACTCATCAAATCACGACCGGCTGTGGCGTAGGTCAATCCAGCCGCACGATAGTCCGGGTCCTCCGCACCGGCGAGGCGGCGCAGATCGTCCTCATCACGCCAGTCTTCGATGCGGTCCGCCAGGGCCTCACGCTCCTGTCGATCGTCACTGATCAAGGCGAAAAGTTTGATCAGTGAATCCCGGTTGGCCTGATTGAGGTTGACCAGTCCCGTTGCCTGACGAATGGAGATACGGATAACCGCGAAATCATCCTCCAAGGGGTAAACCCGACCATCGAATACCCAACGTTGCGCCGGATCAGTGACCATCAACTCACGGATCGCCCGGGCAAAACCGGACTGCGCCCGATATTTTGCCTGCAGCGCCTGCACCGCATTCTGCGCGAGCCTGGACTCAACCTTGGATTGGGTTGCGAAACTCGCAGCGACCACTGTCATCAACGCAATCAGCCATAGGACCATGACCAGAGCCAGGCCGGATTGTCGTGATTGGATGGTGCTGCGCGCCATTTCAGCTCCCCGTGCGCCACTGGCGCAGGGCGATGTAGCGCACTTCCCGGGCACCGTTCGCCCCGTCACTCTGGATCTCGATCAGTTCCGGGTAGTCACGGGCACTCTCCAGCCAAAGTTCACTCCAGGCAGGGTTCCTCGAACCCTGCTGCACTCCGTAATACTGAAACCTCATGTCATCAAGTCCGCTGAGCAACACACGCTGGGTGCCATGATCCGGTAACACGAATGCTTGTTCCTGAGGCTGATAGGGACGATACATAAGGACTAAACGGGTTCCCTCCACACTGTCCTGCTCTACGGAGAGACGGTATTCGAACAACCCTCCCGGGGTATAGGGTTGCGGTGCCGGGGAGATGAACTGAAGCAGGTTTGCTTCCCCAATGAACGCCGGCTGTCGGCCTTTTGGATTCTTCCAGCTGATCGGCTGGATCTGCGCGATGGTGTTTTTCACACGCGTCATGATTCGCTGTTTGGCCACCTGCCGGTCACTGTCCGCCGCCAGTTGGTCCCAACCCTTCAGATTGATGAACAGCATGGAAATAGCGGAGGTAACAATGGTTGCGAGGATCAACAGGGCGATCAGGATCTCCAGCAGGGTGAAACCGGCCTGGTGTGAATCGCGCCCTCGCATTTGCTCAGTTATTGCCATAGGCCATTCCCTGCCGGGTAAACACCAAACGTCGCACCCCAGCCGGCGAATCCCAGCGAATTTCGAGCTGTTCCTCATAAGGTGTAGCCGGGATCGCAAGGCGTTTTTCATCCAATCCGTTCGGGTTCGAATAGCGTTCATAAAACCAGCGATACCCGCCTGTTTCCTCACCCTCACGGCGCGCTTCGGACCCGTTGACCTCGACACTCATCTGCTGCATGCGGGCATCGGCAATTGAGACAGCCTCCAGGTAGTCGGAGGCCACTTGATGATTGCGTATCGCGCCTGAATTGATGCGCAGCACCACGCTCATGGTCATGGCGAGGATCACAAACGCCACCAACACCTCGATCAGGGTCATACCCTCAGATGCGTAACGCTGCTGCATCATCCGACTGCGCCTGTTGGGATAGGATTTCGACCTGACTGGTCAGCCAGTCGACTCGAATCGTATAACTGCGGGCACCGGCTTCAATCCGGATCATCCCACCGCTGGCACTGCCATCCGGGTAAAAACGCAAATCCAGGGTCTGCAGCGAAGCCATGCCCGGTTGGCGGGAAAAATGAAACCCCTCAGGCAGCTGCCGCAGCGCCCCGGCATTGATCTGCTCACTCTGATAACGGTCCTCCGCCAGGTCGATGTGCATCGTGGTGGGTTGACCGGTGGTGATCGCACTCTGCTGTACGAAGCGTATCTCCTGCACCAGGTCCCGGGTCACTGCTTTGAGTTTCAAACTGGGGAAGGCCTTGTGAAACAGGGGGGGCGCCAGGGAGTAGATCATGCCGATGATCACCAGCACCAGCATGATTTCGATGAGGGTAAAGCCAGCATGGGCACAGCCCTGACAACCCGGCTTGACAGCGCTCATAGGGCCACCAGGGCGTTGACCCCCAGAATCGCCACCAGGATCGACATCACCACACCGGCGATGATCAGGCCCAGCACCAGAATCATCACCGGTTCCACCAGACTGAGTCCCCGCTTGATCAGGGTTTGAGTCTCCTGATCAAGAATATCCGTGGTCTGCATCAGCATCGATTCCAGCTGACCGGACTCTTCGCCGACCCGAATCATCTGCAGGGCGTACTCGGGAAAGCGGGCATGATCGATGAGCGGATCGGCCAGGCGGTGTCCCGATTTCAGATTTGAGATCACCTGGTCCATGCCATCGGCAATGACCCGGTTGCTGATGGTTTCCTTGACGATGGCCACTGCTTTGAGCATGGGCACACCATTTTCCAGCAGAGTGCCCAGGGTTCGGCAGAATCGCGCCGCCTCCACCTGCTTGATGATCGGCCCCACCAGGGCAATACCCAACAGGCGGGCGTGCCAGCGCTTGGTGCGCACAGGATCGCTGAGTTGCCATTTGAAATAGGCGATGATCAGAAGCAGCGCCGCGGCCAGCATCCAGCCATCGTTCTGCAACCAGTTGGCAACCCCCATGGTAATGCGGGTCGAGAGCGGCAGGGTTTCACCCATGTCCACGAACAGGTCCTGAAACTGGGGTATCACGTAGGTGAGCAGAATCAGGATCGATACAATCGCGACGAACAACAGGATCGCCGGATAGATCAGGGAGGAGATCAGGGCGCTTCGAACCTCCCGGGAGGTTTCCAAATGATGGGCCAGGCGCGCAAGCACCTGCTCCAGGGCGCCCCCCGCCTCACCGGCCCGCACCATCTGAATATAAAACGGGCTAAACAACGTCTCTTCACCGGCCAGTGCGTCCGCAAAGGTCTGGCCGCCTTTTAGACGATCGCGGATATTACCGAGGTGCCGACTGAAAGGGGCTTCAGCACCGGAGATGGCCATCAGGATCGACAGCGCCGAGTCGAGGGGCTGTCCGGCTTTGAGCAGGGTGGCCAGTTCCCGGGTGAACGAAGCGATCTGGGTGGCTGACACCCGGCTGCGGCGAAAACGAAAGCTGAAACGGGACTGGGTGCGTGGAGCGGTACGCAGTGCCTCGATGCGGATCGGCACCTGACCATTGAGATGGATCTGATCCACTACCTGTTCCTGGTTGAGCGCTTCCAGGACACCTTCGACGATCTCACCATCCGCAGCGACGGCCTTGTATTGAAATGCTGTCACTAGGGTCGTGTCCTATGCTGCACTATCGCTCCTGAGTCACACGCAGGACTTCTTCCAGGGTGGTAATGCCCTGCACCACCTTGAACAGACCGTTTTCATACATCGAGCGGGCACCCTGACGCTTGGCGCAGGCAGCCACTGCATGTTTGTCACTGCCCTTGAGAATCAGATCCTGGAGTTCATCGCTCATTTCGATCATCTCCACGATGGCGCTACGGCCTCGGTAACCGCTGCCCCCGCAATGCTCACATCCCACCGCTTTGTAGAGCTGAGGGGACTCGGCATAGCCGGCGAGGCGCTGGAAAATGGCCGCGGGGGGATGATAGGGCTGCTTGCAGTGATCACATAGGTTGCGTACCAGCCGCTGGGCGATTACCGCGTTGACCGTGGAGGTGAGCAGGAAAGGCTCAACCCCCATGTCGATGAAACGGGTGATACTCCCGGCCGCATCGTTGGTATGCAGGGTCGAAAGCACCAGATGTCCGGTCAGTGCGGACTGCGCCGCAATCTTGGCGGTTTCCCGGTCACGGATCTCACCGATCATGATCACGTCCGGATCCTGACGCACGATGGAACGCAGCGCCTCGCCAAATCCCAACCCGATTCCGGATTTCACCTGGATCTGGTTCACCCCTTCGATGTTGTACTCGACCGGATCCTCCACGGTCAGGATCTTGCGCTCGGGGCGATTCAGGTAGTTCAGCGCGGCATACAGGGTGGTGGTCTTGCCGCTGCCGGTAGGCCCGGTCACCACCACGATGCCATGAGGATGATCCAGAGCCGCGAGAATCTTCTGCTCCAGATCCTTTTCAAACCCCAGCCCGGCAAAATTGAGATCGAGTTCGTCCCGTTGCAGCAGACGCAGCACCATGCTCTCGCCATGCAGCGTGGGCACGGTGGAGACACGCATATCAAGAGTGGAACCGTGTACCCGCACCTTGAATCGGCCATCCTGAGGGAGTCGGCGTTCTGCGATATTCAGATTCGCGAGGATCTTGATGCGCGAGATCAGGGCCGGCGCCAGACTCAATGTGGGGTGCTCGGTTTCCCTCAGCATGCCATCGATACGATAGCGGATCTTGAGGACCTGCTCGAAGGGTTCAATATGGATATCTGAAGCCTTGGATGCCACCGCGCGCTGAATGATCTGGTTGACCATTTTGATGACCGGTGCTTCGCTGGCCAACTCCTTGAGTTGTTCCACATCGTTGCGCAGCAGTTGATGATCCAGTCCCTCCGAGTCGATCTCCGCATCCTGCTTGTGCAGTTCGCTGAAGTGTTCCTGCAGGGTTTCATCGATCTCAGAGGCGATGCCGGTCAAGGTCCGCACCGGTTTGCCCCCAATGAGTTCCAGCGCATCGATCACATAGTGATCCGTGGGATCCACCATGATCGCAAGGCTGTAGTCGTCCTGCTCATCAAATACAACCAGGCGATGCTGTTTGAGGAATTTCAGGGAGATGGTATCGTTGAGATGAGCGACATCCGGATAGGCCTTGCGCTCAAGCAGCGGAACACGGCAGAGATCCGCCAGGGCATGGGCCAGATCCCGGTCCGAAATCAGGCTGAGTTGCAACAGAATCGCCGCCAGCCGGTCATCAGCCCTGCTGACTCTCCTTGAGACGCACCGCCCGCTCCGCCTCGGAGATACCCAGGCGGCCGGCGCGCACCAGCGCCAGAGCGAGGGGATCACGGGAGTAAACCGGTTCCGCCGCCTCTCCGGTTTGAGGGGGTGAAGACGCTTCTTGGATGAGCCTTGATTGAGACTTCATGCAACTCCTGTCAGGGTCGCTTACAACTGCTCGGCGGCCCTGGATTCGATGTACTGTTTCTGTAGCAGTGTAGCATCCCGAATGCGCTCGCGAAGTTCCTGGGAGATCTCATAGGCTTCCTGCGGATTACGCACGACTTTCGGTGTCAGGGTCACCAGCAGTTCGGTACGGCTGACATCCTTGGTGGTACTGCTGAACAACGTGCCCAGCAGGGGTATATCCATCAATCCCGGGATACCGGCTTTGCCATTCGAGGTGTTTTCGCGGATCAAACCACCCAGAACCACGGTCTGGCCGTCATGCACAATGACCGTACTCTCGATGGTCCGCTGGGAGATCGAAACGTTGCCCCCACCGCCCACGGCGGGTGAGGAACCCGGGGTACTCACCTCCTGACTGACCTCGAGAGTCACCATACCCCCTTCATTGATTCTCGGGGTCACCTGCAACAGTGTGCCAGTGTCACGGAACTGGACCTCCGAAACGATCGGGGCATTCGGGTCAGTGGTGCTCTGGGATGAGCGGGTGACAATGGGGATCTGATCACCCACCCGGAAGCTGGCCGTCTGATTGTCGATCACCATGATCTGCGGCGCGGAGAGGAACTTCACCGAGGACTCGTTCTCCAGGATGTCGAAAAACGCCCTCAATTCATCCAGACTGTTGAACAACCCCAGGGCGAATCCGTCACCGCTGATGCCCGTGGGCAACGGCGTATCCAGGCCTCCCTGATAGGGACGCCCGCCGACGGTGGTGCCGTTGAAGAACCAGCGCACACCGTAGCTCAGATTATTGCTCAGGGTGACTTCCGCGATGGTCGCCTCGATCATCACCTGCTTGGGCGGTACATCCAGACGGCTGATGGTAGCTTTGATTTTCTGGTAATCACGGGGGCTGGCCATGACCAGGATCGCATTGTTGTCCGCGTCGGCGATGATCGTTGCGGTGGAACCGCTAGAGGAGGAAGCGGCTGCGGCGGGCCCTCGATCACGCCCGCCTGCCGGGCCACCACCCATGCCGGGTTGGTCCTGGGTAAGAGTATTGGCCCGATCCGCGTTACTGGTGTTCAGATCAAGACCTGTCGAGGTGGGGGGGACGGACGTTGGAACGCTGCAGAGGATCGGAACTGCTGATGCCGCTACCCGGACTGGGTGTGGACACTTCGTTGCCGAAGATATTCTGCAGGATCGATGCGATGTTCTCCGCCTTGCCGTTTTTCAGGTGATAGACGTAGAGGCGCCGGTCCGGAGATTGATCACTGCCTTGGTCGAACTGCGCGATCAGGCGGCGGGCCTCATCGATGTAGCGAGGTTGCGAACTGATCACCATAATCGCGCTGAGACGCTCCACCGGAATCAGCTTGATCATCGCACTCATGGGCGAGGTTTCACTATCCCCGAGCAGTTGACGCAGTTCCTCCGTGAGCGTTTTGGCATCTGTGTATTTCAACGGAATAAGGCCGAACGACATACCGCTGAGCCAGTCCACATCGAACATCTTCACGGTTTGCAACAGATTGTTGATCTTCTGATAGGAGCCGGAGAGGATAAGCAGATTGCGACCCGGATCGACCCGGATCTGATCCCCAGAAGGCGTGAAGGATTCGAGAATCTTCTTCATTTCGGCGGCGGAGATGTACTTCAGAGGGACGATCTGCACACCCTGGCCCGCACGTATGGATCCGGCGCCCTGTCCGACGGAAGGTTTGAGGGCGATATCCTTGGCTTCCGCAGCGGGCAGTATCTTATACAGTGCGCCATTGCGCACCAGCACCGCACCGTTCATCTGCAGAATATTTTCCAGAATCGGCAGCACCGCATCGGTACTCACCGGGTAGGTTGTATGGATCGTGACCTTTCCCTGCACCTTGTCATCGATCAGATAGTTTTCACCCAGTATCTCCTCGAAAACGACCTTGACTACTTCGCGCAGATCCACGGCTTCGAAATTCAGGGTGATGTCACCTTTGGCCGGTTGTTTGGCCGCCTGGACAGCGCTCGTGGTGTCGAGGAATTTACCGCTCCCCTGGCGTACGTAAAATTCCGGTTCCTGGCGGGTCTCCTGGGACAACACGAGTTCCTGATCGTCATTCTGCGCTGTCTCGAACATCGGAAATCCCTGAGCAGGATCCGCCTTGGGCATAACCGGTTCGGCAGCCTGATCGGCAGGCGGCTGCTGCGCACAGGAGGTCAACAGCACCAGCCCGACAGCGGCAATCGCGTTACCCAACCTGTGAATCATTCTGTTCCGCATTGATTAATTCCAAACAAAATTCCACTCGTGTTAGCGGACAGTCCCCAGTCTGAAACTCTCCTGATACTATCTTAGCAGATTTCGTCGCCCAGCGAGATCCCTCGGAGGGTGTATTTGCATGTAGGGTAACCCCTTAGCTTTGATGCATAAAAACCCTACCCTGATATCTACTGTCCAGAACCTAGTTCTGATTCGGGTCTTTGCCGGTTCTTCCGCCGGTTACCGCTTTCTTGAGATCAAAGGGCAGATCTGTATCACTGGGGGTCTGAGCGCCTGGCCCGAACATCCTCAACGATCATCACAGCCAGTGCCAGCAATAGCGCGGTCATGATGATCGCCATCCATTGAGGGATGCTCAAATTGATAAAAGTCCACTGGACATCCCCGCAGAAACCGGTCGGTTGGAACAGAGTCGGCGCCCATTGATCGAGCTTCAGCCAATCCGGGAATTTTGCGTTCACATCACAACTCAATGAAGGCTCAACCCATCCCATCTGCATACCGGTAAGTTCCAGTGCCAACAGCAAACACCAGCCAGCGGCCGCACCCCATCCCAGGTAACCGATCCATCGAATCACCGGCACATGGGGTGCGCTCATGCTGAGTACCGCGGCCAACAACATGCCGAGTACCGCTGCACGCTGGTACACACACAGCACGCAGGGATCAAGATTGAGCGCGTACTGGAAATAGAGTGCGGTAATTTCCAGTGCAAAGGCCACCAGAGCCATACCAAGCCATGTGATGCGATGATGGGCCAACGGCATGTTTTCCGTCCTTCGGTTACATAGGATCATGGGGTGAAACAAGGTAGTAACTGACCCTACCCTCAGGTAGTAATACTACTCCTATCGCGGCGAATGCTCTCTGCATATAGTAGTTAAAGATTCCCGGTAATGCCCGAAGTCCCGTCTGACACCGCAAGGTCATGAAATCTCGGGCAACGATTCATCAGCAGCATATGCCGAAATGGGATCCAGAAGTATCTTCCCATTGCCCGAGGCCGTACCCACTTAGCACCAGTGCCCATGCTGAACCGTCACCTGCTCATACTACTGGCTTTGATCGCGGTGGGTCCCGCGACCCTGCCGGCCGCCAGCCTGACTGCAGAAGTTGCCAGCCTGCGTGCCCAGGCACAGGATCAGCATCGCATCCCGGTGATTGTGCGTTTCGACAGTGCCCTTCCGATCAGCGATCTGAGATCGCTCGCAAGTCGTTCCGAAGTCTACCAGAGCGGGCCAGCCTCCCCGGACATACGCAAAAAGCGCTTTCGCCGTGAGGTGTTCACCGCCCTCAAGGAACAGGCTCAGACATCTACCAGCAGGATCTCCGGGCTGATGAGGCAAAACGGTGTGAAGACGCCGCTTAGGACCTTCTGGACCATCAACGCAGTCGCTGCCAGCCAGGGAAAGCGAAGCGAAGGCTGGTAGTCCCCGGTAGTCGCGAGGCGATACTGGAAACCCGACGTGCCGTAGGCGCC
>JBEVVH010000109.1:0-12136 GCA_040507245.1 Candidatus Thiodiazotropha sp.
GGCGCCTACGGCACGTCGGGTTTCCAGTATCGCCTCGCGACTACCGGGGACTACCAGCCTTCGCTTCGCTTTCCCTGGCTGGCAGCGCTGGTGGTCGGTACCTGGTTGGTGTTGGTGACGCTGATGCTGAAGGGGCTCAGGGAAGCGGTGGCGCTACCGTCGCTGACACTGATGCGGATGTCACTGGCGGTGCCGGCATCGGTCAGGCTGGGGGTGCCGCTGAGTTCGCCGGTGCTGCTGTTGAAGCTGGCCCAGGAAGGACGATTGACGATGGAGAAGGTCAATGCGTCGCCGTCTGCATCGCTGGCGCTCGGTGCCTGGTTGCTGTTGGTCACGTTGATGCTGAAAGCACTCAGGGTGGCGCTGTCGGTTCCGTCGGATACGGAGATGCGGATGTCACTGGTGGTGCCGGCGTCGTCCAGACCCGGGGTGCCGCTCAGCAGACCGGTGGCGCTGTTGAAGCTGGCCCATGCCGGACGGTTGGTGACGGAGAAGGTCAGGGTGTCGCCGTCTGCATCGCTGGCGGTCGGACGGAAGGAGTAGGCCTGGCCTTCTGCAACCTGAGTGCTGGGCGTGCCGCTGATCACCGGCGCGGTATTCTTGGGAGGAGTCTCATCGCCACCCATGTTGTCTTCGGTGACACAGTTGGCCGGGGCGTAGTCAACGGATCTTTCACCGGAGTCGGCGCCGGTTTCCATGCGAACTGCGCAGGGGATGAACTGCGGGGCTCTGCTCAGGAAGCGCCAGTTGCCGCGACGATCGACGAGGGCGGTGCCAAGGGAGACGGAGGTGCGCGAGATGTAGGCTTCAACGACGCTGCCGGGTTCGCCGCGCCCCTGCAGATACAGGAGGTTCCGGCTGTCTTTCCAGTAAGCTCTGTCAAACGAAAAGTCGGCTGCCTGAGCGATATTCGATTGGGCTGAGAAAAGGGCCGAAACGATGGCGATGGTGATAAGTTTGCGTGTTGCTTTCATGACCTTTGACCTCTGAAAAAATTTCGTCTCCCTGACGATGTTGCTCACTATGACGGTCACTCAGGGTTTTTCTGCATACACGGCATCACACTTTCGAGGGACGGAAGTCACACTATTTGCCGGTCGTTTGCGCAATGTGAATCAGCTACAAAATCACTATGATTGGCGTCACATTTTGTGAGCCACCGAAGTTCAAGTGCTCAAGTTTTCAGGTTCTGGATTGAGGCGGTTTTGAGGTGAGTGAACAGGTGCAAAAATCGTTAAAATCGTGATCCGGAAACTTTGCTTTCCGGAAAAGGAAAATGCGAAAAGCAGCGGTATTTATTGAAAGATGTTCAACTGCCGCTGGAAGGATGCGGGTGTGAATGTGTTTGGTTCTTGATCGGGAATGATTATCATTAACTGTGTACCGCTCGATTTGGGACAAAGAATCCCGACAAGAAGAATTATGCTTTTGTCGCAGTCGACCGGATCAGCCCATTCAAGCCGGAGGTGTGATGTGATGAGAAAAATATTCCTGTCCCTGTTGATCATCGGTTGCCTGTTCGGATTGCCTTCCAGCGGGATGGCGTCCGACTATGTCATCGATACCGAAGGTGGCCACGCCTTCATCCAGTTTCGTATCAGTCACCTGGGGTACAGTTGGCTGGTGGGGCGCTTCAATCGCTTTAGCGGAAACTTCAGTTACGATGATAAAAAGCCGCAAGAGGCTTCCGTGTCCGTGCTGATAGATACCGCCAGTATCGATTCGAATCATGCTGAGCGGGACAAGCATCTCCGGGATGAAGACTTTCTGGATGTCGAGCAGTATCCCGAGGCGAAATTCGAAAGTCGTTCCTTTACCCCGCAGCCGGATGGAAAGGCCAAACTGGTGGGGGATCTCACCCTCAGGGGGGTGACCCGCTCGATTGTCATCGATGTGGAATCGGTCGGTGACGGTCCTGATCCCTGGGGGGGTTACCGCATGGGTTTCAGCGGCCACACCCGGTTGGTTCTGGCCGATTACGGGATCACCCGCTATCTGGGGGACGCGGCCAAAGAGATGGAGCTTTTCCTGGGGGTGGAGGGTATCCGGGAAAAATCAGAAAAGGCGTCTCGCAGGCCCTGATTGGGGGTATAGGTCGCTCACCGGAAAAAAGACGGGAGTGTGTTGTCCAACCGGGGGAGCGTACCGGGCGATGCCTTCAGACTCAGCCGAGGGACCGGTCCGCGACCCAGGCAACCTGAAGACGTATCTTGCGCCAGGGATTCCGCTCCTCCTCCAGCAGCCGCACGATGGTTGTCTCAAGGCGTTCACCCTGATCCAATAGCCGCGCCAGAGTGCGGTTGTCCCGTTGCGGGATGTAGCCCAGGTGTTCGTTGCGAAACCACACCGCAATCGCGTATCGGTCATGGGCGTTGGTCGGCTCGCGACGCAGATGGAGTGACTCCCCGACCTGGAGAAACGGCCAGATCGCCGGAGCGCGATGATATTGGAAACCGGCCAGCGGCGATTCCTGTAGAATCACCCTGCGACGGGTCGTAGGCAGGTTTACGCGAAGGGCCCTGGAACGAGGTATGAACCGGGTAAGACCGCGGAACAGGCGGACGACGGGTTTATGTTGCATCATGTCTTGGACTCCCAGGATGTGTTGGATGGAGTAAACCTGAACCCTTGGTTTCAGGTTTGTAAAATAACAGCGGCGGTGACTCATTTCGCGAGTCCGCGCTGAAGGTGGTAATCCGATGCTTGAGTATGTGTTTTTTCATGAAACCCCCTGGCGGCAGTTCCTTGAATTTGTCGAACAGCAGGGATTGTCCCCGCAGTCCTCAGTGGATGACGGCGAATGGACCGTGATGCTTCCGGAGGACCTGGATGAGGCCCTGGATGAGCGGATCGAGGCCAAGTACGACCAGTGTCTGGAGATGAACGAGAGTCTGGTGGCGGAAGAGGAGGGCATGGATCATGTGCACAAGGCCGGGATCAATGTGACCCTCAAGGACGGCCGGGTGGTTCAGGCCGCAGTGGACCCGAAGCTGATCAACCGGATCCTCGATGTGATTACGATCGAGGAACTCGGTGAATTGCTCAATGCGGTGGCGGACGCGGTGGAGAACCCTAACGACCGGCCTCTGTGTCAGCGTTGAGCTGGGGTTCCAGGGCCTCCCGGTTTCGCGCCTCACCTTGCTGAATCGCCTTTTCGACAGCCATGCGCGCCGCCTTTTTCTTCTCGAGCAGCTCAATGTACTCATTGGGGGTCTGGTTGTAGCGGGTCTCCGGGGGGTTGTCGCTGCTGCGCATGACGTAGATGACGCCCCCGATGATCGCGATCAACACCAGAAAAAAGGTCTGTCTCGACATGTCGACTCCCCTCCGGGGCTATATTACTGGGCTTGGGTACCGTGCAGATGCAGGATCGGCCAGTCTCGCTCGCGGGCGACTTCCTCAAGGGCCTGGTCCGGATCCACGGCTACCGGATGGGCCACCTGCTCCAGCAGGGGCAGATCGTTATGGGAGTCGCTGTAGAACCAACTGCCGTCCAGTGACTGGTCGAAGGTTTCGAGCCAGTCGTTGAGCCGGTTCACCTTGCCCTCACGGAAACTCGGCTCCCCTGCGACCTCACCGGTGTAGTGTCCATCCAGGGTTTCGGGTTCCGTGGCGATCAGATGACGGATGCCAAATCGTTCCGCGATCGGCGCCGTGACAAACGAATTGGTGGCGGTGATGATCAGGGGGATGTCCCCGGCCTGACGGTGTTTTTCCACCAGTTGCCGGGCCTGCTCGGTGATGATCGGGGTAATCTTCTCCTCCAGGAACAGGCTGCGCCATTGCGCCAACTGCTGAGGTGAGTGTTTGCTCAGCGGCCGCAGTGAGAAGCGCAGAAATTCATGTATATCCAGATTACCGGCACGGTAGTCGGCGTAGAACCGTTCATTCTCACGTTCGTATTCGTCCCCATCGACAATCCCCTTTTCGACCAGGAAACGCCCCCACAGGTAATCGGAATCCCCCGCCAGAAGCGTATTGTCCAGGTCAAAGATTGCGAGTGCCATGATGCTAGTCCTACAGGTTTTTCACAGTTACGGGCAAACCGTCCGGGGTTGTTGTCCAAGTACGCGGGATCGGTATCTCAACCCACGGGAGTTGAATCCTTAGTCCCGGTATTTTACAGGGTTATGTTAAAAATAGGCACATACTTTCATGAACCGGGTGGTGATGTCCGGGAAAACTGTGCCTGAAATTGGACCGACTCCCATCAGATCACCATCAGAGTCTTATGTCTGAATTGGGTTCCGCAGGGACTGGTGCGGGTGTCTGGGGCAATCGACCCGGTCACGCACTGATCGGTCGGTGAGTCTGCGCGCCCCGTCTCCGAATCATTGCCCCGGGAGTGGATGAGGATTTGTCACCTTGCCGCTCATAGGCTTATGTGGAAGAATTCTGGTCATCTTTTGGACTACTCGTGTGGCCGCAGACTTGATTGATTCGGACGGATTCAGACCAAATGTCGGGATAATCCTGTGCAACGACGATCGCCAGTTGTTCTGGGGCCGTCGCATTGGTCAGGACGCCTGGCAGTTTCCCCAGGGAGGGATCAAGGTCGACGAGACCCCGGAGCAGGCCATGTTCCGGGAGTTACGCGAAGAGGTCGGGTTGAAAGCCGAGCAGGTCTCCCTGATCGGCGCGACCCGCAGCTGGTTGCGCTACCGCTTGCCGGAACGCTACATCCGCCGCCACCGCGAGCCTATCTGCATCGGCCAGAAACAGATCTGGTTTCTCCTCAGACTCAACTGCAGCGAAGATGCCTTTTGCCTGGATCACACGGATACCCCGGAGTTCGAGGAGTGGCGCTGGGTCAAATACTGGTACCCGGTCAAGGAAGTGATCTACTTCAAGCGCAACGTCTATGCCAAGGCTCTGGAGGAGCTGGCGCCGTTGCTCTATCCCGAAGGGACTCCGGGTCGGCTTCAGACCAGCTATCTGCGTCAGAACCGACGCTGATGTTGCCGGCTGCCGTGTCTCTGCAAGGCGCGTTGGTATGAGGCTCTACACCAAGTCCTACCTGTTGACAGGCTGCGGGATCACAGACCGACCATGAACGAATCCAAACTCGACCTGAAACGGCTGCATGTAAACATGCTCGAAACCCTTCACCGGATCGTCAAGGAGGTGAATGCGGCCTCCGATCTGGAACAGGTTCTGGATATCATCATTCGTCAGGTGAAGCAGGCCATTGGCGCCGATGTCTGCTCCGTCTACCTGACCGATTTCGAGCGCCGCGAACATGTGCTGCGCGCCACCGAGGGTTACGACAAGGGGGCGATCGGCAAGGTCAAGCTGCCCTACCATCGTGGCCTCATCGGTCTGGTCTGCGAACGTGCCGAGCCGGTCAACCTGGCGGACGCCTCGAGTCATAAGCGTTACCTGTTCACCAACGAGACGGGTGAGATCTCCTACAAGGGATTTCTCGGTGTGCCGATCATCCAGAACCGCAGGGTGCTGGGGGTGCTGGTGGTGCGCCAGATCCAGCAGCGTACCTTCGGTGACGACGAAGTCACCTTCCTGTTTACCCTCGCGGCGCAACTCGCCGGGGCGATCACCCATGCTCAGAACAGCAGCCAGCTGACTTCCCAAAACCAGGTCTCCTCCCCGAAACGCTTCCTGCAGGGGCACCCGGGAGCACCGGGTGTGGCCCTGGGTACCGCGGTGGTGGTCTATCCTCCCGCGGACCTGGATGCGGTTCCGGACCGTCCTGCCCGGGACACCGCACAGGAGGAGGCGTTTCGTACCGCGGTAGCTGCCGTGGTGGGTGACCTGATGGCCCTGGAGGACCGGTTCGAGGACAGCCTTCCCGCGGAGGACCGGGCGCTGTTCGATGCCTGGCTGATGATGCTGGGCAGTGATTCCCTGATCGGCAACACGGTCAAACGTATCCACGCGGGTAACTGGGCGGCCGGATCCCTGCGTCAGACCATCGAAGAGCACGCCAAGGTGTTCGATGCCATGGAGGATGTCTATCTGCGCGAACGGGCTTCGGATATCCGTGACCTGGGACGGCGCATCCTGATGCACCTGCAGCAGAAAGTGACCTCCCTGGATGAGTACCCGAAGAACACCATCCTGGTCGGTGACGAGGTCAGCGCAATGCAGCTTGCGGAGGTGCCCCGGGATCGGTTGGCGGGAGTGGTTTCCGCCCGGGGAGCGAGTTTCTCCCATGTGGCGATCCTGGCCCGGGCCCTGGACGTACCTGCGGTGATGGGTATGCGCAATCTTCCGGTGGGACGCATGGAAGGGCACTTCCTGATTGTCGAGGGCTATCTCGGCCGTGTCTATGTGGATCCGGCGCCCTCGGTAGTCGACGAGTATCAGCGCCTGGCCAGCGAGGACCGGGAACTCACCCAGCAACTCGAAGCGGACCGGGAACTGCCCTGCGAAACCACCGATGGTGTCCGCCTGCCCCTGTTTCTGAATACCGGCCTGATTTCAGAGATGAACAATCACGGTGCCGATGTATCCGAGGGGGTGGGGCTGTACCGTACCGAACTGCCGTTCATGGTGCGGGACAGTTTCCCCGGTGAAACCGTGCAGGTTGCTAACTATCGTAAGGTGCTGAAGACCTTCCATCCCCGGACGGTCACCATACGCACCCTGGATATCGGCGGTGACAAACCCCTGCCTTACTTTCCCGTGGATGAGTCGAATCCGTTTCTCGGCTGGCGGGGAATCCGCATCTCCCTGGATCATCCGGAAATCTTCATTACCCAGGTCCGCGCCATCCTGCGTGCCGCCATCGGTCTCGATAACCTGCGCCTGCTGCTGCCAATGATCAGCCAGGTGCAGGAGGTGGACGATGCCCTGATGCTGATCCGACGGGCCCATGACGAACTGCTCGAGGAGGGCTACGAGGTGACCATGCCCCAGGTCGGCGTGATGGTCGAGGTGCCCGCAGCGGTCTACCAGGTGGATGCCCTGGCGCGGCGCATCGATTTCCTGTCGGTGGGTACCAACGATCTGACCCAGTACCTGCTCGCAGTGGATCGTAACAACGCCCACGTGGCGGACATCTACAGCGATGTCCACCCGGCGGTTCTGCGGGCCCTGATCCAGGTGGTGAGCGGCGCCAAGGCGCATGGCAAAGAGGTCAGCGTGTGCGGCGAGATGGCGGGTAGTCCGGCCGCAGTTCTGCTGCTGGGCATGGGTGTGGACAGCCTGAGCATGAACTGCGGCAGTCTGCTGCGTGTGAAATGGGTTTTGCGCTCATTCTCCAATACCCGGGCGAAGGAGTTGCTGCAGAGTGCCCTGCGCTGTGAAAGAGCCTCGGAGGTCAAGGCGCTGCTGGACAATGCGCTTGAGGATATGGGACTGGGTGGTCTGGTGCGGGCAGGACGCTGACGAAGATCGAGTTTTTAGTTGCGGTATTCGCTGCGCTCATGGTTTATTCACCACGTGCCCCATGAGGAATGAGCGCTCTTACAACTAAAAACTCAAAACTTACAACTCAAAACTTAAAGTGTTCCCCACGAATTACGCCGCCGTTGAAACCGCAGGTGAGGCAGGATCAGGCCGATCAGAATGCCGGCGATGATCACCCCGGCGCCGATCAGGAACCAGTCCCGGGTCGCTTCGTTGCTCAGGTCCCGGTTCTCCTGTTTCAGGTCTTCCACTTCCCGGGTCAGGCTGGCGACCTGTTTGCGCAGTTCGTTGCGTTCATTGGAGATGCGGATCGCGTTGGAGGCGGTCCTCTGAATGCTCTGCAGTTCCGCTTCCTGCTTGTCCTTGATCGCCTGCAGCTCTTTGTGAGCCTTCAACAGGTCATTGTACTTCTTCTGCACATCCATGAGATTGCTGCGCAGTTCACCCGGGGCGGCCTTGAGCGCTTTAACCTCATCGCGCATGGTAGTGAGCTGTTCACGGGCACTGGGTTCATCCATCAACTGGCGGGTGAGCACAAAACCTTCGGTGTTGCCGACCCGGATCTTGCTGTAGCCCGAGTCCGGGTTGGTGGACAGTACATTGACCGCGCTGCCGCTATTGAGCATGCGTGTGATGCGATGGGTGGTGCTTTCGCCACTGCGCATGGTGATCTGAAAGCTGTCTGTCACGTAACGGGTCTCTGCCGCTGCCAATACAGGCAGCAGAAGCAGGCACAGAACGGGTAGGGTAAATCGCTTCATGGTCATGGTGTCGGGTTCTTGAGCTGAATGGGACATTTTACAATTGAAAACCAATGGTGTTGCCAAACAGGCCACAGTTTTAAGGGCTGTCTCTGCATCATGCACTGCTGAACCTGGGGTGTAAACCGATGATGCACGAGGGTGACCGTCACCTCGACAGCCGATGCTGGCCTGTTCGATGTCTATCAGGGGGTGATGCCGGACTCAATGTCCAAGCAGGAGAAATTCGAGCAGGGCTTTCTGGGAATGCAGACGGTTCTCCGCCTCATCCCAGACCACGCTGTCGGCGCGGTCGATCACCGATGCGGTGACCTCTTCTCCCCGGTGAGCCGGCAGGCAGTGGAAGAACAGGGCGTCCGGTGATGCCTGGGCCATCAGCTCGTCATTGACCTGAAAGCGGGAGAAGGCCTTCTCGCGCAGTGCCTGCTCCTCCTCCTGACCCATGCTGGCCCATACGTCGGTGACCACCAGGTCAGAGCCGGTTGATGCCTGCATGGGATCGCGGATGATGGTTGCCCGTTCTCCGGCCGCAGCCAGGATTTCCGCATCCGGATCGTAGCCTTCCGGGCAGGCGATATGCAGTTTGAAGTTGAACTGGCGGGCGGCGTTGATATAGGAGTGGCACATGTTGTTGCCATCGCCGATCCAGGTGACGGTTTTACCTTCGATGTCACCGCGATGCTCGAAATAGGTCTGCATGTCCGCGAGCAGCTGACAGGGGTGATAGCGATCGGTCAGGGCATTGATCACCGGTACCCGGGAGTGCTCCGCGAAGCGTTCCAGTTTCTCCTGTTCGAAGGTGCGGATCATGATGATGTCGAGCATCCGGGATAGGACCCGGGCACTGTCTTCGATCGGTTCGCCGCGTCCGAGCTGGGTGTCCCGAGGCGAGAGGAACAGGGCATGGCCGCCGAGTTGCGACATCCCGACTTCAAACGAGACACGGGTCCGGGTAGAGGACTTCTCGAAGATCATCCCCAGGTTCCTGCCCTTCAGGGAGGTGTGGATCTCGTTGCGATGCTGCATGCGCTTGAGTTCGGTCGCGCGTTGGATGAGGTGATGCAGCTCGTCCCGGTTGAGGTCAAGAAGGGTCAGAAAATGCCTGCTCATGAGGTTTTTACCCGCTACCTTATTGCTGAAGGAATTCCACGATCAGCGCGGAGACCTTATCGATTATTTCTTCGCATTCGTCGTCACTGATGATCAGCGGGGGCAGCAGGCGAACCACATTGCCCGAGGTCACATTGATCAGCAGGCCCTGGGCCAGGGCCCGGGAGACCAGTTCGCTGCAGGGGCGATCGAGTTCGATGCCGACCATCAGGCCGAGGGAGCGTACCGCAACCACTCCGGGCAGAGCCTGGAGTTTCTCACTGAAACCATTCTGCAGGCGTGAGCCGAGAGCGGCAGCTCGCTCGGGAAGTCGTTGTTCCTCTACCGCGTCCAGCACGCTGAGACCCACCCGGCAGGCCAGCGGATTGCCGCCAAAGGTTGAACCGTGGTTGCCGGGGGCGAACACCTTGGTCGCTTCTCCCCGGGCAAGGCAGG
Source organism: Candidatus Thiodiazotropha sp. (assembly GCA_040507245.1). GTDB lineage: Bacteria > Pseudomonadota > Gammaproteobacteria > Chromatiales > Chromatiaceae > Thiodiazotropha. The sequence continues at coordinate 9,675 of JBEVVH010000109.1, forward strand.
CGCCGATGGGCATGCCGTTGCCCAGACCCTTGGCCAGTGTCATGACGTCCGGCAGGATCCCGTTGTGTTGGCAGGCGAACCACTTGCCGGTGCGGCCGATGCCGGTCTGGATCTCATCGAGCATCATCAGCCAGCCCTGGTCGTCACAGATCTCGCGGATGCGGTTGAGGTAATCGGGTGCCGGTACATTCACGCCGCCTTCACCCTGGACAGGTTCGACCAGCACCGCGACCACATTGTTGCTGTGACCCGCGATCTCGAGGATTGCGTCGATGTCGTTATAGGGTACCCGCATGAAACCCTGGACCAGGGGCTCGAATCCGGCCTGAACCTTGCGGCTGCCGGTGGCGGTCAGGGTGGCCAGGGTGCGGCCATGAAAGCTCTCTTCCATGACGATGATGGCCGGATTGCGGATCTCCCGTTTGTTGCCGTAGAGACGTGCAATCTTGATCGCGGCTTCGTTGGCTTCCGCTCCGGAGTTGGCGAAAAACACCCGCTCCATGGAAGCCAGGTCGCACAACCGTTCGCCCAGTTTCTCCTGGTTGCCGATGCGGTAGAGATTGGAGGTATGCCAGAGTAGCCCGGCCTGATCACAGATTGCGTCTCGCAGCTTCGGGTGCGCATGCCCGAGGCCGCACACGGCCACTCCGGCCACGGCGTCCAGATAAACCTTACCCTCGGTATTCCACAAGCGTGCCCCTTCACCCCGTTCAAAGGTGATCGGCAGACGTTGGTAGGTTGTCATCAATGAGTCAGCCATACGCAATCCCATAAAACAAAAAAGGCATCCGCAAGGACGCCGGTATATGCCTGATTCCACATGGATCGGGCCGGATCAGATGTGCCTGATTGGTAGGGAATCTGTTAGTTTACCCAGCTCAGGGCGCTTTTTCAAACAACGGTCGGGTGCGCCTCAGAGGTCTGGAGGATGCGGAGGGTTGCGAACACTATGCCAGGGCCTGTGAACACTCATCCAGTACGCTTTGTTGTCCAAGCCGAAGGGCTGGGACTGATTTTGCGCCCAGCGGCGTTATCATTTGCTCATGTGGCTGGGCTACACTACGTTCATTCTGCCTTGCTGGGTGCAAAATCAGCCCCAACAGGGCATATTGGATGAGTGTTCACAGGCCCTGGGATTCTGCTGCAGATCGGGCGCCTGAGTCGCGCTATCCATGCCTGAATCGAGTTCTGATTATGTCAATTGCCATGCTTGTCCATCTTCTGGGGGTCGTCATCTGGGTCGGAGGCATGTTTTTCGCCCATGTGGTGCTGCGTCCTGTACTCAACCAACAGCTTGAACCCCAGTTGCGTCTGCCGCTTCTGCTGCAGGTATTCGATCGTTTTTTTCCCTGGGTATGGGGCTCGGTAATCGGGATTCTGGTGAGCGGATACTGGATCGTGTTCACCCGCTATGAGAGCGATACCGCCCTTTGGCTGACCCTGATGACTCTGATCGGGACACTGATGGCAGTGATCTTTGTGTTTATTTATACGATACCCTATCACCAGTTGGGCCGAGCCCTGAAGACGGGGGACATGCCCCGGGCCGTTGCCGCGATCACACTGATCCGGCAGCTGATTGCCACAAATCTGGGATTGGGTCTGTTTGTGACCCTGGTGGCCGTGCTGGGCCGCAACGGCTGGATCGGCTGATGCTCAAGCGATGAGCAGTTTCAGCGGCTGCATTTCCTTGTACATGATGATCAGGGGTTTCTGGGTTGCAAAGGTGAGAATCCGGGTGCGTGACGGGTAGACTGAGATGGCTGCTGAGGAACATGTGGATTTCCCGGTGTGACAGGAGGAACTGGCGAAACCTTTTCAGGTTGTCCAGATCCATGGCGTTCTGCAATGGGTATTCGAAGGCGTTGAAACTCACGCTTTGTCCTGAGAGTTGCAGTGCCGGAATCGAATCGGAGTGGCCAAGCAGTTCATGCTGTGCCCGTTTGCGCAATTCCGCCGAGAGGATCAGGCCGACCCGGTCTTCACCATACAGCCAGTTGATGTCACGGGATTCTTCGTAGTCTCCGCTGTGTTCGCCAAACGCCAAACGCCAAACGCCAAACGCCAAACGCCAAACGCCAGACACCAGCCCTTGTAGTAGGCGTTGTAGCGTTTGATGACCCGGGTTTCTGTCATGTGTCCAGGATGCTCGGTGTAGTCTGTCTGATCTGTTCGGATCGGAATGCCATGCTGGCTAGGTTATTGAAATTCTCAAACAGGGAGGGTGCCGGGCAGGCCTCTCCATACTACTGAAACGGCGTGTGGTCTACAAACGGATCCGGGGAGAGACCCATGCGGCGTGGTGTTGCGGACTTTACCCGGGAACCGGGGGTTCATGATTTTTAATTGTTTGAGTGAGCCTCCCGGGTTCCGCTGCGCTGCACCCGTATATGGTCTCCTCCCCATTTGCAAGGCATCTTGTGGTTGATGTCAGGGACAGGTTTGCTGCCGTATATCCGGCC
>JBEVVH010000110.1:0-11795 GCA_040507245.1 Candidatus Thiodiazotropha sp.
GGACGTCGCGTTCGGATGCGATCTTTGGATCCCCTTTGGCGCCTACGGCACGTCGGGTTTCCAGTATCGCCTCGCGACTACCGGGGACTAACCAGCCTTCGCTTCGCTTTCCCTGGCTGGCAGCGGGCGCTATCGGCCTGTCCGGCCACCACGGCGCTGCCATCATCCAGGGTGACTTCGGCGGATTCCACGCCGGGCACCGCCTGCAAGGCTTTGGTGACATGATTGACGCAATGACCGCAGGTCATGCCGGTAACTTTGAGGGTTGTGGTCAAACGAGTCTCCTCATGCAGTTTGAAAAAGCGCAGGCGATTGGCGTTGGCGACCACGGTGACCGATGACAGAGCCATCGCGGCACTCGCGAACATGGGGGGCAGCAGCCAACCCGTAAAAGGATAGAGCACCCCCGCCGCCAAGGGAATCCCTAACACATTATAGATAAAAGCGCCGAACAGGTTCTGCCTGATATTCCCCAGGGTGGCCCGGGAAATTGCGATCGCGGTGCTGACATTGATCAGCGAATCCACCACCAGGGTGATGTCCGCGTTCTGAATCGCCACATCGGTGCCGCTGCCGATAGCAAAACTGGTATCCGCCTGGGCCAGCGCCGGGGCGTCGTTGACCCCGTCACCCACCATTCCGACCCGGTAGCCCTGGGCCTGCAGGTCACGAACCACGACCAGTTTGTCGGCCGGAAGCAGTTCGCTGTGCACGGTTTGGATGCCCAGGCGCTGTGCCACGGAACGTGCCGTGCGGGCATTGTCACCGGTACACACCACCACTTCGATGCCCTGCTCCTGTAGCGCCCTGACCGCGGCAGAGCTGTCCGGGCGTAGTGGATCGCTGAGCACAATCAAGCCGCTCACCTGCTCATCCACCAGCACCCAGACCAGGCTGCCCGCCTGAGCCATCTCCTGCTCCGCCCGTTGCTGCCAGGCTTCCGAGAGGGTCACGCCCTGCTGCCTGAGATACTGGGCGCCACCCAGACTGACCCGTTGTCCCGCCACCTGACCCTCGACTCCCAGTCCATCATGGGACTGGAAACCACTCACCGGAAGTATATTGATGTTCAGCGCCGCGGCATGCGCGTTGATTGCTGAGGCCAAGGGATGGGATGAAACCGCCTCAACACTGGCCGCGAGACGCAGCAGTTCCTGCTGGTTTACGGATTCAACATGGATCGCGGTCACCGTCGGAGCACCCTGGGTCAGGGTACCGGTCTTATCCACCACAAGGTGGGTCAGGCCGCTGGCGCTCTGCAGCCCTTCGCTGTTGCGGATCAGCACATTCATTTGTGCGGCGCGGCTGGTGCCAACCATGATGGCGATGGGCGTGGCCAGGCCGAGGGCGCAGGGACAGGCGATCACCAGCACCGCGATGGCGGCGGTCAGGGCATAGGGCAAGGAGGGTTCGGGTCCCAGCATGAGCCAAACCAGGAAGGTGATCAGGGCGATGACCACCACTACGGGGACGAACACCGCGGAGATCCGGTCCACCAGTCGGGCAATGGCCGGCTTGCTCATCTGTGCCTGGCGAACCATGGCGACGATGTGCGCCAGGGTGGTTTCTTCGCCCACCCGGTCCACTTCGTAGAGGAGTGTGCCGTTGCGGTTGACACTGCCCCCCACCACGCTGTCGCCCGGCTGTTTGCGCACCGGCCGGGATTCTCCGGTAAGCATCGCCTCGTCCACGTGAGACACGCCATCTACCACCCTACCGTCCACCGCGACCCGTTCACCGGGCAGAACCCGCAGCCGGTCTCCCACCCGCACCAGGGACACCGGCAGGGTGACCACTGTGTCGCCGCGCACCACCCGGGCGAGCTTGGGGGCCAGTCCCACCAGGCTGCCGACCGCTGCACTGGTCACCCGTTTGGCGCGGGTCTCCAGGGCGTGACCGAACTGCAGGAATGCCAGGATCATCACCGAGGCATCGAAATAGAGCTGATCCGCGCGCAGCCAGGCGCCCTCGGGCTGGAGCACGATCACCAGAGAGGCGAGCCAGGCGGTGCCTGTGCCCAGGGCGATCAGGGTGTCCATGTTGGAACTGCGATGACGCAGCTGCTTCCAGGCCCCGAGATAATAGTGTCCACCGCTGTAACGCATGACGAAGAGGCACAAAATAGCCACAGCCAGGCCGTACTGTTCTCCCGCCGGGGTGGCGATGGGGGGCACCCAGCCACGCATCTCGGCCAGCATCAGGCCCATCCCCACGCTTCCCGCCAGCAGGGCGCGCAGCCAGGAACGACGCACTTCCCGCGCGGCGGCCAGGGCCTCTTCCGCGTAGGGGTCCTGCAGATCTTCGACCAGCTTTGCGGGAAAACCGGCTCGGCTCAATGCAATCAGCAGATCCGCGGGATGCTGCCGGGTACGGATACGCCAGCCCTGGGGCTCCTCTGCCATCACCGCCGTATCGTCCAACCCCAGGATCACGGCCTGCCAGAGGGGAGGATCCTGACGGGCTTTGTTCAGTGCATCATCCTCGAACCTGAGGTGCAACTCGTCGCTGCTCTGGCGCGCAACGATCAAGCGGGCCCGGTAACCCTGGTCATTGATCGCCCGAGCCACGGCCTCCGCCTGGCCACCGACGACCTGTGCCCGCTTCTCCACCAGGTTCACCGAGGCCTGCTCGACACCGGGCACCGAGCGAATGGCCCGCTCCACCGCAGCCACACAACTGGCGCAGGTCATATCCTCAACGGCCAGCTGATAGTCTGCGTTGAGCGATTGAGGAGCCACTGGAAAATCAGTTTGCAGGGCTGTCGATTCCGCCGAGGATGATTGTGTGGCTGCAGCGTCAGCCAACTGAGCCGGGTAGCCGGCCTCTGTGACGGCCTCTATGAGCTGTTGCGGCTCGCCACCCAGTACCTCGGCGGAGCCGGCCTGCAGATCCACCTCGACGGTCTGCACACCAGGCACACCGGAAACCGCGCGGGTAACCGCGGCGACGCAGTGTTGACAGGACATGCCTTCTATCGCCAGGCGATGGGTTGACGCGTTGTCCGTTTCAATATCGGCCATTTTTGCTTTCAGTTGGGATTCACGATGCACCATGCGATGTTGGACTCTTGAAGCCCGGCACGGTTGCATTTCATATTTATATCCGGATTTCGCTGCGCTTCATCCGGGCTACTGGCTTGAAGGAAACCTTCAGCCGGGAGGCCAGGCCATGGGTCGGCCACCCAGCAGGTGCAGATGGATGTGAAACACGGTCTGGCCCGCCTCTTCATTGCAGTTCATTACCGTGCGGTAGCCGGACTCATCGATGCCCTCCTCTTCCGCCACCTTTTTTGCCGTCAGGTAGAGCTTGCCCACCAGCTCGGCATCCGCGGGAGACAGGTCATTTAGGGTCGGGATATGTCGCTTGGGAATAACCAGAACATGGGTCGGGGACTGTGGATTGATATCCCGGAATGCCAGCACGTCATCATCCTGGTAGACAATGTTGGGTGCGATCTCGCCGCTGACAAACTTGCAGAACAGGCATTCGCTCATTTCGATTCCTCTCCTCAAAATTCCGAACGTTCACGAAACGCATGGGCCAGGGTGGCGCCATCCACGTACTCCAATTCTCCCCCCATGGGCACGCCCTGGGCAATGCGAGTGGTCTTGATTCCGTATTGTCGCGCCATGTCATGGATGTACTGGGCCGTGGCCTCGCCCTCGACGGTGGGATTGGTGGCCAGGATGATCTCCTTCACCAAACCCTTGCCGAAGCGCTCGTTGAGCCGATCCAGACCGATCTCCCGGGGACCGATGCCGTCCAGGGGCGATAGGTGACCATTGAGCACGAAGTACTGGCCCCGATAGTCGATCGCCTGCTCGATAATCGCCAGGTCGGCAGGGGTTTCCACGATGCAGAGCTGGGCCGGGTCCCGCTGCGGATTGGCGCACAATGCACAGCAGGGCACTTCGCTGAAGGTCCGGCAGTGCTCGCAGTGGCCGATCCGATCCATGGATTCCGCCAGAATCCGGGCCAGGATGCGGCCGCCGTCACGATCCCGCTCCAGCAGGTGGTAGGCCATGCGCTGGGCGCTCTTGGCACCGACACCGGGCAGGCAGCGCAGGGCCATAATCAGCTGTTGCAATAAAGGTGGATTGTTCACGGGTCCGAGCGGGGCGTAGCAGGCTCAGAACGGCAGCTTCAGGCCCGGAGGCAGTCCCATGCCTGAGACCAGGCCGGACATGCTGTCCTGCATCTTTTGACTGACCCGTTGGGCGGCATCGTTCACCGCTGCGGCCACCAGGTCCTCCAGCATCTCCTTGTCATCACCGACCAGGGAGTCGTCGATATGCACCCGGCGCACCTCGTGCTTGCCGTTCATCACCACCTTGACCAGACCGCCCCCGGACTCACCGGTAACCTCTTCCTGGGCCAGGCGTTCCTGAGCCTGCTGCATTTCCTCCTGCATCTTCTGCGCCTGCTTCATCAAGTTGCCGATACCACCTTTCATGTCATTCACCTCGTCATATCTGTATGCGACACGCCTGGCGTGCCTTTGTAACAATTTTACCGATTCCACACATCACTTCATGTGGAAGGGTATTGTGCTCGCAAATGCTATCGTCATCCCGGCACAGACGGGGATAACGACGCCTCAAAGGGTCTCACTCGGACCCTATAATTTACCTTAACCAGGATATTCTTTTTTATTTATTTCAATAAACTAAAATAACTTTCTCGACACAATTCCAGCTGCAGTCCATGCAAGCCATAACTCTCATGCAGAGGAAATTCAGTCACCTGACAGTGCCGCTCAGGAATCCCGCTCCAGAGGTCGCACAGACTCCGGGATCACCCGCGCCGAGAAACGCTCCTCGAGATCCTTGACCAGCGGGTCCTCCGCCATCGAGGCCTCCGCCTCCTGCTGCCGGGTCTCGCGGCGGCGTTGCTGACTCATAGCCGGAGTTTCATCCGTGGGCACCGCCTCCTCGATACGCAGCTGAATCTGTTCACCCAGGCGCTGGCGCAGACCCTCCAGCAGGCGTTTCTCGGATTGACCCACCCTGAGCTGGCGTCTCGAGGCATCCAGGGTCAGACACAGAGTCTGCCCGTCCCAGTCCCGGAAGGCGCAGTTTTGCGCCAACTGACTGGTGATACCGCCAAGCCTCAGGGAGTGACAGAAGCGCTCCCAATCGGAAGGATCGGTGGGTACCGGAGCGGCTGCGGGCGTCTCCCGAACCTCGGGCCGGGGTTTCGCCACAGGAGAGGTTGCCACCCCACTGTCGCCCGGCTGGTGGGGCTTAGGCGCCGTGGCTACCGGTGCCTGTGGGGACTGTGGCTGCGGGGCCGGTCTCGCGACACTGGCGCGCGGGGCCGGAGCGGGCTGCACCGCCCCACCCTGAATATCAGGGCGGAAGGCGAGCATTCTCAGCAGCACCATTTCGAGACCGCTACGCGGATCCGGCGCCAGGTTGAGCTCCTTCTGCCCCATCAGGCCGATCTGGTAGAACAGCTGCACATCCTCCGGGGAGAGACTTTCGGCAAAACTCTGCAAACGGGCCGCATCGAAGGATTCGTCCACCCGATAGCCGGGGATCATCTGCAGCAGGGCCACCTGGTGGAGCAGAGTCAGCAGCTCTTGCAGGGCCTGGGAGAAATCCACCGCCATCTCCGCCATCTCCGCCACCCGCTCCAGTACCAGACTGCCCTGCAACCCGACCAGGGCTTCCAACAGGTTGGCAATCCGCTCCGTGCCGATCACTCCGATCATCGAGCGCACCGCCTCGCCACGCACCTCACCACCCCCGAAGGCGATGGCCTGGTCCAGCAGGCTCAGCCCATCCCGCATACTGCCGTCGGCGCCACGGGCCAGCAGCCCCAGGGACTCGTCTTCGAAGGGGATCTTTTCCTGCTCCAGGATGTGCCTCAGCTGGCCTTCGATCTGCTCCCGACTGAGCCGCTTGAGATTGAACTGCAGGCAGCGGGAGAGCACGGTAACCGGGACCTTTTGCGGATCCGTGGTCGCGAGGATGAATTTCACATGCGGAGGCGGTTCCTCAAGAGTTTTCAGCAAAGCATTGAAACTACTGGCTGAAAACATGTGTACTTCATCAATCAGGTAAACTTTGTAACGGCCGCGCACCGGGGCATAAGGTACGTTCTCCAGCAGCTCCCGGGTCTGATCCACCTTGGTTCGGGAGGCCGCATCCACCTCCAGCAGATCCACGAAACGGCCTTCATCGATCTCCCGGCAGGCATCGCAGACACCGCAGGGCACAGCGCTCACGCCCTTCTCGCAATTCAGGGATTTGGCAAAGATTCTTGCCAGGGTGGTCTTGCCTACACCCCGGGTGCCCGTGAACAGGTAGGCATGATGCAGCCGGTCGTTTTCCAAAGCATTGCTCAATGCCGTCACCACGTGCTGCTGACCCACCAGCTGACGAAACAGTTGCGGGCGCCATTTGCGGGCAAGTACCTGATAAGACATACGGACCAATTTCAATACGGACAGAGGGACTGGAAGTTTAGCGCGATTCCGGAGCGGATTCACGAACGGCGCCTGGGGGCAGTTTTCAGCCCGCTGGAGGATCCTCACATGTTTCGAGAAAAAAACGATTAAAGAGTTGCGTTTCCCTGGCGCTATCAGGGTTATGGGGCCAGACCGGTTCCAGGCGGCGCATCTCTCCTGATCCGACAGCGCCACCAACCCCGGTCAGAATCGCGGTCCCTTTGCCGAGTATGCTGTCGATGCCGAGCCATCCGTGGGCATCGTTACCTTGAATACGGAACATTTACAGGGAACGGCACTGGCATGGACCAGCTGAAAGGACAATGCGACCACTGATCACCCGGATTCACACCCCAGCGGATTCGGTTGCGCTCGCGTCTGACCGTCGCTACATCGAGCCCGCCTTCCAGATCGTCTACCATCCACGCCTCAACGTGGACACTCGAGGCTGGCAGGACAAAGCCAGCGCCCACTACACCCATGCCGTGGCCCGCCATCCAAAGGAATTGTGGCTGCACGTGCAGCGGATTCTGCATTTACTGGCACTCCGTGACGAGGGACTCTTTTCCGCCTTTCAGGATCTCTTCCAGGTGCTGGAGGGACGAGGCCAAAGCCTGTGCCGGGGTCTCATGGCGCGGGCCGGGGATCAGTTGTCACGCACCGAATGTGAGATTCTGAAACGTTGCCTGAGCCCCGTCCAGGAATGTGATCCTGATCCACCCGGCGAACGCCTGATACAAAGGCTGTCGACTGAGCAAGCCACTGAGGATCCCCTGGAGACCGCCCGCCAGTATCTCGCTTACGGACAACTGGCACTGGCCCGGGAAACACTCGAGCAGGCACTCGATGACGCCCCCTTGCGGGAACCGCTGCATCAGGCACTGCTGGAGATCTACCGTCACACCCGGGACATCGATCGTATCGAAACCCGGCATCAACGCCTGATGCCGCTACCTGTGCAGCTCGAGACGATCTGGCAGGACCTGATCACATCCCTTCGGCAGGAGCCTGACCCGCGATGACGCCCTCGCCTCTCAAACCCGCGCGCCTGGCGGCCATTGGCATGGACCAACGGCAACGTAACGCCCTGAGGGTACTGTTTGCCAGTCAGTGCCAGAACCGCTTCGTCCTCATGGAGGAAGAATCCTCCGAGATCTGCATCCTCGATTTGGATGTATTCGGCGGTGAACGGCTGTGGCAGGAATTTCGCCAGCGCCATCCCGATCGACCACTGATCCTGGTCTCATTGAAACCCCGTACGATCGATAACGAGCTGACCCTGTTCGTTCAGAAGCCGATACCCGTGGCCCGTCTCATCGATGCGATTGAGCAGCAGGTAAGGCGACTCGACCCGAACTCATCCCTCCTCTCGGAGCGCCCACCCCGAGCGGACACGCCTGCGGAAACGGACCCTTGTATCACCCCAGACACTCAGCCGACCGTCCGCAAGCCTACCGCTGTCACCCGCCGGGTCGCCAACTTGATGAGTGAAACCCAGGAACGGGCCTTCGTGGGCACCGCGCCGGATATCGACCCGCAGGACCCGAGACAACTGGCACGCGTCTATTACAACCCGGAACACTACCTGCAGGGTCATATTCAGCAGGCACTCAACCTGGCGGTGCGCTACCACAAAAACGTTTCCGTAGAGGGCCCCTGGCCTGCGATAGACCTGATGATCGAGTCGCGCACCCTTTTGATCGACGCGAATGAACGCCAGCTGCGGCCCTTTTGCACAGTACCGGATGCAACCCTCGAAGTGCCCCTGCGGGTGCATGATCATCAGAACGAAAACAGCGGAAGGCTGAGCTACCCGTTGGCCGCCTGTCTCTGGCAGCTGGCATTGTGGGCCTCCCGGGGCCGGCTGCCTGCGGGCACCAGCCTGACCCAACCCATCTATCTCAGGCACTGGCCCAATTTCACCCGTTTGCAGGTCACCCCCCATGCGCTGGCCATCGCGGCGCTATGGGCGAAACAGCCCCGGTCCCTGATCGACACGGCCCGCGGTCTGCAGATACCCCAACGCTATGTATTTGCCTTCTACAGCGCGGCAAAGGCGCTGCAACTGGCCGGAGAGACCCGTCGTACGGTGGATACGCTGATCGCACCGCCTGCGGTCCGGCGTAGCGCCCGTCGCGGCGTTTTGATCCGTCTGCTCGATCACCTCAGAGGTCACAGTAAAACGCCATGAGTGAATGCAAGATCATCTTCACCGGCCCTGTTGGCGCTGGCAAAACCTCCGCCATCAGGGCCATCAGCGACATCGAACCGATCTCCACGGATGAACTGACGACCGACATGACCCGAAACAAAAAACCGGGCACTACGGTGGCACTGGACTACGGCCTGATCAAACTCCAGGCTGACGAGCGCATCCATCTGTATGGCACTCCGGGTCAGGAGCGGTTCGACTTCATGTGGGAGATTCTCACCCAGGGGGGAATCGGACTGATCCTTTTGATCAGTAACCAACGACCCGATCCCTTTCAGGATATGCATTTTTTCATCGAGGCTTTCAAATCGTTCCTGCATGAGAACAACCTGGTGATCGGCGTGACTCAGATGGACCTCAACGACCATCCGAGTATCGCCGACTACCACCTGCAGCTGGAGAGCAGCGGTTACAAGGTCCCGGTATTCGAAGTGGATGCACGTAACCGCAGGGACGTGGGAGTACTGGTGGAGGCACTGCTATTCACCCTGGATCCGGGGTTGGATGAGTGAACAACCAATACCGATTATCACAGGACCAGTACGTTCGGGTCACACCCGCCGGGGCCTTTCACGCCACGGCACAATCCGGAGATGACCCGTTACGGCGCCTGCTGCGAGCGCTGTTGCGTGAGGATCAAACCCCCCGCCTTGACCCGCAGGCCATACAGGACTGGACCGGTCTGCAGGGCGACCCGGCCCTGGAGATGCTCTACCGGGCACAGAACCTCGACTGGGTGGCCGGGGTTGCAGCGCCTGAAAGGGCAAGACCCGGCAACCTGGAAACGGTGTTACCGGAATTGCTGCCGGCCCTATCGGACAAGCACAAAGCATTACTGGCGGACACCCACGGCTTCTATATCACGGCAACGGGTTTCCCCCATGAAACGGCCACAGAGCTATCTGCACTGAGCGCGGATATCGCCTCACTGGACACCCGCCACCGGGGACTCACCCAGCACAACCTGGGACTCGGCAGTCAGGCCTGGGCCCTGGTGGATGCCGCGGGTAACAGCCAGATCGGTTTCTGGCCCATCTTCATAGACGTGCATCGCTTCGTGCTGATCCTGCAGGGTGTTCCGCAACTCCATCACGCCCATTTCGCGGAACTCGTCTGGGTGCTCAGCCGACGCTACGGCGCGGGCCCACCACCCAGCGTGCCGGCTTCGCAACCGGGCAACACCTGAAATTTCACATCGCCAGGGAGACCACCGCCAATAGACGACACACAGATCAGCGAATTGATGGCATATGCCAAACGCTTCACCGGGCTGACCCCGGAACGGGAACAGGCACTCATTCAGGCTGCACCGACCATTGAACCTGCACTGAGTCCGATTACTGAGGATTTCTATGCCACCCTTCAGCAGATCGAGCAAACTGCCCCCTTTCTCGAGGGTCGCCTGGAGCAACTGAAAAAAACCCACAGAAGCTGGCTCGCGGGACTCTTCCACGGCCCCTACGACAATAATTTCACCCGCAGCATGTATCGGGTGGGAGAAGTACACGTACAGGTCGGGTTGCCGGTGGAGTTCATGTCCGGCGGCATCTGTCTTATCACGCACCAGCTCATACAACGGGTGACCGGGCTGTATGCCAACACACCCGACCAGGTAGGGCATCTGCTCAGCGCGATTAATGCGGTCACCGGATTCGCGTTGCTGATCATGCAGCAGTCCTACCAAAACGCATCCCTGGCGGTCGAGCTCGATCGCTTTCTCAAGGTCACCGGCATGAGCCGTACCCTGTTCGATAACCTGGCCAGTGCCTGCCACGACTGATACCCACAAGGAGCCCATCATGCGCGCCGACATGTTGAATTCGATACTCAGTGAACTGAACGGAACCTCAGCGGATATCGAGGCCTCCGCTGTCATATCCACCGATGGATTGATCATGGCCTCACAGCTGCCACAAAGCCTCGATGAGGACCGGGTCGGGGCGATGAGCGCCGCCATGCTATCCCTGGGCGACCGCACCGCCCAGGAGTTGGCGCGAGGCGAACTGGAGCAGGTTTTGATCAAAGGTAACAGCGGCTATGTGCTGATGGCCCACGCCGGGCCCGAGGCCGTGGTCACCGTGATGGCGAAACCCAACGCCAAACTCGGCCTGATATTCCTGGATGTAAAAAGGGCGGCAGAGAGCATTGAGAAACTGATCTGAAACTCAGGCATTGAAACCCTGAGAGCGTATCGTAGGGTTGGGAGGTAACCGATCATGAGTGCGTCCGCATTTTTCCTGTTGCGCATGAACGACCATATTCAGTACCTGGGCAAGATCAAGGCCGCCCTGGAGGACAGGGGCGACTTCCAGGGCACCGATCACCACAGCTGCAAACTTGGCAGCTGGATGGACCGGGAGGGTGCGGAACAATCCGCGTCACAGGGAGCAGAGGTGCAATCACTGTTCAAACAGCTGCAGCAACCTCACGAAAAGTTTCACGCCGCCAGCCACCAGGCGCTTGCATGCAAAGCACAGGGTGATCTCGCGGGTATGGAGGCCGCCATGACAGAGATGTTTCGTCTCTCCAACACCCTGGTCAATCTGCTCATGCGACTCGACACATTGAGCAGTCCGTGAGTCGACCTACAACTTATCCTTTGATGGGGTCACCCGGACACCACTCAGCGGAATCCATGACAACGCATTTCGGGTGGAAAGGTAGCCGCTTCACGGTGCACACCCGATGAGCCCGAACCATGGCGAAATTGTACTGGATGATCAAAGGTGACGGACCGATAAACCCCGTATCAGACGGTCCGGATAGTCATACACATCAGTTTCGCCATCAGCCAAATGACGAATTAAGATCCGGGCCAAAATAAGCGTGCATAAATACGATAATAGACCCGGATTCTTTACACATTATTTCAACCGGCTATTGGGTTAATGTCGTCTCAATGCCGCTTGAAATTTTTTGTCGGAAAACAGCTTATCCAAAAGCTTCTTATACAAAGCACTATACTCTGTGATCGCTTTAGGTAGCGCAACTGCACCGGCGAATGACGAGGGCCATTCCGACTCGACGGAGAGCGACCTACTGTCGCTGCCAGCCAGGGAAAGCGAAGCGAAGGCTGGTAGTCCCCGGTAGTCGCGAGGCGATACTGGAAACCCGACGTGCCGTAGGCGCCAA
>JBEVVH010000111.1:0-11563 GCA_040507245.1 Candidatus Thiodiazotropha sp.
GGGGCACTAATAGGCTGTCAAAGATCGAATCGATTTTGGTGGACTTGGATGTCCCAAAATCTTTCATGAGATCGAAGACTCGCTTGGTCTGCAAGTAGAACAGCGATTTCATCTGCCGGGTCTGGCGCACCTGTTCCGTCAGTCGGGTCAGAATCGCAGCATCTTCGAGGGGAGGCGCCGCCTCCCGCCCTTGTTGGGCGGTGTTGTGCGCGGTACGCAGTATCTCGGGCGCCGCTTTTCTGATCCGCCTGGAACGCCTGGATACACCCATGAGACGACTCAGGCGGATGATTCTTTGCCTGAGACTGGCGCGAGGTACGGTGATCTCAGGTTGATGTCCGCCGATCAGGGCATTAATGGTTTTGGGGGGCAGGCCGAAGGCGTCGTGGAGTTCCCATTGCATAACAGAGAGGTTGAGATAGAGGCGGCCTTCGAACAGACCGGCCCGCTGGATGCCCGGGTGGATCGGATAGGCGGTTGAGGCCAGCGGCTGTTCCAGCATCAGATTGATCAGGCGTCGTGAGTTGAACCAGTCGTAGACGGACAGAGGATAGGGGGTGACCTCGCAGGTATTGCCCCGCGACCAGATTTCGGGCTGTTCCCGCAGGGCCGGATAGGTGTTGTGCTTCAGGGCGGTGATCGGGCGCGCCTGGACCAGCCAGAACCGTTCGCTGTCCCAGACCCATTCCAGATCAAAAGCGGGTCGCCTGAAATCCAGGGCGATGGCGGCGTCTCTGAGCAGTTCTCCGAGTCGCAAGGCCTGGGGTTCGTCGAGCACCGGGGTTTGAGCGATATCCGGCGGAGTTATTTGTTTTCGGGTGCCTCCGGAAATCGGTACGCGCATGACCGATTTGTCGCCCGGGGTGATGCGGAGCAGCTGCAATCCGTCGTCGAAAGGGTTTTCGCTCAGTACGATTTCATCGCCGGATGCCTCTCCGGAAACCAGGGCTTCGCCCAATCCCCAGTGCGCATGCAGGATGATACGGTCGTCACGTCCGCTGAGCGGGTCCCATGTAAAGGCGATGCCGCTGGCTTGCGCGGGGATCATCGGCATGATCACCACTGCCATTGCAAAGGGTGTTCCCGCAAATCCGAAACGCCTCCGATAGGCTATTGCCCGGGGTGTCCAGCGGGAGGCCCATACGGTGCGTATGCCCGCCGCAAGCGCCTCCGCTCCGACGAGATTGAGGCAGGATTGGTGGATTCCCGCGAACGAGGCGCTCGAAGAGTCTTCGGCCGTGGCGGAGGAGCGGACAGCCAGTGCCCTCCTTTGCCATCCCCGGCTCGTGAGCTTGTCGTGCAGCGCTTCGATGAGCGTCGTCGGCAGCGGGTGTGTCAGCAGTCGTTGCCGAAACCGTTCAAGCTCCGCGTCCGATTCCTGAGCTTCAGGACTCGGGATTTTCAGGTCAGCGAGCCAGGTTTGTTCGACTTCGGCGGGTATGACCAGGGTATCGGGCACTGGCAGGCCGTATCGGGCGAGTTTTGCCAACAGCCAGCCTTTGCCCCCCGCCGAGGCCGATCCCGCCCTGTAGATGTCATTCCAGCAGTCGAGCAGGAGTGGCGGTTTCATGCCCGGTTCTCCGTCCCGTCCAGGTAGATGTTGAGCATTCGTTCGAATTCGTCGGCCAGAGATAATCCCGGGGTGTTGAGCCAACGCAATAGAACGCCCAGGTAGAGAAAGGAGAGGTAGTGGACGGCTTCCTGGGGCGGCAGTGTTTGTCGAAGGTCGCGGTTCTGCAGACCGGCTTCGATGATCCAGCTGAAGATGCGATCGGTTCCGCTGCGCTGTCCTGCGCCGGCTGAACTCATGCGAAAGTGCAGATAATGCGGAAGATAGACCCGGTGTTCCTCTGACCATTCGGCACTGAGGGCGAAAAATGCGTGCAGACGTTCCCGGGTGGTCGGGAGTTGCTCCAGCCGGGACAATATGCCCCCTTGTTCCGCATCGAGCTGTCGATGGAAGTGGTGCTGCAGCAGCGCCTCTTTGACCGGAAAATGTTTATAGAGTGTGGCTTTGGCGACATCCGCGGCGGCTGCCACGGCTTCCATGGTCACCTGATCGAATCCCTGCGCCTCGAACAGGGTCCAGGCGGTCTCGGCGAGACGGTTGATCAGTTCCTGGTGGTTGCGCTCACGGCGTCCTGTCATGAGATATTGCCTCTAAAATAGTATACGTCGTATACTATTTTGTCCAGGCCTGACGATAAAGTTGAGGAATGAGTCAGTCCCGGCAACAGGCGCACTGTAAGGTGCGGCTCGGGTCGCAGTGTGCTTCCCTGTCCATTTTGTCCTGTTTAGTAATGAATTCCCCGCACTCCGTCTGCTCCAGCCGGGCCTGCTGCCGCAGCGACTGCCGGGTCAGGGCCTAGTAGTATTCCTCACGGGCCGGGTTCACGGGTTGGGCGAGATGGCGGGCCTGATGCGCTTGCGAGAGCCGTAACACCGTCTCGGCGTAAGGGGTTCGGGTTGTGTCCATCTCCGCCAGCAGACGGGCCGAGGGGGTTAGCTCGGGTCGTACGATAAGATTCCGCTGAGTGGCGAGCGCTGCGCTGTAATCGGTACACTCATGGCTTCTGTCCAATAACTCCGCAACGGCTTGCATGTCATCGAACAGTTCTCCGGCCCAGGTGCGCAGCGGTACCTGGATAGCGTCGCGGTCGAGCGTCAGTCCGGTATCACGGCCGGCGTAGGCAGTACGGTTGAGGTTGTCGCGGTAGCGACGCGCCCGCTGCGGGTCGTGAGCGTGGCTCTTGCTGAACAGGCAGAAGTGGATGAAGACTTCCAGGAAACGCAGTTGCTCCAGGCTGATGCCGCCTGGGATGAAGGGGTTGATGTCGAGGGAGCGCAGCTCCAGGTAGCGGATGCCGCGACGCTGAAGCGCCATCAGGGGAGATTCGCCGTCGTGCAGCACCTGTTTGGGCCGCACGCTGGTGTAGTACTCGTTCTCGATCTGCAGCAGATGGGTGTTGAGCTGGCGATATTCGTCGCCGACCCGGATACCGATCGCCTCATAGGGGGCATGAGGCGTCTCCACCGCGCTGCGCAGGGAGGTGGCGGCGGGGGCGAAGGCGGTCTCCCGGTCGAAGCGGGACAGTTTGGCGCGTGCGCCGCTGAAATCGATGTGGGATGCCGGGGAGGCACCGAAAAGATAGAGCAGCAGCCAGTCATTCCGCTGTACGTTGCGCAGGGTCGACATATAGCGCTCGTCCACGAACGTGCGCAGATCCCCCGATTGTCCCATCGCCGCCTGCAAGGCTGGCCACAGGGACTCGGCGAAGGAGACGTTGAAATGGACCCCGGCGATGGCCTGCATCATACGCCCTTAACGGTGGGAGAGACCGCGCCGGTAGATATGCTTCTGCATGCCTGCGTCAGAGCGGCCGTAGCAGGCGATGGGGATCTCGCTGTCCGAGTCCAACCGGCACGGCATGCTGGCGGACCAGATCAGTTCGTCGTCCAGCTGCCGGTGGACGAAGGATTCGGTCTCCCCGAGTGCGGCCAAGGCCTCGGATGCGCTGTCGCAGGGTGGGGTGATCAGTTCCAGCAAGGCCTCGGAAAAATCGGTGGTGATCCGGGGGTGGCTCAGGGCGGCGCCCAGCGCCAGGGGGTGACGCAGCTGGGAGAGTCGTCCCTCCCGGGTCACCCGCAAGCCCTCTTTTTCGAGTCCGAGCTTGGCGCCACGCAGGCTTTCCGGCGCCAGACGGCGGATGGTTTCAGCCGTGTCACTCATGTCAGTTCCTTGTTCTTGTTGATGATCGGGCCGGGGTATAGGGAACCAGGCGAGTCGCTCTGTGAGAGCGGCAGTCGGCTGGTGAGCTTCCCGCCCGCTGTAACGCAGGCGGGTGGATCTTGATAATAGAATGAATGTTCATTATATTCAAGTTGACACTGCGCTCCCGGCCCTGTCCATGTCTCGACCAGTAGCGCTGGGACGCTGAGGCATCGGGTAACGCATTCAGACAACGAAAGCCGGGGGATGATCGATCCGATTTGGTCCGGCAGTGTGTAAGCCGCGTTGCTGTGGGGCGTGGTGATTCAAATAACAACAAAACGGGATGCCGGTCTTCGCGCGGCGCGATCGACACTCAATAACAACCGGACCGGCGCCACCGCCGGTCGATACCACCCCTGGAGGAGAGAAGGCCATGTCCGTCAACCTGAGACACCTGAGCTGCCGTTACGGTATCGATTCCCCCCTGTTTCGAGAGATTGCGGAGGAGGGAAGGCAAAGCGGTTCGCTAGACCAACTCGCGCACCGCAGCGGTCTCTCGACAGCGGTCGTCAAAGGCACGGCCAGTTTCTACGACTTTCTCGATCGACCCGCCGGAGAAAGCCAGACACGGGTCTGCCACGGCACCGCCTGCCGGGTCACCGGCTCGAGCGCCGCCACTGCGGCAGCCCACCCGGAGGCGGGACAAGCCATGTGCTGCGGACTCTGCTACCGGGGCGGCGCGCTGTTGAAACCGGACCACGCTGGCCGGCTCGACGGCTATCACCAGGCCGGGGATGGTCTGGAGCAGCCTGAGATGCCGGTCTTCAACCTCAGCGCTAGCGCCATCCTCACCGGCCCCGTGACCTCGGTGGAGGCGCTCTACGCCATCGCCGTCGAACGGCGCGAGGGCATTCTCGATCAGCTGGAGGCCTCCGGCCTGCGCGGGCGCGGCGGGGCCGGTTTCGGCTTCGCCTTCAAGTGCCGGGCGACCGCGCAGGCGCCGGGCGAGGAGAAGTTCGTGGTCTGTAACGGCGACGAGGGGGACCCGGGCGCCTTCTCCGACCGCTACCTGCTGGAAAGCCAGCCGCACAAGGTGATGGCCGGCATGTTCGCCGCCGGGCTGGCGGCAGGCGCGAAGTGGGGCGTGCTCTACATCCGCTACGAATACCCCGAGGCGATCCGTCGAGTGGAGGCGGCTATTGCCGAGTTCGAGGCCCTGCCGGAGGCGCTGCGGGACGGCTTCCGTTTCCAGGTGGTGCCCGGTGCCGGCTCCTATGTCTGCGGCGAGGAGACCGCCCTGCTCAGCTCCATCGAAGGGTTGCGCCCGGAGGTGCGGGTGCGCCCGCCCTATCCGGCCCAGGCGGGGCTCTGGGGCCGGCCGACCCTGCTCTCCAACGTGGAGACCTTCGCCAACATCCCCTGGATCGTCGAGCGCGGTGGCGAGGCCTTCGCCGCCATCGGCACAGACGGCAGCAAGGGCACCAAGCTGATCTCGCTCGACAGCCAGTTCGCACGGCCCGGTCTCTACGAGGTCGATTTCGGCCACCCCTTTGCCGAACTGGTGCACGCGGCGGCCGGCGGATTCACCATCGGGGTCAAGGCGCTGCAGGTGGGCGGTCCCCTCGGCGCCATCGTCCCCCTGTCGGCGATCGACTCCCTCAGCCTCGACTTCGAGAGCTTCCAGCAGGCCGAATTCGCCCTCGGTCACGCCGGTATCATCGCCATCCCGGAGCGCTTTCCCATGATCGAGCTGATGCGCCATCTGTTCGACTACATGGCCGAAGAGTCCTGCGGCAAGTGCACCCCCTGCCGCCTCGGCACCGCCAAGGGCAGCCGGATGCTGGCAGTGGCCGAACCTGGCCATCCAGTAGACCGTCAGTTGTTCGATGATTTGCTGGAACTGCTGGCGCACGGTTCGCTGTGCGCCCTGGGCGGCGGGCTGCCGCTGCCGATGCGTAACGCGTTGGATCACTTCGAAAGCGAACTCGCGCCCTACTTCACCCAACGGGAGCCGCGCTGATGAAGACGATCCACATCAATGGTGAATCCCGCTCCCTGGCAGCGGACGAGAGCCTCTACGACTGCGTCAGCCGCCACCTCGGCCGGGGGGAGATCCCGGTGCTCTGTCACGACCCGGCGCTGGAGCCCTTTGGCGCCTGCCGCCTCTGTCTGGTGGAGGTGGCGCGGGAGGCGGGCGGCCCCGCCCGGCTGATGGCCGCCTGTCACACCCCTGCCACGGAAGGGCTGCATGTGACGACCCACAGCGACCGTCTGCGACGCATCCGCCGGGGTGTACTGGAGCTGTTGGCCGGGAATTTTCCGCCGCAGCGGCTGCTCCCCGCCGAGGGCGAACTGGCCACCCCCTTCCAACGGCTGCTGGCCGAGTATGGCGTCACCGGCAGTCCCTATCCCCGCCATCAGGAGCCGGGGGAGCCGGCCAGCCCCCATCCCTATCTGCGCTTCGATCCGAGTGAGTGCATCCACTGCTACCGTTGCGTGCGCGCCTGCGACGAGGTGCAGGGACAGTTTGTGCTGCAGATGGCCAACCGGGGCATCCACAGTCACATCATCCAGGGGCTGGCGGGGGATTTCGGCGAGGCGGGCTGCGTCTCCTGCGGTCGCTGTGTGCAGACCTGTCCCCCCAACGCCCTCAGCGACAGGTACCGCGCCAAGACCCTGATCGCCGATCGTAGCGTGCGTACCGTCTGCACCTACTGCGGCGTCGGCTGCAACCTGGAGGTAAAGGTCAAGCAGGGCCGGGTGGCGGCCATCGGCGGCGTAGAAGGGGCCGCAGTCAACAACGGCCATACCTGTCTCAAGGGGCGCTACGCCTTCGAGTACGCCCACCATCCCGACCGCCTCACCTCGCCCCTGATTCGCCGCGACGGTGAGCTGGTGCCGGTGAGCTGGGACCAGGCCCTCGACTTCATCGCCGAGCGCCTCGACAGCATCAAGCGGGAGCACGGTCCCGACGCCATCGCCGGCATCTCCTCGGCCCGCTGCACCAACGAGGAGAACTACCTAATGCAGAAGTTCATGCGGGTGGTGATCGGCAACAACAACATCGACGGCTGTGCCCGGGTCTGCCACTCCCCCACCGCCTACGGCATGCGCCAGGTCTATGGCACCGGGGCGGCCACCAACTCCATTGACGAGATACCGCTGGCCGACTGCCTGCTGCTGTTCGGCGCCAACCCCACTGAGGCCCATCCGGTCACCGGCGCCCGCCTGAAGCAGGCGGCGATCAAGGGGGCCGACCTGATCATCGTCGACCCGCGACGCTCGGAGTTGTCGCAGTACGCCGCCTGTCATCTGCAGCCGCGCCCCGGCAGCAACGTGGCCCTGCTCAACATGCTCTGCCGCTACCTGATCGAGCTGGGTTATGTCGACGACGACTTCGTGCAGGCTCGCACCGAGGGGTTCGAGGAGTTCAAACAACAGATGATGGCCCAGGACCTGGGCCGTCTGGAACGCATCACCGGCGTGCCCCGCGCCGAGGTGGAACAGGCCGCGCATATTTACGGCCGCGCTGAACGGGCCATGGCCTTCCACGGCCTCGGCATCACCGAGCACTTCCAGGGCAGCCGAGCCATCATGCAGCTGGCCTGTCTCATCATGATGACCGGCAACATCGGACGGCCCGGCACCGGCATGAATCCCCTGCGTGGGCAGAACAACGTGCAGGGGGCGGTCGACATGGGGGTGCAGCCCGATCTCGGAGCCGGTTATCTCGACTATAAACAGCCCGAGATCCAGGTCCACTTCGAGGCCATTTACGGCGCGCCCGTGCCCACCGGGCCGGGGTTGAAAATTCCGCAGATGTTCGGCGCCGCCCGCGAGGGGAAATTGAAGGCGCTGTGGATCATGGGCGAGGATATCCTGCAGACCGATCCCAACTCCTGCGAGGTGAAGTACTCCCTGAGCCTGCTCGATCTGCTGATCGTGCAGGAGCTGTTTCTGACCGAGACCTGCAGCATGGCCGACGTGGTGCTGCCCGCCGCCTCCTTCCTGGAGAAGAGCGGCACCTTCACCAACGGCGAGCGGCGCATCCAGCGGGTCAACGCCGCCATCGATCCGCTACCGGGCACCCGTCCCGACGGCGAGATCGTCTGCAACATCATGCAGCGCATGGGCTACGACCAGGGCCACTACGACCCGGCCGCGCTGATGCCGGAGATCGCCCGCGCCGTGCCCTTCTTTGCCGGGGTGACCTGGGACAACCTGGACGGCCACGGCAAGCAGTGGCCGGTGGCGCCGGACGGCAGCGACACGCAGATACTCCATCGTCAGGCCTTCAAGCTGCCCAAGGGGCAGTTCCGTTTCTACGATTTCCAGGAGACTCCGGAACTGCTCGACCATGCCGCAGACTACCCCTACATCCTCACCACCAGCCGGCGGCTGGAGCACTACAACTGCGGCAGCATGACCCGGCGCACGCCCAACCTGGAGCTGGTGGACCACGACGTGCTGCTGATCAATCCAAAGGACGCGCAACGGGAGGGGATCGACGACGGCGGCCGAGTGGAGATCGCCTCGCCCAACGGCACCACCCATCTGCGGGTGCGCCTCAGCGACGAGGTCAAGTCGGGGGTGCTCTTCACCACCTTTCACTTTCCCGAGATTGCGATCAATCACCTCACCAGCGGCATCTTCGATCAGGAGAGCATGACACCGGAGTACAAGGTGGTGGCGGTAAGGCTGGCGCCGGGGGCTGAATCCGGATGAGAGCCTGTGTGCGAAATCGGTCCCAGGCCTTTGGAGGCGTCAGAATGAGCTGTGCTCCGTGCTGACGGACGCCCTTGATAAGGTGCGAGGTTCATGAATCTGCACAAATCGTTTTTCGCCCGGATAGCACTAATGACAGACAGCCCCTACGCCCCGATTGCCTGCGGTTTGCATGAAAACTATCAGTTTGCGGTGATGAAACGGGCGTCCCTCGATCTTCGTTGGCGTGAAGCGGATGAGCGCATCCGGGAAGCCCGGGTGATGCCCCGGGACGTGTTCACCCGTGAAGGTGCGGAGTACCTGCAGGCAGAAGACTCGGATGGAACGAGTTACACGATCCGGCTGGACCGGATTGATGAGGCCCGTTGGGCCCGGGACGGGGTTTCCCTGATTCCGCCCGACTGAGTCATCGGTTCGTCAGTGGCGGAACACCCGGATCCACTGCCAGAAATTCAGCAGACCCGCCAGGGACGCCGCCAGGTAGGTCAGCGCCGCGGCCCGCAGGATACGTTTCGCCCCCACCTGCTGCTGATCGGTCAGATACCCTGATTTGAGCAATGGCAGCGCCTTTTTGAAACTCGCATCGAACTCCACCGGCAGGGTGACGGCCTGCACCAGGATGTTCGAGCCTAGCACCAGGAACGCGGCCAGGCCGCTGATTATTCCCGCGTATGGCGTGCGGGTCACCACCGTCAGGACCGGCGCGGTGAAGAGCAGGAACGACCCCACCTCCTGGGCCATGATGGCAAACCCGGCCAGCCGGTTGCGGGTGCGGAACATGCGCTCATCCGCGGCGTCCTGCAGGGCGTGTCCCACTTCATGGGCTGCGGTGGTGATTGCGGTAAGGGTGTGGCCGGAGAACTTGTCCTGGGTCAGGCGAACTGATTTGCTCTGTGGATCGTAGTGATCGCCCTGGTCGGTGGCCTCCACCGAGACGCCCTCTAGGGAGAAGCGATCGAGTAGGTGGCGGGCCAGTTCGCCCCCGTTACCGGGAAAATTATCCTCGGCAACCCGGTTGTAGCGGGCGAACACATGCCGGACCCAGAGCTGCGGGCCGAGCAATAGCAGCAGGAGCACCGCCACAACGATCAGGTACGACATGACCGGTCGCAGATGGCGGGGTTATAACCCGCAAACGCCTCCGGAACAGCATCCTCCCGAGGCGCAGCTGGGTTCTGGATTGGAGAGGCTGCTGCTGTTGACCACCGCGGCGGCGGTGATCAGTTTACGCACCGGGGCGTCCTCCGGGGTATCCCCGGGTTCGCTGCCCGCGAGTCGGCACAGTTCACCCCAGGTCTCCACGGTTTTATCCATTTTGTGCATCACCTCGAGGCGCACGCCGTTGCTCTCGCAGAGGTAGTCGTAAGTGGGCATGGATCAGGCTCCTGTCTGATTTGCGATGCCGCATTGTAACAAAACCTCAATACACGGCTAACGATCAATATCAATCCCGGCTCAGAAGATCATCTGATCGTAGCTGGATTGGGCGATCGGCAGCAGCCGGTCCCGGCTAATCTCCCCGGCGATGGCGTAGACCACCTCATTGTCCACCCAGTAGTAGACCGAGACCCCCTGTTGCTGGGCGTAGTGAAAAGCGCTGCTCTTCTCATCGCTGAGACAGCCATAGATCACCACCCGTTGTCCCTGGGGATTTTCATACATCAGCAGGGCGCCGGGACCGTCATCCGAGGCCAGCAGGCGACCACCCAGCAGCTTCATGTCCAGGCCGTCAAGGCTCGGGGCGACAATGTTGCGTCCCATCCGTTTGCTCAACCAGTTCACCAGGTGGGCGCGCTGATCACCGCTGACTTCCACCGGGTGGTTCACCTCCGGCGTGTAGACGGAGTAGGCCATGACCACTTCGCCCACCACGTGCTCCGCATCCTCTACGGCGAGCTGCGGCGTGAGATCAGAGTGAATGCCGAGATAGAACCCGCCGAACAGGCCGACGGCGAGCAACAGGGCCGCCGCGGCCATCTGGGTGATAAAGCTCCAACCCGCGGGGCGTGAGCGATTGACCAGCAGGGTGGGTGGAACGGGTTCATCGAGGACAGGATCGAAATAGTGGCGGAGCAGTTCGTTCATCTCCTGATAACGATCGACCTGCTCACGGGCCTGCGGGTCCCGGGCCAGTTCGGTTTCCAGCGCAAGGCTGTTTTCCGGGTCGAGTTGTCCGTCCGCATAGGCGTGCAGCCGGGCCTGTTCGGGGGTGATCGTGTGCTTCATTTGATTCCCCTCAATTTCATCGGCTCTCCGCCTTCCAGGGTACGACGCAGGGCGTCGCGGGCCCTGTGCAGGCGGGACATCACGGTGCCCTGGGGTATTCCGAGGATCTCCGCCACCGCCTCGTATCGCAGTCCCTCTACGCATACCAGCATCAGGATCTCGCGCTGATAATCGCTGAGTTTGCTCAGTGCGAGTTCCAGATCGCGCATCTGGATCATGGATTCCTGCCCGGTCTGTCTGGGATCGGGGGTATGGTGCGGATCATAGTCGCCCCATCCGCCCTGGCGTTTGCTGCGCCGCACCCCGTTGACGTACAGATTGTGCATGATGGTGAACAGCCAGGTGCGCAGGTTGGTGTCATCCCGCCATTGCGACATGCGGCTCCAGGCAGTCCTGGACCAGATCGTCGCTCTGTTGCGCGTCGCGGGTCAGCGATCGGGCATAGCGGCGAAGATGCGGTATGTTTTCGATCAGTCCTGCCGAAAACGTCGATTGTCGGGTTGTCATATCCGGTCCGGTCAGCTGGGGTCAGGTGTTTGTTTTGTATCTCTGGTTACACTCATCCGGGTTGAAGCTGAGTTGCGTGCCATTGAGTCCACTGTAGCAGTCATTGGTAAAGCGCCCGGCCTGATTCATCGGGGTTAATACGATATACACTTGTCTGGCGAAAATATTCCACAGCCCTCAACGTATCTGTTTGAAGCCTTCACGAACGCACTGATAACCAAGTACCCATCCCGGCGAACCGGCAACCCATGTAGCCCGGGTGCAGCGAAGCGGAACCCGGGAGAGCCAGAGCTCCGGGGTGCGTTCCCGGGTTCCGCTTCGCTGCACCCGTATATGGTCTCCTCCCCATTTGCAAGGCATCTTGTGGTTAATGTCAGGGACAGGTTTGCTGCC
>JBEVVH010000112.1:0-11480 GCA_040507245.1 Candidatus Thiodiazotropha sp.
GGGGCACTAATAGGCTGTCAAAGATCGAATCGATTTTGGTGGACTTGGATGTCCCAAAATCTTTCATGAGATCGAAGACTCGCTTGCCTTTTGCATTAACCTGCTGTGTCATGCTTTCACCCGTTTTGCATCAGTCGTTGGAAACCGGCGGCGCGAACGCCACCTGCTGTCACTCTGGCCATTTCGCTCAAGCGCGTCCTTCATGGACGACGAAGGCCACACCCTGACTCTGGGTATAGTTGTCGTAGCCGAGCAGCCGTACGTGATGGTCGGGATAGGCACGGTGGCAGGCGTCGATCTCAGCCGCCACATTGGTCAGATCCTGTTCGCCGAACATGGGCAGTTTCCACATGGTCCAGTAGTGATTGGTGGAGCGGCTTGGATGCTCGTGTTCGATGGCCGGTGTCCAGCCCTGGGCGATCAGGTAGGCGATCTGGTCGTAGATCTCCTCCTGGGTCAGCTTGGGCAGAAAGCCGAAGGTTTCCAATGTCTGTGCAGTCTGAAAGTCACCGAGTTGTGAATTTGGCATTTTCGATATCCTGTATAAGTCAGTGCGTTGGGTTCGGATTCAATGGCGGCAATCAGCCGACGTCGAGCTTGTCCACGGTATCGAACTCGAACTTGATCTCTTTCCAGGTCTCCATGGCGATGGCCAGTTCCGGACTGTGCCGGGCGGCCTCGGTAAGAATGTCGCGAGCCTCTTTTTCGATTTCGCGGCCTTCGTTGCGCGCCTTGACGCTGGCTTCGAGCGCCACACGGTTGGCGGCGGCGCCTGCGGCGTTGCCCCAGGGATGACCCTGAGTACCACCACCGAACTGGAGCATGGAATCGTCGCCGAAGATGGTCACCAGGGCCGGCATGTGCCAGACATGGATACCACCGGATGCCACCGCCATGACGCCTGGCAGCGAACCCCAGTCCTGATCGAAGAACACACCCCGTGAACGGTCTTCCGGAACGAAGGACTCACGCAGCTGATCAACGAAACCCAGGGTGGACTGACGGTCGCCTTCCAGCTTGCCGACCACGGTGCCGGTGTGCAGATGATCGCCACCGGACAGACGCAGGCACTTGGCCAGGACCCGGAAGTGAATGCCGTGCTTGGGATGACGGTCGATTACTGCATGCATGGCGCGGTGGATATGCAGCAGCATGCCGTTTTTGCGACACCATTTGGCCAGACCCGTATTCGCGGTGAAGCCGCCGGTGAGGAAGTCGTGCATGATGATCGGAGAGCCGACTTCCTTGGCGAATTCGGCACGCTCGTACATCTGCTCCGGATCCGGCGCGGTGACGTTGAGGTAGTGACCCTTCTTCTCGCCGGTTTCCTGCTCGGCCTTCTGGATCGCCTCACCGACGAACTCGAAGCGGTCACGCCAGCGCATGAAAGGCTGCGAGTTGACGTTCTCGTCGTCCTTGGTCATGTCCAGGCCGCCGCGCAAACATTCGTAAACGGCACGCCCGTAGTTCTTCGCGGACAGGCCCAGCTTCGGCTTGATGGTGGCGCCCAGCATCGGACGGCCGTACTTGTTGAGACGGTCGCGCTCCAGCTGGATGCTGGCCGGCGGACCGCCACAGGTTTTGATGTAGGCGATCGGGAAACGTATGTCTTCCAGGCGCAGGTGACGCAGTGCCTTGAAGCCGAACACGTTACCCACCAGGGAGGTCAGCACGTTCACAACCGAACCCTCTTCGAAAAGATCGATCGGGTAGGCGATGAAGGCGTAGAACGACTCGGAGTCGCCGGGTACGTCTTCGATGCGATAGGCGCGACCCTTGTAGTATTCCAGGTCGGTCAGAAGTTCCGACCACACCGTGCTCCAGGTACCGGTGGAGGATTCCGCCGCCACGGCCGCGGCCACTTCCTCGCGGGGCACGTCCGGTTGACCCGTGCATTTGAAGCAGGCGAGGAGGTCGGTATCCAGCGGAACGTATTCCGGAGTCCAATACATTTCGCGGTATTCTTTTACGCCCGCGTCATAGCTCTTTACACTCATTGATCAACTCCTATTCGGTTGTCGGTTTGCGAGATCTGCTTGTCGTTCGTCTATGGTTTTAGAGCTTAGAGAACCCCTAAACCGCTATCCAATCGATATTGCAAGCGACTTCGATATACAATTATCTATGTGTTAACTTTTTGAAAAATATATAAAATAAAATAATCGATCTGATTTGTGCCCGGATTGAAGTGACGGTTCGCCCATCCGGTCTATGTATAGACGGCCTGGCCGGTTGTCCTGGCCAGGCCGGAAACAAGCCTCCCCCGTCAGTCACTGAACTTCACCAGCCGGGTCACTTGAATGTCGGAGATGAACACCACTCCGGAGTGTTCGCTGTAGAACGGGGCCAGGCCCTGAAGCAACGGGTTCACCAGCTCGCCGGGAACTGCGGCGATGATCATGATCAGCACATCATCCTCGTTGAACATGAGGTGACCCTCGTGAAATCCGTGGCTGCCCTTGCCGGACAGATTGTTGATGATGGTGTAGCCCTTGACTCCGGCGCGATCGAGCAAATCCGTGGCGAAACTGCGGTGCTCACCGCCGGGGATGATTTCGAGTTTTTTCAGGGGACTGAATTTCAGGTTTTTCATGATGCGATCAATGCCTCTTGAGTATTTTGAAGGGCCGGTCTCTGCACCCATTCGCCTTCGTCATAGATATGTGTCCGAGTGGTTTGCGGATCGATCACCACCAGGCGGATCCAACCGTTTCGCACCAGCCGTTTGACCGCCACGACGCTGTCGATCGCCGCCTGTGCCTGCTCGAACGGTGCTTCGATCACGGTGATCAGACGCAACGGTTCGTGGTACGGCCGGCCTTTGTCGAGCACGGTTTGCGCCGGCAGCCCGGTACGCAGGTCACTGAGATTTCCGGTCATCACTCCGAAGCGTCCGGCCACGTTGTGATAAACCTTGCTGCCGCTGCCGAACCGTTCGTTGTCGACTGCGGAAAAGTAGTGCTCCATGTTGATCCATTGGCCCACCACCAGGGGGCCGGTGAGGATGTTCTCCAGCAGGCGCCGCTTCGGATCGACCCGGTAGTCGTAGGAGTGCAGGAATGCGCGCCCGTCCAGGGCCATCGAGCGGCTCAGGGATCGTCGGCCAATGATGAAGTAGGCGTTGCGGGACAAGCCCCATTCGGGGCGCACCTGGGACCAGTCCAGGGAATTGCGCCGTGCGGCCAGGAAGGCTGACGCGGGATCGAGTCGCGCGGCATCGATCTGCAGGGATGGCAGTCGTTCCTAGGCGCACAGGCGGGCTGCGGAGGTCAGGCCGTTGCGCAGTCGGTCCAGGTAGACCAGGTGTGAGGTCGGCAGCAGTTCCAGGTCGTGCAGGGTGATCTCATCGGTGGTGGTGTTGTGCAATGCAGGGATGAACCAGGCATCGTCCGGGATCCGGATGCTGTGCTCCGCCAGGCGCCGGCGGACCGAGGCCTTGTTGGCCATCTGTGCCAGCAGGCGGGCATTCACCAGACCGTGGTTACCGCCGCAGGCCCCGCAGTCCAGGGCCGACTCGTAGGGGTTGTTTTCGGAACTGCTGCCATGTCCGACCAGCAGGACGAAGCGTGAGAATCCCTCTGTCAGACCGATCGAGCTCAACGCCTGGCGGACGAATCCAACCTGTTCCTCCTGGCTGTAGCCGATGCGCGCCAGTTGTTCCAGCTGCATCCGCGCAAAGGGGGTATTGATGCGGTAGGCGGTCCTGAGTCGCAGCACGAATTTTGTCAGCTTGGCATCGTCCAGATTCATGTCTGCTGCCAGACCCGGATCCCAGTCCGCATTGCCGAGTGCGGCTTCGCGCAGCTCCTTGACCATGTCATCGGTGATCGCTTCCGGCGCCATCCCCAGCTCTTGTTCCGCCGCTTCCACGATCACCGCCCGCTGCACCGCACGTACGATGGAGTCCGCCTGCTCACGGCTCAGCTTATCGAGCAGCAGGTGAGTGTTCGGTTTGTGGGTGTGCAGATGTTTGCGCCAGCGGTTGTAGATGTCCGGCGCCACGGTTTTGCCGATCATGTCGAAACCGAACAGCAGACCGATGGCCTCCACCGTGACGAAGGGCGACAACACCGACTCCTTGAGTTTGTGCATGGCGCGCTCGAGGGTGGTGACCGCGGCTTCGTCCGTGCGCACTGAGGAGGACATTTCAAGGACCAGGTTCTTCGGCGTCAACAGCACCGGACAGAGATGCATTTCGCTGCCCTTGCCCAGTTCCATGAGGCTGACCGGAACGCCGAAGAAACCCGCGATACCGTAAGTCTGGTAATCCCCGACACTCTCGAGATGCCTGCGGATGCGCTCGGAGCGGGTATCGATACAGAATGCCGCCTGAACGAAGGGACGTTTCTCCCGGGGTTCCGCGGCATCAAGACTGATCCCATCGAGCAGTTGGTCCAGGGCACGGCTCTCCATGGCACGCAGCCAGAGCATCCCTTCGCCGGCTTCCAGGTCCGTCAACGCCTGAATCAACCTTGCCAGGCCAGCTGCGTCCAACCGCTTGAAACCGTCCTGCTGACCGGACTTGCCTGCGAGTTCACTCAAGGCATGGGCCAGGCGCTGTGCCTGATCGCTCTGGCGGGCGAACAGATAGTCATGGAAGGTCTTGTGTACGGCTTGTGGGTGACCGGTTGAGAGACAGCGATCGACCCGCTGAACCATACAAGGCAGTACCTGGCCACTGTAAAACTCCGAGCGCAGATAGGTCTCCTCCGGGCGGGACTCGATCAGTTGCTCCAGTGCTCGCGCGGTGTTTGGCCGTTGTCCGTTTGCATGCTGCCTGATCAGCATCCAGGCCAGGGTCAGGCGTATCGCCAGCAGATCCACCAGGTCACCCGGATAGCGATCCGCCCAGTAATAGCGGCTGCTGTTGGAGCGCCAGCGGATATAACCGGACCATCCGTGCAGGTGTACGATCTCACGGGTGAAATAGTCGACCCACTGTTCCTCCGGAACTTCCAATGCACGCATGACGTGGTCGATGACCTGTTCGGGGGTCAGTCCACGCTCAGGGGACGACTGGCTGGATTCGATCTGTTTCAGGAGTGCCTGTACCGGTCCGCCAGCCACTTTGCGCCAGGCGTTGAAAAATCCCTCCTGGCGGTCAGGCATGACCCACACGGACTGGCCTTCATCAAAGAAATCCAGACAGGCGCGGATCACCAGTTCGTCCAGTTCCTCACCGATACTCGTCCCATACAGGGCATCCAGGGACTCATACAGTGGCAGGCCTTTGAGCAGTCCGCTACGGAGTTGTGGAATAACCTGGCTGGATAAGGCGTCCGTGCTGATATTCACGGGCTGCCCCTGTAGCGCGGCATATACCTGTTCAGGTTGCGGGGGCATGTGAAGCGGGATTAGAGGCTCCTCGGTTGCTTGCAGCAGTGTCAGCGCCCAGCTGGCCAGGTCTATGCCAGGCAGGGGTTCCCTGGAGCAGGCGAATGACTGTAACTGGGAAATCAGCGCCGCCTTGTCCAGGCGACCGTCGCTGAGGTAGGCCTGATACTGGGAGCGAGGCAGGAACGGTCTGGCATGGAACAGCTTCGCGCCTTTGTCGACCGCTTCAGCGAAGGGCAGGTGTTCCAGACCATGCAGTGGGTTGTGATGGATGAAGGAGCGCATGGGCCAGAAAAAGGGTACCGGTTCCCCGGCCACGTAGATCATGGCGCGTATACGCAGATGTTGTCCCATCGCTGGACTCATAACAGAACCCCTCCCATGTTGATGCCGATCAGGAGCAACCCCACGAACCCGGCCGAGTAGACCCAGGTCGCGGTCATGCTCAGGTCCTGAAGACCGTTTCTCACCGGGGAGCCCACGACAATGCCCTGCAGCAGGCGTATTCCGGACCAGGTCCAAAGCAGCCAGATCAACATCAGGCCCAGACCGAACAGGGGCGAAAGCGAGGCCGGACTCAACAGGGTGGCCAGCAGGCTGAAGAAATTGGGAAACAGGGGTGTGGCAACCGCCGCCAGCACGGCGACCACGAATAACCCGGCGAAACGTGGTGCGGCGATCGCCATGCCACCGCCGAGCGCGGTATGCGCCGCCCCCAGTCGTTGTTCGAGGAAACCGGTCAAAAGCGCGGTAAACGCCAGTGGCAGACTGAAACCCAGGGCCAGCAGGTGATGCAGGCCGGGTTCAACCACGCCGATCCACAGCAACGCCCAGGCCGAGGTGGCGATGTAACCGATCCACAGGCCGACTTCCCGCAGGGCAATCGCCCGGTAGGCATAGAAGGCGGCGCTCAACAGGGCCCAACCCGCAAACCAGTCCGGCACAGGAGCCGCGGCCTGGGATAGCAGGAGTACGCCAATTTGCGGCCAGGCCAGCAACAGCAGCACCCGCAACCAGGGATGACGCAATCGCGCAAACATCTGATTGAACAGCATGCTGAGGGGGAACAGGGGCAGGAACAGCCCGGCGATCAGGTACAGTGTCAGGGACATATCAGTGCCACCTCATGATTGTGTTCACCCGGTTGGCTCCGGCGATCAGCTGCCGGGACAGCCAGGCATAGGCATCGGATACATAGAGTTCCCGTGAGATCGCCCGGTAGAAGCGCCGGCGCAACTCGTGATACCAGCTACGCTCAGTCAGCCGCTGCTGTTCCGCGTAGTAGGTGAACAGCCAGCCCAGCACGATCACCCCGGTGACAAGCACCACCAGTAGGTCGAAAAAGATCAGGTCGATACCGGCCGCTTCATAGATGCGGGCGCGGAACGCCGGGTCGGGGTAGAGGAACAGGTCAAAGGCATGCGCGATCAGGGTATAGCCGAGCACCACCACGGTGAAGGAGACCAGGATCAGAGTGAACAGGCGGGTAAGATTCTCAGTACGCATGCGATGGGTGGCGAAGATCAGTTGCGCGCCGGTGATCCAGCCGAAGAACAGCAGCACGACCGCACCCTGTTTCTCGAAAAACGCCTGTTCAACCAGGTAGTGGGCAAGAAACAGTATGATCCCGGGTACCGCCAGGGTGATGGCCGCCATCAGCAGCCAGGGTCGGCGTTGGCGTGCCGGCTTGCGCTCGACCACGAAGGTGTAGAGATCCTCCTTGGGTACCCCATCGTCCTTGCGCGCCTCGCCGATGATGCCCCCCGCACTCAGGAACAGGGTGCCCTTGAACAGATCGTGCGCAATCAAATGATAAACCGCGAGTGAAAATGCACCGACACCGCACTCCATGATCATGAAGCCCATTTGACCCATGGTGGAATAGCCCAGGGCCTTTTTGACGTCATGCTGGGTGAGCATCAATACCGAACCGATGATCGCGGTCACCAATCCCACCACGAACACAGCGTGCAGCACATCACCGGATTCGACGAACAGCGGGGCAAAGCGATTGATCAGGAAGCCCCCCGAGTTGACGATCCCGGCATGCATCAGCGCGGATACCAGGGTGGGTCCGCTCATGGTGTAAGGCAACCAGGTATGGGCAAAGAATTGTGCGGAGCGGATGAAGGCGGAGAGGGCGACAAGCCCGGCAGTCAGATCCGGCAGGGACATGCCCAGGTAGGTCTTTGCGGATGAGTCGGTCGAGAGTGCTTGAAAGATCTCTGACAGCGACCAGGTGCCGTAGGCGTTGAACAACAGCACTGCCGCCAGCACCAGGGGCAGATCTCCGATGCGATGGGTAAACAGGGTCCAGAAGCCAAACCGGTAGGCTGATGGACTGCGTGTATCCTGGCCGAGCAACAGGTAGAGAAGCACACCGATCAGGTGCCACGCGATCATCAGCGTGATCAGGTCACCCGCAGCGACCAGGATCAGCAGGTTGGCGGTCATCAGGCCGAGCAGTATGAAGAAACGTGCGTAACCCGCTTCTTCGGCCATGTAACGTCGCGAGTACAAATGCACGATCAGGCTGATACCGGAAACCAGGAGTCCCATGACCGCACTGAGCGGATCGTACAGCAGATGACCCCAGGTTTGACCCAGGATGATTTCGTGTGTGCCCGGTTTGCTGATCGCATGCCAGAGCAGTACTGCGGCAACCACGAAGGTAGCTGTCAGGCCGGTGATGCTGATACGTGCGACGTTTCGGCCCAGGCGGTTGGCAAGCAAATGGGTCAGCAGCGCTGTCATCAATGGCAGGGCAATCACTGCCAGTATCAAGCGTTCCATATTTGTTCTCACCTCACGACTGTGGCTGTCACACCGCACAGTGCCTGCGCTCGCTGCGAAAGGCCCGGTCAGCGTCTGACCGTTCTATGCAAGATCCGGTTTGTACCGGCAGGGTTTCAGTCTTACGGAGATGAGGACTAAAAAAAATTCGATAGTTTTAATGGGAAGGATAGATAAAAGACTATGAGGACGCGTTGCAGCGCAGGCGAAGGCAAATCTATTACCCTCTAAAATGGCAGGCATTGTTTGACACCTGAATCCTCAAATACACTGCGAAATTGTGGTATTCAGGCTTGATACATAGCTTATCGTAGATGAGTCGTATCAAAATCTTCACTTATCTAAAATGCCTGCCAGAGGTTAATCTTCAAGCATGCATTGATGTGGTTGGGTTTTCCGTTCACGCCCTGTGACCAAACCGACAGAAGGTACCACAGGATTGTGAAACTGCAACCTAGAGTGAATCATCGATGAGTGTTGGTGTTTGCATAGAGCATAGACTGCGGTCAATGTTGATGTAGACGAATTGCAATTTTCGTTTTGCGAATCACAGGATTATCTTCGCTACACTTGGTCACGCGCCAGAATATGCCCGGCGATCCATTTGTCACGAGGTAATCAAATGCATAACAGCAATCGGAAATTCGCAGACCTGCAGAACATCGGTACTCATAGAATTTTCAACCAGATCGAGAAGTGTTTACGTGTCGGCTGCGTCGTGCGTATCCAGTACACCTCATCGGTGGCGCCGCGCTTCTCCCCATGGCAGGACTGCTGTCAGTCATGTATGTACGATGGGCAGCCAGAGCGGGTTTTCGATGAGATCGAGCGTTGCCGAGAGGCCAATTGCGATCAGTTCATCAGACTGGTGATGGAGGATTTCAGCTGCCACAGCAGCTTTGCATTCGTGGTTCACAATCCAATCGCTGCAGTTGCCTGACCAAGTGGTGTGATCGTCCGGATTTCCAGCCGGTTCAGCGATCGTCAGAGACACGCTTTGGCAGGCCGATGGTGGCATTGGATCCATCAGTCTGGCAACGCGGGTTGCAGTAGACGCTCAATCGTTGACAGGGGCAAGAGGTCGGATAATCAAACTCAGGACATATGTCTATATCGATTCGTTGCAACCGCAACTCGCTGCCTATGTGGCAACGGCTTCGCAAGGATTTCTTCCCGTGCCTGGAGATGCCTGCCTTTGGGTGGAGGTATCGCCGGGTATGGCCGTGCATCTGTCTTACAGACAGTGCGCTCAAGGCCACCCGGGTGCATCTCGCCCAGCAGGTGGTAGAACGCTCCTACGGTTCCGTGGTGCTGCACCGACGCGATCAGAGCGATGTACTCGAGGCCGGACGCGTCATCCTCAACAGCATGGGAGCGGGTCCCCAGGATCGTGAAACCTGCCGGATCGCCTGGCAGGAGATCATCCGCGGCATGACCCCGGATCATGCGGTGCTGATCAATCGCCAGGATCGCCGCGGTTCGATGATCCTGCCCGGGCAAAGCATGTTCATCCTCGAGACCGAGCCCGCCGGTTACATCATCTACGCCGCCAACCAGGCCGAGAAGGCGGCCAACATCACCCTGATCGACTGTCGTGCCGTGGGCGCGTTCGGGCGGCTGATCATCTCCGGGAAAGAGGGCGATGTGGACGAGGCGGCCGCTGCGGCCATACACGCCGTACAAAATCCATCCTGGACCTGACAGGCTGTTGAAATGCTACTCAGACGGTACGATTCTGCATTGAAAACCGCCTCAAAATGCTCATTTACTCCAGTAAACTGGGCTTTTTCGGCGGTTTTCGCCTTGTCTCGCACTCGTCTGAGCGAATTTCAACGGACTGCTGGACGGAGCTGAATCATGCATCGACAGGAACTTCTCAATCTGCTCGACAACCACCGCACCAGTTTCATGGAGGAGGCTGCTTACGTGGACAAGGCCCGGGCCTTCATCATGGCCCATGAAGACTGTTTTCACTGCGATCTGTGGCCTGCCCATGTCACCGGATCCGTTTGGGTTGTCAATCCGGCAAGGGACCATGTGCTGCTGTTGCATCATCGTAAGCATGATCAGTGGTTCCAGCCCGGGGGGCATGCCGATGGGGATTCCGACATCCTGAGGGTGGCGTTGCGGGAAACCTCTGAGGAAACCGGTCTGGACCCTTCCCATATCCGTCTCGTCGACGCACAGCTGTTCGATGTGGATATCCACCGGATTCCCGCCAGTGTCAGGGGTCCGGAACACGAACATATCGATTGCCGTTTTCTGGTCGAAATGGATGATGACATCGAGATTCCCGGCAACAACGAGTCGCACCAGGTGCTGTGGGTGCCGCTCTGGCAGGTCGCCCAATACAACCGCAACCGCTCCACCCACCGCATGCTGGAGAAGACCCGGCGTATGCGGCTGATGAATGCGTCCCGGTCTCCGATCAGCGCTCACCGGCCTCTGGCACCTGCCTGAAGCGGGGCTTGGGCTCCGGCTGCGAGCCAGGAACCTATCCAAAACCGCCCCATCCAAGATAGAGTGAGTGTCGTCGCACTCGTTCAAGGGGGTCTCCTATGAGCTGGCTGGATGAATCGGACAGTGCCGGTGGCGGTGGACTGCCATCCACTTGGCAGGACAGTATCTTCAGACAACGTGCTGAACTGGCGGAACTTTTACACCAGCCTCTAGCTCAGTTGGCGGAGCGCTGTGTGGAAAATTGGGGCACCCGGGAGACCCTCAATAACCTGCTGGGCGAGCACTTTGCCAGCATTCCCCACTGCGCCTGTCTCTACTGTCTGGATCGGGGCGCTATGCAGATCAGCGACAATGTGGTGGCCGGGGGGATCGCGCCGGAGCACTTCGGACGCGACCGTTCCCAACGACCCTACATGCAGGAAGCCATGCCGGGCTGGGGCTTTTTGCTTTCGGATGCCTATATCGGTCTGATGAACCACCGGCCTTCACTCACCGCACTGCAGGTGGTGAGGAACCTGAACGGCGATCTGCTGGGGTATCTGGGTGCGGATTTTGACCTGCGGGACCTGCCGGTCACCTCGGAGCTGTATGTGGAGCCGGGCAACTGGCGCCAGGTGAAAGGCGATCCCGCGATACGCGGCCAGCTGTTCCAACAATGCCGAGTGGAAAGCCCCCTGGACCGCAACCTGGAACCGGCGCTGGCGATCCTCGAAGAGTTGATGACCCAAAGGGATGTGTTTCAGTGCCAGATCCATTTTTCCAGCAGCCAGGTCATTCTCTGGACCGTGGCGGATCCCTACCGCCGCTGCCAGCCAGGGAAAGCGAAGCGGAGGCTGGTAGTCCCCGGTAGTCGCGAGGCGATACTGGAAACCCGACGTGCCGTAGGCGCCAAA
>JBEVVH010000113.1:0-11443 GCA_040507245.1 Candidatus Thiodiazotropha sp.
CCACCGCTGCCAGCCAGGGAAAGCGAAGCGAAGGCTGGTAGTCCCCGGTAGTCGCGAGGCGATACTGGAAACCCGACGAGCCGTAGGCGCCAAAGGGGATCCAAAGATCGCATCCGAACGCGACGTCCAGTCATTCGGGAGCTGACAACGGAGCGGTGACGAGCTTGCGAAGTCATCGCGTAGTGTCAGTGACCGGGACGGCCGGGGCACTAATAGGCTGTCAAAGATCGAATCGATTTTGGTGGACTTGGATGTCCCAAAATCTTTCATGAGATCGAAGACTCGCTTGAGCCCCTGCCAGCAACCAGCGCCAGGTGTGGACGGTGGCTTTTACAGGTTCCTCTCCCGAGAGTTCCCGGGAGACCCGGGATACCACGGACCGGTCGACCTGCCGCTCCTGCCTGGCGAAAGCCGACAGCATGCTGCGACTGCAGAGGATGTTGATCAGACGGGGAATTCCGCCACTGAGCTGGTGAATCCGGCGCATCGCCGCAGCTGTGAACACCGGCTGATCGAGACCCACCACCTTGAGGCGGTGGCGAATATAGGCCCGGGTGTCATCACGGGTCAGCGGGGTCAGGTGATAACGGGCCGTAATACGCTGCGCCAACTGTCGGAGTTCGGGACGATTCAGCTGCTGTTTCAATTCCGGTTGCCCGACCAGGATGATCTGCATGAGTTTCTGCTTCGGGGTTTCCAGATTGGTCAGCAGGCGGATCTGCTCCAGGGACTCGATGCTCAGATTTTGCGCCTCATCGATAATCACCACCGTATGCCGGCCCTGGGCATGACTCTCCAGCAGATAGGCGTTGAGGAAGTCGACAATCTCCTTGATGCTGGTGCAGCCCAATGGATAGAGCACTTTCAGTTCGTCGCAAATCGCGGCAACCAGTTCCAGCGGGCTCATGCGCGGATTGTATATGTAGGCCACATCCACCGCCCGGGGCAGTTGCTCGAGGAGTTTACGGCACAGCAGGGTCTTGCCGGTACCGACCTCACCGGTCAACTGCACGAATCCGCCACCCTCGTTCACCCCGAACAACAGATGCGCAAAGCCGTTGCGATGACGTTCGCTCAGATAGAGGTACTTGGGATCCGGGGTAATGGAAAACGGATCCTCGACAATACCAAAATAGTCGTGAAACATGGCCAATCCGTCGGGTGAAACGTCGTGCGGGACAAGGTGAAACCTGGTCGTTTCGCCCAGTATACACAATCCGGAGAATGGGTCGGGGGGATAAAAAACTGCTACCTGGCGCACATTTCGGTGCATCACTTGAACGGTTTTTACTTTTTTTCGTTCTGGACCTGGATTAGAGGCTATTTTATGCGGTCTCAGAGGTAAATATTGACCCTGTACTGCCGACTAACTGATTGAGTCACCCAGTTTGCTGCCACATCTCTGACACCAACTGCTCCACCAGGATTGCCCGTCGGTCCAAACACGCCACGGCCTGTTTCGACCCTCTGGTACAAGTGACGGAACCAATTAGCAAAATTACCTCAATATTTGCTTGTAATGCATTGTTAATGTGCTAATTTTTAAATTGCAACATCTGATCAACGAGAGAACGGACATGGCTTCCCCCTACAAACTATCCAGCTGCAAAGAGTGCCCACACCTTGTGGTTAGCGGAACAGCATGTGACTGGCAACCCCACGAGTGCCCCATCCATAAGGACAAGATGCAACACCGCAAAGGCGCCTCCACCAAGGCCTTCTTCCTCAGCAACCTGATGATCGCCGACGACTTCGACGCCGTCAGAAGCAGCAACTGAGACGCCGCGAAAACGAAGCAACGGCAGGTGTTGGCCGCAGCGCCATACGCGGCCTGACCAGGGTGCATCGCAACACCCTTTTGCGCCCCCCCTGCCGATTGCAACGCCTTCGCTCCCATCACCTGCGCTGTGATCACCTGATAGCGCCCGGCTACCGACCTTGCCACCCTGTTGTAACCTGTGAACCTGCTCTGCCAACCCGTTAAACGCGTGTAACAGACCTTACAAATGTCCGACATCCCGTCCGACCCGGCTCGACACCACTCCCACAACCCATTGTAATTATTACAACTTATCGTTTGGCATCTTGATTGCATAACGATAAAACAGAGCTATTGGGCACACCGTTATGCAGTTACATTGCATATCACTTGCCGACTGACCTTTTTGAACAACCTTAGATACCCAGGCCGTCAACCATGCCAGAACGTTCGAACCTGATCAGCGCCGATCTCCACTTGAGTGGTGAGCACGGTGGCGACATCACCAGCAAGCGCATCCATCTGTTGGAGCAGATTGGCATCCTGGGCTCGATCTCGGCTGCCGCCAAGCAGATCGGTATCAGCTACCGCTCCGCCTGGGATGCGGTGGACGAATTGAACAACCTGTGGGAATCACCCCTGGTGGCAAAGAGCCCCGGCGGCGCCCACGGCGGAGGCACCGAATTGACCCCGGCAGGACACAAGCTCATCGAAAGCTTCCGGCTTCTGCAAAAGGAATATCACCAGTTCACCACGGCGCTCGCCCGGGACCTTGGGGACATCGAACGAATCCAGCAGCACATCAGGAGACTCAGCATGCGAACCAGCGCAAGAAACCAGTTCCAGGGGAAGGTGACCATGATCAGCGCCGGACCGGTCAACTCAGAGGTATCCCTGGCGATCAACGACATTGACCGGATCACCGCGATCATCACCCGTGAATCGGTGGAACATCTGGGCCTGAGCCTGGGACGCGAGGCCTACGCCCTGATCAAATCCTCATTCATCATCCTCGCGCCGGAAGATGAAAACCTGATCACCAGCGCCCGCAACCGTCTCTGCGGCACCCTGCGTGAATTGCGCCACGGCGCGGTCAACAGCGAAGCGATCGTGGAACTGGACGGAGGCAAAACCCTCACCGCAATCATCACCGAAGAGAGCGCGACCGCCATGGAACTCGACCAGGGCAGCAGGGTTTGCGCCCTGATCAAGGCATCCCACGTCATCCTCGGAGTGAATTGAAGCATACCGGGAGAAATGCTGTTTGATGCGATACCGGACCATCGCGTCAAACAGGATCGCTCTCGCAATACCACCCAATGACTAGGAGTATCGTCATGAAACTTGGAAATATTATTTTCTGCCTGACCCTGATCGGCACCCAGACGCAGGCTGGAGAAGCACGCATTGCCGTGGCGGCAAACTTTACCGATGCCACCAAGGTCATCGCACCGTTGTTCGAAAAGGCAACCGGCCATACCACCCGAATCAGTTACGGTTCGACCGGTAAGCTGTATGCCCAAATAGAGCATGGCGCCCCCTTCGAGGTGTTTCTCGCCGCTGACACCCAGCGACCCGAAAAGGCGGTAAGAGAAGGACTTGCGGTCAACGGCACCGGTTTTGTCTATGCCCAGGGAAAATTGGCTTTGTGGAGCGCCGATCCCGATCGGTTCGAGTCGGGTGAGTCGTTCCTGAAATCCGGCGACTTCCAACATGTCGCCCTCGCCAACCCCAAAACCGCGCCCTACGGGCTGGCCGCAGAACAGGTGATGACGCACCTGGGCCTCAATGAAACCCTGATGCCGAAACGGGTGCAGGGTGACTCCATCGCCCAGACCTTCCAATTCGCGGCCACCGGTAACGCGGATGCCGGCTTCGTCGCCTTGTCCCAGATCAAGGCCTGGAAGGGCGATCCGGGTAGCCTATGGGTGATTCCGACGGACTACTACGCCCCCATCGAACAGGCCGCAGTCCTGTTGAAAAAAGGCGAGCAGAACCCCGCAGCCCAGGCCTATCTGGATTTTCTCAGGAGCGACGAGGCGCGGGAGGTGATTGAGCGGTTTGGTTATGGCGTGGGGGAATGAGTTTTGAGTTTTGAGTTTTGAATTGTGGTGTGAGCTGCGCTCACGGGTTTTGATTTCCCCTCTCCCCGGCCCTCTCCCGCAAGGGGAGAGGGGGTATCAATAACCTGTGAGCAAAGCGAACTCATCCCATTCAAAATTAAAAATTCATAATTCAAAATTCCAAAATCCCCTGGCGATGAGTAAACCGCACAACTGATGGAAACAACCATGACCTTCGACTGGCAACCCGTATGGCTGACCCTGAAACTGGCGGGGACCACCACCCTGCTGCTGATGCTGGTCGGCACGCCCATCGCCTGGTGGCTTGCGCGCACCCAGGCCTGGTACAAACAGGCACTCTCCGCGGTGGTCGCCCTGCCGCTGGTGTTGCCACCCACGGTACTCGGCTTCTACCTGTTGATCCTGATGGCCCCGGATGGCGCCATCGGGCGACTCACTCAGGCCCTGGGACTCGGCACCCTGCCGTTCACCTTCGGCGGGCTGGTATTCGCCTCCGTGCTCTACAGCCTGCCTTTCGTGGTGCAACCGCTGCAAAACGCCTTCGAGGCCCTCGGCACCCGTCCGGTAGAGGTCGCAGCGACCCTGCGTGCATCCCCCTGGGACCGGTTCCTGACTGTGGTGATCCCCCTCGCCCGCCCCGGCTTCCTGACCGCGGCAGTGCTCTCCTTTGCCCACACCGTGGGCGAGTTCGGTGTGGTGTTGATGATCGGCGGTAACATACCCGGAGAGACCAAAGTCCTTTCGGTGGCGATTTATGATTATGTAGAGACACTGGAATAC
This sequence comes from Candidatus Thiodiazotropha sp., assembly GCA_040507245.1. Taxonomy (GTDB): domain Bacteria; phylum Pseudomonadota; class Gammaproteobacteria; order Chromatiales; family Chromatiaceae; genus Thiodiazotropha. Next base: position 4,624 of record JBEVVH010000113.1, read on the forward strand.
ACTCAGGCCCACTGGCTGGCCGCCGGAATGCTGGTGTTCTCCTTCCTGGTGCTGGTGAGCCTTTATCTGGTCAACGGCCGGCTCACCCGGAGCCATCAGCCATGAGCGGTATCGAAGTCTCGATCAAGAGCCGGCTTGGCCATTTCGACCTGGATGTGGCGTTCACCGCGCCTCCCCGGGGGATTACCGCCCTGTTCGGTCGCTCGGGTTCGGGCAAGACCAGCGTATTGCGTGCCGTGGCCGGACTGGTCCGGGCGCCTCAGGCCCATGTCCGAATCAACGATGAAATCTGGCAGGACGAGAAGCGTTTCGTACCCACCCATCGACGTCCCCTGGGCTATGTGTTCCAGGAGGCCAGTCTATTTCCTCACCTTTCGGTCAAACGCAACCTGGAATACGGATTGCGGCGGGTGCCGAAAGACCAGCAGCAGATCCCCTTCCATGACGTGGTGGAGCTGCTCGGCATTGCCGCCCTGCTGAAGCGCGCCACCAACCGGCTTTCCGGAGGTGAACGACAACGGGTGGCCATCGCCCGAGCACTGCTAACGAGCCCGCGCCTGCTGCTGATGGACGAGCCTCTCTCGGCACTCGACCATGGCGCCAAACAGACGATTCTGCCCTACCTGGAAAGTCTCCACGACGAGTTCGGCATTCCCTCCCTGTACGTCTCCCACGACCCAAACGAGGTGGCCCGGCTGGCGGATCAGATGGTGGTGCTGGAACAGGGTCGGGTGATCGCCTCCGGCGAGGCCGCACCGCTTCTGACCCGTCTTGATCTGCCCCTGTCCGGGTACGACGACGCCTCCGCACTGCTGGAGGGAAGCATCGCCTCTCATGACCACACCTACCACCTCACCTGGGTCTCTTTGCAGGGCAACCGGGTCGCGGTGTCCCGGGAAGACCTGCCCGTGGGACGCCATGCCCGGGTGCAGATCCAGGCCCGGGACGTGAGTCTGTCGCTGCACGCCCATGCCGACACCAGCATTCTCAATATCCTGCCCTGCCGGGTGATCGACACCCATGACATCAACCCGACCCAGATGCTGGTGCGCCTGGAACTGGAGGACGGTCAGACCCTGCTGTCGCGGATCACCCGCCGCTCCGCCATGGGTATGGGGATTCATGAAGGCATGGCGTTGTATGCCCAGGTGAAGAGTGTTGCGTTGCTGTCGTGAAACCCGGACGCTGCTGTTGACAGAAAGGGATGGAATTGTGGACTTGTCTGTCCAGCGGGGATGGGTATGGAACGGGATTATCTACTGATTAGATCCCCCTCTCCCGCGGAGGGGAGAGGGGGGTTGCTTGGAGAGGTTTGTGTTATGCCCAGCCGTTTCAGATTCTGATTGATCCCGGGTTCCACTTCGTTTCACCCGGGCTACACTTCTTATCCCGTATATCAGAAGGGACAGCCAAAGGTTCACATCCCGGATTTGAGTTTTTCCCAGTAGCCATTCATCAGAGTGGTGGCCTGTTCACCGATATCCTTCTGGAACTCTCCCGCGCGAATGATTTTAGCGGACGGGAATATCACGGGGTCGTTGGCGATCGACTCGTCGAGCATGCCCCGGGCGGTCAGGTTGGGCGTGGCATAGCCGATCTCCTCCACGGTCAGCTTGGCAATCTCCGGACGCAGCATGTAGTCGATGAACTTGTGGGCGTTGTCCACGTTCTCCGCCCCAGCGGGAATCACGAAGCTGTCGATCCAGAATGCCGCGCCCTCCTTGGGGTAGACATACACCAGATCCTCCATCTCCTCCTGGGCCATGGAGACTTCACCGCTCCAGATCATCCCCAGGTTCACATCCCCGGCGAGGAACGGCTCACGCGGTGCGTCGGCGTTGAACACCAGCACGTTGGGCATCAATTCGGTGAGTTTTTCATAGGCTTTCCTGATCTCCTCCGCGTTCTGGGTGTTGGTTGAATAACCCAGCACCTTGAGCGCCATGTGGAATACCTCGCGCACATCGTCAGTCAGCAGCAACTGGCCTTTCCACTTGGGATCCCATAGATCGCTCCAACGGGTGATGGTGGCGGGATCGATGGCAGCGGCGTTCACCCCGATGCCGGTGCTGCCCCACAGATAGGGAATACTGTACTGATTGCCCGGATCGTAGGGCTTGTCGAGCATGTCCGGATCCAGGTGCTTGTAGTTGCTCAATTTCGTTTGGTCGATCGGCTGCAGCAGTCCCTCATCGCGCATCTTGGACACCAGGTAGGTCGAGGGCACCACCACATCGTAACCCTTACCCTTCTGCAACTGCAGCTTGGCGTACATGGTTTCGTTGTTCTCGAAGGTGGCGTACTGCACCTCGATACCGGTCTCTTCGGTGAAGGCATCGACCACACCTTCCGGGATGTACTCCGCCCAATTGTATACCACGACCTTCCCCCCGGCCTGGACAGCGCCGCTGAAGACAATAAGACCGAGCAACAGGAACAGATGACGTTTCATGACTGCGGATTCCTTCTATGAGTTAGGACGCTGACGATTGTAACCAACACCAGGGAAAGTGCCAGCAGCAACGTGGCCAGCACATTGACTTCGGGGGAGATGCCCACCTTGACCATGGAGTAGACCCGTACCGGGAGGATCTCGTAGTCCGAACCGGTGACGAACGAGCTGATGATCACGTCGTCCAGAGACAGGGTGAAACTCAACAGCCAGCCGGAGAGGATGGCGGGGGTGACCAGCGGCAGGATTATCCAGCGGAAGGTGCGCCACTCCCCGGCACCCAGGTCCTGGGCGGCCTCCAGCAGGTTCGGATCGAAGTCGCGGAACTGGGCGAACACGGTGATCACCACGAAAGGCAGGCAGAAGGTGATATGGGCGATCAACAGCGACCAGAATCCCAGCTGGATACCCAGGGCGATGAAGATCACCAGGAAGGTGATTGCCAGGACGATATCCGGCGACATCATCACCACGAACAACAGGCCGCTGGCGGTGCCCTTTAGGACGAAGCGGTAGCGGTACAGGGCGAGCGCCATCAGGGTGCCGATCAGGGTGGCTGCGGTGGCGGCCAGCAGGGCGATGGTCAGGGAGTGAATGAAGGCCTGCATCAGGGCCTCGTTCTGCAACAGCTTGGCGTACCACTTGAGGGAGAAGCCCATCCACTGGTGCCCGTACTTGGAGGCATTGAACGAATTACCCACCAGCACCAGGATCGGCAGGTAGAGATAGGCGAACACCAGCCCCAGGATGCCCCATTTAAAGAGCCTCATCGTGAAGCCCTCCCTTACGCTGGATACGCCGGTTCGCCAGGTAGTAGAGATACAGCAGCAAGGCCATGATCAGAATCAGCCCGACACTGATCGCGGATCCGAACGGCCAGTCCCGGGTCAACAGAAACTGGTTCTTGATGACATTGCCGATCAGCAGGTTCTTCGCCCCGCCCAGCAGGTCGCTGACATAGAACATCCCCATGGCCGGAAGAAACACGATCAGGCAGCCCGCCACCACCCCCGGCATGGTCAGGGGCAACACCACGTGAACGAAGCGCTGCCAGCGCTTCGCGCCCAGGTCGTGGGCCGCCTCCAGCAGGTTCTTGTCGAGTTTGTCGAAACTGGCGATCAGGGGCAGCACCAGGAACGGTAACAGAATGTAGACCAGGCCGAAGATTACCGCGAATTCGGTGTAGAGCAGCTGCAGCGGACGCTCCACCAGACCGGTGGCCAGCAGCAGGCTGTTGATCAGGCCTTTGCTCCCGAGGATCAACTTGATCGCATAGGTGCGGATCAGGCTGTTGGTCCAGAACGGCACCACCATCATGAAGAGCATGAAATTGCGCCACCCCGGGGACATCCGCGCCACCAGGTAGGCAAACGGATAACCCAGTAGCAGACAGATCAGCGTGGTCACCCCGGAGAGCCACAGACTGTGCCAGAACACCCCGGCGTAGATCGGCGCCCACAGGCGCTGGTAACTCTCCAGGGTGAAGGGATAGACCGCCAGGTGACTGGTGTCGGCGCTGAGCAGACTGGTCAGCACCACCAGCAGGTGGGGCAGCAGCACGAACAGTCCGAGCCAACCCAGGGTGAGCAGAATGACCAGACGTCTGAAATTCATGTCTCGGCCGTTATTACGTGTTCCCAACCCGGCACCCAGTCGACCCACACCCGTTGGCCGATGGTGTAGTCGAAGTCGGAATCATCCTCGTTGAAATACTCGTGGGCGGTAAGGTGCAGACCGTTGTCCAGCGCGATCAGGGAGTCGAGGGTCTGTCCGGTGTAGTTGCGTTCCAGGACCCGGCCGATGAATCCGCTTCGATCGCTGGGGGCATCCTCGATGTACTCGATGCGCAGATCCTCCGGACGCAACAGCACATGCACCCTATCCCCCACCTCGAAGCGGACATTCGACCGGATCTGCTTGCTCACCCCCTGCATCTCAGCCAGGTAGTTCAGATCACCCAGGTCCTGGCTGATCTGCGCATCGAACACGTTGATCTCGCCAATGAAGCGGGCCACATAGAGATTGCGCGGGGATTCATAGACCTCCCGGGGGGTGCCTATCTGCTGCGGATTGCCATTGTACAGCACCAGCAGACGATCGGACAGGGAGAGCGCCTCTTCCTGATCGTGGGTGACATAGATGAAGGTGACGCCAAGCCGCCGTTGTAACTGTTTCAGCTCGATGCGCATCTGCTGGCGCAGCTTCAGATCAAGGGCACTGAGGCTCTCGTCGAGCAACAGCAGCTTGGGCCGGTTGACCACCGCCCGGGCGATCGCCACACGCTGTTTCTGCCCGCCGGAAAGTTGATGGGGTCTGCGGGTCGCCAGCTCCCCGAGGCGCACAATCTCAAGCGCCTCGGTGACCCGATCACGGATCTCCGCCTTGTCCATGCCGGCCATGCGCAGGCCGAACGACACATTGTCAAACACCGTCATATGGGGAAACAGGGCGTAGCTCTGAAACACGGTGTTCACCGGTCGACGTTCCGCGGGCAAGGCCGTCACATCGACCCCGTTGAGTATCACCTGTCCCGAATCGGGCCGGTCGAAACCGGCGATCAATCGCAGCAGGGTGGTCTTGCCGCATCCCGAAGGACCCAGCAGGGTGAAAAATTCCCCATCACCCACACTCAGGTTGAAGTCGGTAAGGATTTCCTGGGTATCGAAACGTTTGCTGATACCGGAAAGTTCGAGAATCGCAGTTTTACTCAAACGCCCCCCTGGGAATACGTGAGGATATGCGTATACGCGGATACCCGCGACAGTTTATTGAACACGGGACTCCGCGTCATCCCTATCCTGAACGGCAAATCGATTTCAGTCATCCGCTCCTCGCACTAGGGTTATCCCGAGTATCGGAGATACTTCATACAGCCTAGTATCCTGGGTCGCGTTCAGGTAAGAGCCGCTACAGAAATCCATTGAATCAAGGAAAGCCATGAATATACGGATATGCAAACAACCCTCGATATTTCTCGTTGTCGCTGTGATGCTGGCCCTGGTGGGATGCGGTGGAGGCGGCGGTGATAATGACACACCGTCCAACAGTAACACCGATGATTCCTCCGACCCCGTAACCGACACAGACATGTCGATCAGCGCCAGCATCTGGATGACCACACTGTGCAAACAGGACAATCTGGGCGTCTACTTTCTCAGCCTGTTTCAATTCACATCGGACGGCCAGGTGTTAATGGGCTACCAGGACTTTCAGGACAGCAGCTGCAGCACCCGCGCGAGCACCCAGCTGCTACCCTCTGAAAATAGCGGATCCTACACGGTACTGGGTTCCGAGACCCTCCAGGATGGCACCCCCGGCCACAGGATCAACGCCACCATCGATGGCAAAACCAATGACGCCTACTTCGCCATCACCACGGAAAACAAACTGTGTTTTTCACCGAATCTGGTGCTGCAGACGGTTGATACGGTATTCGTTGGGAATCCGACACCCGAACTGGACTATCAGAATTGCCTGAATGTCCACAGCCCTGTGGACAACTCCAGTCCCGATCCGGCCCCCAATCCGAACCCGACACCCGACCCTGATCCGGCTGATCAACTCATCGGTGTGGAAGGCACGGTATGGATGACATCCAATTGCATCGACTACGGTACATTTTTTGCCAAAGTCCTCTACCAATTCGCAGGCAATGAACTCACAGCAGCTCGAATGGATTACGACAATGCGAGTTGTCAGGGAGATGGTTTATCTACGGGCTTCAGCCGATTAAACCCCTCGATCTATTACACCGATCTTGGCAGTACGACTCTACCTGATGGCACACAGGGTTACGGCCTACGATTGACCAACGGATCAGACTACAAGAACGGCTACTATGTATTTGAAGAACAGAGCCGCATGTGCACCTCCTACATCTTCGGTTTCTCCAGTGTCGACGATTCAAACATGTCAACAGATATCGACTACACAAACTGCCTGATCCGGACGAACCTTCAGTGAATTCTTGATTGAACAGGTGCCAGTAAAGGCTCACGAACCCTCCTCTACCCAGTGGGTAGAGGAGGGTTGCTTCACAGTTGGACTGTAGTGGTCTGGTTGCCGCAAATTCTCCCGGACCTTGCAGGCTGTTAGTTCAGGTAGACGGCTCCAGCGCGGATGGATGACGCTTCATCCTGATTCCACGAATCCCCGGAATTCTCCAGCGGCGCCCCCACGACCCGCGTCACACCACGATCCGAGTGACTCAAATCATAGCCGAACCCATCGTTGTCCCGGATCTCTGGACAGGGTTGCACATCACAGGCAGATGCGAAGGTCAAGCGAGTCTTCGATCTCATGAAAGATTTTGGGACATCCAAGTCCACCAAAATCGATTCGATCTTTGACAGCCTATTAGTGCCCCGG
>JBEVVH010000114.1:0-11413 GCA_040507245.1 Candidatus Thiodiazotropha sp.
TCCTCTTCTCATTTTGATTGACAGCAACTTCAATCATGGCGCATTACGACGCCGTTCGTGAGAGGGGAGGAGACCATTACATCGGGCTACACTTTCTACAGGTCGATGACCACCTGTTTGATGCTGCTGTCTTCCGGTGAAGTGGTGATCGTGAAGTAGAGGGAACGCATCAGCTCCAGCATCTTCACATTGTTGCTCAACACCTCGCCCTCCATTCGCTCAAGGCCCCGGTCACGGGCGATTTCCATGAGTGAATGCATCAGTTTGTGGCCAATGCCCTGGCGTTGCCACTGGTCCGAAACCACCAGAGCGAATTCGCAACTCTTCTTGTCCGGATTGGTGACATACCGGGCAACACCCAACTCGACTTCATGATGGGTGTCTTCGGTGACCGCAATCAGGGACATTTCGTTGTGATAGTCGATCTGCGTGAATCGGATCAGCATCTCCGGGGTGAGTTCGTGGATCGAACTCATGTAGCGGAAGTACTTGGACTCGTCGGAGAGCTGACGGGTAAAGGTCTGCTCCAGGTCGGCGTCCTCCGGACGGATCGGCCGGATCACCACATTGATGCCGTTCGGCAGCTGGTAGCGGGTGATCAGGTTGACCGGATAGGGGTGGATGGCCAGGTGGTGATAGGGGTCCGTGGAGGGACGCGGGAAATCGACCCGGATCCGGGCATCCACGGCCACCGCGCCCTGATCGTCGAGGATCAGGGGGTTGATGTCCATCTCCTGGATCCAGGGCAGTTCGCAGGCCATGCTTGAGACCCGCAGCAGGACATCGATCAGGGCTTCGATGTTCGCCGGGGGCATATGCCGGAACTGGCTGAGCATTTTGGCTGCCTTGGTGCGGCTGATCAGATCGCTGGCGAGACTGCGGTTGAGCGGGGGCAGGGCGATGGCGGAGTCCCCCATCACCTCGACCGTCGTGCCGCCGCTGCCGAAACTGATCACCGGGCCGAAGACCGGATCCCGGACGATGCCAATGAGCAGTTCACGGCCGTTCGGGCTCTGATACATCTGCTCGACGGTGACGCCTTCGATTTTCGCTTCCGGACGGGCCTCCTTAACCTGATCGATCAAATCGCGATAGGTGGTGCGCACCACCTGGGCATTGCTGATATTGAGACGAATCCCGCCGGCATCGGATTTATGTGAAATATCCGGGGAGTAGATCTTCATAGCCACCGGAAAACCGATCGACTCGGCTAGAATCAACGCCTCATTTGCGGAACGGGCGATGCCGTTGCGTACCGCATTGATGCAAAAGGCGCCCAGCAGGGCAAAAGACTCTGGTTCAGTGAGCACTTTGCGTTGTTCGGACAGTGCGCTCTCTATGATCAGGCGGGCACCCTCGGTGTCCGGCTGTATATGACGCCGGGAACTCTTCGCCGGAGTCTGCAGCAGCAGGCGTTGGTTCTTCTGGTAGGAGGAGAGGTAGAAAAATGCATCGACCGCATTTTCCAGGGTACGAAAACTCGGTAGCTTGGCATTGTTGAACAGCTTCCGCGCATCGTGGACCTGATTGCCACCCATCCAGCTGGTGAGGATTGGCTTGGTGTGCATATCCGCCAGATCGATCAGCTCCATGGCTACCTCATTCGGTTGGGTCATGGCCTGGGGCGTGAGGATTACGATGGTGCCATCCACGCCCGGATCCTTGAGGCAGATGTCAACCGCCGCACGATAGCGCTCAGGGGGGGCCTCACCGATGATGTCCACCGGATTGCCGTGGGACCAGACTTCCGGAAGCACTTCGTTGAGTTTGTTGATGGTTTCTTCACTGAATTTGGCCAGTTCGATGTTCAGGTCCGACGCCCGGTCCGCGGCCATCACGCCGGGGCCGCCACCGTTGGTGATGATCGCGAGCCGATCGCCAAAAACCCGGTAGCGGGAGGAGAGGGCCTTGGCGGCTGAAAACAGCTGGGTGATCGTCTCAACCCGCAGCACGCCGGAACGGGACAGGGCTGCGGAGAAGGTTTCGTCGGAACCCACCAGGGCGCCGGTGTGGGACATGGAGGCTTCCGCCCCGGCGGTGTGACGCCCCACCTTGAGCACGATGACCGGTTTGATACGGGCTGCGGCGCGCAGGCCGCTCATGAACCGCCGGGCATCCTTGATGCCTTCGATGTAGAGCAGAATGCTGTCGGTTTTAGGGTCGGAAACCAGGAAGTCGAGGTAGTCGCCAAAATCCAGGTCCGCGGCGATGCCGGTAGAGATGACCGTGGAGAAACCGATGTCATTGATCTCCGCCCAGTCGAGTATGGCGGTACAGATCGCGCCGGACTGGGAAACCAGGGCCAGATTACCGGGCCGGGCGTTGTTGTTGCCGAAGGTGATGTTGATACCCCGGTCCGGTCGGATAAGTCCCAGGCAGTTGGGACCGATGAAGCGAATGCCGAACTCTTTGGCCACTTCCACCACCCGGTCTTCCAGGCGGCGTCCCTCCGGTCCGGATTCGCGAAAGCCGGCGGAGAGGATGATCATGGTTTTCACGCCGTGCTGGCCGCAGGCTTCCACGATCGCGGGTATTGTCTTGGCGGGTGTGGCGACCACGGCCAATTCCACAGGCTTGTCGATTTCGGCCAGAGTCTTATAGGCTTTAACGCCCTGAATCTGATCGTGCTTCGGATTGATCGCGTAGACTTCACCCTTGAATCCGGATGAGATCAGGTTGCGAAACACCACTTCGCCAACGGAGTTTTTTCTTTCGCTGGCGCCAAACATGGCGACGCTTTTAGGAGCAAAGAGGGGATTCAAATAGTGTGATTGCATCGGTTCCTGCCTGTAGTACACCTTGTGGGTGTGTGGGAAGTGGTTTTACCAGTGATACGCATCGCGACACTCTGTGATAGTCTGCAATGATAGCGCAAAACAATGTCACGATTGTGTTCTCAATATAACGGCGTATTGCGTAGAAAGTTTACCTCTATCAGATGAAGAATTCTTTACTTAACTATCGGTTTTTAAAGAATTTATACTGAGTATTTGGGCGCTTAATGCAGTTGCCTCGATGACCTGGAGTCGCTTTTGAAAACAGCCTATATCACCCACCCCGATTGCCTGTTACACGATACCGGAGAAGGTCATCCGGAAAACCCTTCCCGCTTGCAGGCAGTTGACGACCGCCTGATGGCGGCACAGATATACGATTTTCTGCGCCACTACGATGCTCCGGAAGTGACTCGGGAGCAGCTGCTGCGGTGCCATGATTCCGCGTACCTGGACCAGGTTGAAAAGCTGATGCCCGGAACCGGTTATTCCCATCTGGATCCCGATACCGTGGTCAGTCCGGAAAGTCTCAAGGCTGCCCGGCGTGCCGCCGGTGCTGCGATCAAGGCGGTGGACCTGATCATGCAGGAGGGACAGCAGAATGCCTTCTGTGCCGTTCGACCGCCAGGACACCATGCCGAACGTATGCGTACCATGGGGTTCTGCATCTACGGCAATGTGGCGGTGGGCGCGGCGCATGCCCTGGAGCAGTATGGCCTCGAACGGGTGGCGATTCTCGATTTCGATGTGCATCACGGCAACGGCAGTGAGGACATCTTTCATGACGACAAGCGGGTGATTGTCTGCTCCACATTTCAACACCCGTTTTATCCCTACACGAAGATCGAAGAGAGTCCGGATCACATCATCTGCGCGCCTTTGGCTGCGACGGCGAAGAGTGCGGAGTTTCGGGATGCCGTCACCAATGTCTGGCTGCCTTCACTGCACCATTTCAAACCGCAGATGTTTTTCGTCTCTGCGGGTTTCGATGCGCATGTCGAAGATGATATGTCCGGTGTGAGTCTCACTGAAGCTGATTATGGTTGGGTGACCGAGCAGATACTCGAACTGGCGAACCGGTATGCGGAAGGCCGCATCGTATCGATGCTTGAGGGCGGCTACGACAACAGTTCCCTGGGCCGCAGTGTCGAGGCGCACGTGAGGGTACTGATGGGCTTGAATTAGCTGTTGGAACGGCAGAAGGTTTTGCATCACAGCGCAGACAATGGAAGTTATAGCCTGAGGTCCGGCAGACGGGTCAGGGTCTACTTGAGAGGAACACCGTCACATGAGTTCAAATCATTCTGTTCGAGACTACAACAAGTACGTTAAACGCATGCGCCTCTGGAAAAAGCGTTCCAAGGCGATGGCGGCCAGTATCGGTGGGAACTTCATCCCCTTTGGCCAGATCATGCGTGATCTGTTGCTTCAATTCGGCCTTCGACCTGACAGCAACGTGGTGGATATCGGCTGCGGATCGGGACGCCTGGCGAACGCCCTGAAAGAGATGCCGGAACTTCACTACATGGGCTTCGATGTGGTCCCCAGTCTGGTGGAGTATGCGGAACAGATTTGTGACCGCAAAGACTGGAAGTTCTTCACCGTGACCGACTTTCGGATTTCCTCGCCGGATGAGAGTGTCGACCTTGTGACGGCGTTTTCGGTGTTCACACACCTCAGGCATGAAGAGACGTTTCTCTATCTTGTAGAGGCCAGCCGGGTGCTCAAACAGGGTGGCAAAATCATCTTCAGCTTTCTCGATTTCAGCGTGCCCCCCCACTGGTCGGTTTTCGAGAGCAATATCCGCAATGTGCATGATGCAGACATGCCATTGAATCAGTTCATGGATAAACAGGCGATATCGACCTGGTGCCAACATCTGCCATTGAAGGTATTGGAAATACTGCCGGGTGACACAAAAGGCATCATGCTACGGCAACCGATTACCCTGGAAGATGGAACGATCGAGAAGGAGTATGCGACGCTGGGACAGTCGGTTTGCGTGCTTGTGAAAGGTGATGCGGCGGTCAACCTGGAGTTGGACGCCTTATTGGATGGCTTCGACGGAGAAGGTTATCTGCAAGCCAATCCGGATGTGGCGCAATCAGGGATGGACCCCCGGGAGCACTACCTCAAATTTGGTCGATTCGAAGGTAGAAAACTAAAACCCTGATCGGCTACAGGCAGTCTCTGCTACTGTACAAGAGGTGTGCGTTCACTGCTCGTCTCGCAGGGCGACCCACAAAACCATACAAACAGATTTCTTTCTGGGTGGGTACAAAGGCAGAGAAAATAAACAGGCACTGTCATCATTGGATGACAGTGCCATTGGTTGAAAACCCCATTGAAACCTTATTATTGTTTGTTGAGGTTGCTAACCCAACATTATTGTTATCGTACGACCTCTAGGGTCGTTTTGTGTTGTTGTTCTGATACTCCTGAATCCGACTTGCGGGATAGAGCTTAGGCGTGTGTCCGCTGATACTGCGCGGCATGTTGGACAAACCCGATTGTGCCTCCGCTTGGGTGTTGAACGGACCATAAATCAAGGCAAATTGTTGTGCGCCTCTGACCTGCACTGGTAGGTAAGCCAGATTCTGGGTCAGATAGTGACTGTAGCGTTCGGCCAGCTGATACAGCTCCTGCTTGTCGGCTACCGTGGCGAGATGCAGCACGTAGCTGTTCGGGGAGAGCGCAGCCACCCATTCCGGACCGTGTATGGTGTTATCGCTGCCAAAACCGCGATGCGGTCTCAGGTTGGTGACCCGGCCGTCGAGACTGTCCACCTGGTCGCCCATGCGGGTGAGCTTACGATTGATGGCCGCGATTTTATCCTGCTGTTCCGCCGACGTATCCTGGGTGATCTGTTTAAATTCACCCAACTCGTTTGTGACGCTGCTGAGTTGGTTGTCGGTGGCGCTTAGGTTGTCACTCAGTTGTCCAAGCCCGGTTTGCAACTGGGTATTGTTCACACTTTCGTTGCGCCAGCTGGCCTGGTTGTAAAACAGGTAACCGGTGAACAACGCCAGCAGTACCAGTAAACCGATACCCAGCAATCTGAAGTGATCTTTTTCCCGGATGATCAGTGCCAGCAGGGCCGATGCGGTCTTTTCACCCGCTTCGCTCAACTGGGCAATCTGAGCGGTGTGTACTTCGCTGGTCGCCTGCAGGGCTTCGATGGCCTCGGACAGTTCCTGGGTGCGGTTGTGCAGAGTGGTGGTGGAACGGGAGAGTTCACGGCTTTTCCTGGTCAACTCTTCAGCGGTAGCCTCCAGGGCGGCCGCCCGGTTTTCCAGGGCCTGGTCGATGGCCTGCATCTTGAGGATGCGCGCCTGGCTGGAACGAATCTCATGATCCGCCTTGTCCAGTCCTTCCGCCAGGACCAGGGTTTTCTGGTCCAGGTTCGCATCTCGTTCCCGGCTTTGGGTCGCCAGGTCATCGATTTCAACCAGCAGTTTCTGCTCCAGCTCCTGCATCGCCTTGGTGTTGGCCTTGATGCTTTTGTTCAGGTCCCGGGTGGTCTGTTTGGATTTGTTGGACAGCTCTTCGATACGTCTGACCAGCGCCTGGTATTCATCACTGAGATTGCCGAACTGATCATCGGATTTCTGGCTGATCTCCTTGATCTGTTTGGCCACTGCCTTGAGTTCGCGGCTGATGCCGGTGGACTGGCTGGTCAGTGAACGGTAATCACTGTCGAGTTGCCCGAGTTGCTGATAGGCCTCAGTGACCTTGGAACGCAGGTCGGTATCCTTGTCGTTGAGGTGAGAGAGCTTGTCCAGCAACCCCTGATTGGTTGAGGTCAGGGAGTCGCGCAGTTGATCGAGATCGGCATCGATCTGACCGATCTTGCGGTTCAATTCGCTCGGATGAGCCGGTGCGGCAGCTCTCTCATCCAGTTCGATCAGATTGCTTGTGACCGCTTTACGAATCTTTTTTGATTGTTGAGCCGCCCGTTTCGTGGCCTCGGTTTTGTTGGACATCTTGCCCCTCCCTCAAAGATACAGCAGGGGCGCCTCGGTACTGCTGGAGCGCATCTAGCGTTGGAATATAATTCCCAAATTATAAGCAAAGCATAATATGCAAAAACAATTAAATTTAAGGGATGCTTTTTCCATTAAGCATTGAGATTGTTCCATACACCGGTGTGGCGTCGTGGGTTCGTATGTTCGGAGACTCAGGAATACCGGCGCATCCCACAGAGATGGCCGGTTCCTGGATTGATGTGAGGGTCAGCTCGAGGATTCCTGGGATCCTGATGCCTTACCGCCCCTGAGGGCCAGGCTGAGTTTCATCACCAGGACATAAAACAAGGGTACGAAAAAGATCGCCAGGAAGGTGGCAGACAACATGCCGCCGATGACCCCGGTGCCGATGGCCTGACGGCTTACCGCGCCGGCCCCGGTGCTGGTTGCCAGCGGCAGCACGCCCAGGATGAAGGCCATGGAGGTCATGATGATGGGGCGTAGTCGCATCCGCGCCGCTTCCAGTGCGGATTGGGTCAGGCTCATCCCCTGGTCATACAGGGCCTTTGCGAACTCGACGATCAGGATGGCGTTCTTCGATGACAGACCAATGGTGGTCAGCAGTCCGACCTGGAAATAGATGTCGTTGTTCAACCCCCTGAGGGTGGCGGCCAGCAGGGCGCCCAGGACACCGAGGGGCACCACCATGATGACCGAGAAAGGCACGCTCCAGCTTTCATAGAGGGCCGCAAGACAGAGAAACACCACCAGCAGGGAGAGCGCGTACAGGGCCGGAGCCTGTGCCCCCGCAAGGCGTTCCTGGAACGACATGCCGGTCCATTGGATACCCACCCCCTTCGGCAGCTCTGCCAGCATCTCTTCGATACCGAGCATGGCATCACCGGTACTGAAACCGGGTGCGGCCTGTCCCTGAATGTTCACCGCGGGTACCCCGTTGTAGCGCTCCAGGCGGGGAGAGCCGTAATCCCAATAGGTCGAGGTGAATGCGTTGAAGGGGACCATTTCATCCGCATCGTTGCGCACATACCAGTGCTGCAGGTCACTCGGCAACATCCGATAGGGTGCGTCCGCCTGGACGTACACCTTCTTCACCCGGCCCCGGTCGATGAAGTCGTTCACGTAACTCGAGGCCCATGCAATGCTCAGGGTCTTGTTGACCGCATCCACGTCCAGGCCCAGGGCCTTGACCTTTTCGTAGTCGATGTCGATGCGGAAGATCGGCACGTCCTCCATGCCGTTGGGCCGCACCCGGGTGAAGCGTTCATCCTTCGAGGTCATACCCAGAAGCTGGTTGCGCGCACCCATCAGAGCATCGTGTCCGATATTGTTGCGATCCTGAAGCATCAGGTCGAAACCGGAGGCAGTGCCCAGTTCCGGAATCGGCGGCAGGTTGATTGGGAAGATGATCGCGTCCTTGATCTGCGAAAGACCGGCAAAGGCCCGGCCGATGGAGTGGGAAGGATCCTTGCGCAGATCCCAGTCCTTAAGGCGGACGAACGACAGCCCCATGTTCTGACCCTGACCGGCGAAGCTGAAGCCGGCCACGGTGAAGAGTGAATCCACCTCTTCCTGGGCGAGGAAGTAATCCTCGATCTGCTTCATCACCTCCACGGTGCGGGATTGGGTGGCCCCGGTCGGCAGCTGCACGAAGACGAACATCACCCCCTGGTCTTCTTCCGGCAGAAACGAAGTGGGCATGCGGATGTAGAGCGCACCCAGACCGACGATCACCGCCAGATAGATGATCATCAACCGCACCGGGCGCTTGAGAATGCCTCCGACACCCTTGATATAGCCCCGGTTGGCCCGGGCGAAACTGCGGTTGAACCAGCCGAACACCCCGCCCATCTTGTCATGATCGCCTTTGTGCATCGGTTTGAGCAGGGTGGCGCAGAGGGCCGGGGTGAGGATCAGCGCCACCAGTACCGAGAGCACCATGGCGGAGACGATGGTCAGGGAGAACTGACGGTAGATGGCGCCTGTGGAACCGCCGAAGAAGGCCATGGGCACAAATACCGCGGAGAGCACCAGAGCGATGCCCACCAGGGCACTGGTGATCTGTCCCATGGACTTACGGGTCGCTTCCCGGGGCGGCAGGTCGTCCTCCTCCACCACCCGCTCCACGTTTTCCACCACCACGATGGCGTCGTCCACCAGCAGGCCGATGGCGAGCACCAGGCCGAACATGGTAAGCGTGTTGATACTGTAGCCGAAGGCCGCCATCACGCCGAAGGTGCCCAACAGAACGATCGGCACGGCGATGGTGGGGATCAGGGTGGCGCGCAGGCGTCCGAGAAACAGGTAGATCACCAGGAACACCAGCACGACAGCCTCAACCAGCGTGGTGGCGACCTCCTTCATGGAGATGCGAATGAACGGGGTGGTGTCATAGGGGTAGACCACCTCGAGTCCGTCCGGCATGAAGTCCCTCAGACCCTCGATGGTGTCACGCACCGCCATGGCGGTATCCAGAGCGTTGGCGCCACTCGCCAGCTGAATGGCCAGACCGGTGGCGGGCATGCGGTTGTAGCGGCTGGTCACGCTGTAGTCCTCGGCGCCCAGTTCCACCCGCGCCACGTCCTTGAGGCGCACCTGGGAGCCGTCGGGATTGACCTTGAGCAGGATGTTCTCGAACTTCCCAGCATCTTCCAGGCGAGTCTGGGAGATGATCGTGGCATTCAGCTGCTGGAAGGCCACCGAGGGAGAGCCGCCCAGCTGCCCGCTGGTGAGCTGGCCGTTTTGTGCGGAAATCGCTGAGGTAACGTCCACCGGGGTCAGGCCAAAAGCCGTCAGTTTCTCCGGTTGCAACCAGATACGCATGGCGTACTGGGCGCCGAACACCCGGATACTGCCGACGCCCTGGGTTCGGGACAGCGGGTCCTTGAGCTGGGTGATGGCATAGTCCGCCAGGTCGGAGCGATCCATGCTGGCATCCGTGGAGACCAGGCCCACGACCATCAGAAAGCCCCGGGTGCTCTTGGTGACACTGACGCCCTGTTGCTGCACCGACAGGGGCAGCAGGGGCTCGGCCAGGGAGAGCTTGTTCTGAACCTGCACCTGTGCGATGTCGGGATCGGTGCCAGCGGCAAAGGTCAGGGTAATGGTGGCGGAACCGGAACTGCTGCTCTGGGAAGAGATGTACAGCAGGTTGTCCAGCCCGGTCATGTTCTGCTCGATGATCTGAGTGACACTGTCCTCCACGGTTTTGGCGGAGGCGCCGGGATAGTTGGCGGTCACGCTGATGGTGGGAGGCGCGATGCTGGGATATTGCTGAACCGGCAGTTGCATGACTGAGAGTGCGCCCGCGAGCATGATCACCAGGGCAATCACCCAGGCAAAGATAGGCCGGTCGATGAAGAATTGGGCCATTCGGGTTACTCCTTGGGGGATTGGGTGGTGGGGTCATTGGGATTGACCACTGCACCGTCCTGGATCTTCTGCAGGCCCTTTACGACCACCCGGTCACCCTCGTAGAGGCCGCTACCCACCAGCCACTTGTCCTCCACGGCCTGGATCACCTTGATTTCACGGCTCTCGACCTTGTTTTCCTGCCCGACCAGTATTGCAGTGGTCTTGCCGTTTGGCTTGATCGTGACCCCCTGCTGCGGCACCAGGATGGCCTGGTCGAAATGCTGGATGATCACGTCCGCACGTACGAACATGCCCGGCATCAGCAGGCGCTGCTGATTATCGAACAGCGCCCGCACATTGACGGTACCGGTGCCTTCGTCCACGTTCGCCTCGTAGGATTGCAGCCGGCCGATCTCATCGTGGGGGGTGCCATCTTCCAGTTTGAGGTGGACATCGTGGGTGATCGAGTCTCCCGCGCGGCGCATGCGCAGCAGTGCAGAAGCCGGCTGCTGAATGTCCACGTAGACCGGCGAGAGCTGCCGAATCGTTGCCAGGGCGGTCTGTTGCTGAGCTGACACCAGGGCGCCTTCGGTGACGTTCGAACGGCTGATGACTCCGGAGATCGGCGCAGTGATGCGGGTATAGTCCAGGTTGATCTGGGCGCTCTGAACTGCGGCCCGGGCCACCTGAATCTGTGCCTTGGCCTGTTTCCACGAGGCCTCGGCATCATCCGCGTCCTGCTGACTGATCGCCTTGGTGATCAACAGTTCACGATAGCGTTCAGCCTTCAGCCGTACACTCTCCGCATTCGCTTCGCTGACCGCCAGTTCACTCTTCGCGCGGTCGAGTTCCGCCTGATAGACCGCAGGATCGATCTGGTAGAGTTTGTCGCCGGTATTCACTTCGGCACCTTCCTCGAAGTAGCGCTTCAGGATGATGCCGTTGACCTGGGGACGGATCTCCGCGGTACGAAACGCGGAAACCCGGCCCGCATAGGTCTCCTTGAGATCAAAGTTTTGGGGTTTGACGGTGACGATCTCGACCGCGGGCGGGGGTTTCTGCTGTTCGGTCTGGGCCTGGGTGCCTCCGGTGTTGTCGCAGCCGTTCAGCAGCAGTGTGCCGGCAAGACCGGCGAGTGCCAGCAGTGTGGAAGGGGAGACTGAACGAAATCTGACCATGGTGCACCCGGTGGGAAGGAATTTACAAACACAAGTGCAAGCGAGTCTTCGATCTCATGAAAGATTTTGGGACATCCAAGTCCACCAAAATCGATTCGATCTTTGACAGCCTATTAGTGCCCCG
>JBEVVH010000115.1:0-11330 GCA_040507245.1 Candidatus Thiodiazotropha sp.
GTATGCTACAAAAGAAACCAAAGCGAGTTGCAAAATACTTCAATCACGAGAAGATTTCTTATGCCGCGTAGCAGATGTATTTTATTGCCGGATTAATAGAACGTGGACCAGTAGTAGGTAGGCCCGGCCAGCTTTTCTTCAATGAAGACTTCCGACCACCGCACGGTCTTCGTGCAATATCGAGGATCGGAACTGTCTTCCGTGATGTTGCAGCGACGCCCACGGACGTAACTCTCAGGAACGGTGTCATACTTGGAGCAGCTTTCTCCGCTCCAATCCCACCGTACACATTCACGGTGCGAAGGAATATAAGCAGCGATTCCCCAGTCGAAGGTCATATGGCTACCGGACCCTTTCGGCGGATTGACAGCGCACGATCCGAAGTCCGGAAGTGGCGGCTTGCGATCCTTGATGCGGTCGATCATCGCCGAGTGAGCAGCGCCGCACCCAGACGGGAACCCGCCTGGAAGGCATATCCAAATCGCGCACTCATCCTGTGACGCGGCGCTTGCCATGTTGCCAGCGACACTAAACAGAATTGCCGCTGTAATTCCCAATACGCTTTTCATCTATTTCTCCTTACATTGCTTATGCGGATTTACTGTCGTTGTCGCGGTTTACGAATGCCGCAACCTCAGACTCGGTATCAACTTGGTTTGGTTCAACGGAGGCAAGACTATTCTCCGCAGTTCCGGATGAGTCGGCCCCCATTGCCCTGATCGCATCCGCAATGCGACCACCTGTTGTATCAGCAATACGCTCTTTGGCTGAGTCCATTACTGAATCGATCTTGTCTTTTGCAACGCTGGTACTCCCTTTTGCAAGATTGGCGGCGGTATCCGCCCCGACCCTGGTTGCCGTTGCAATGGCGGCCCCCATTGACCCAAATCCGCCACCCTTATTTCCTCCGCTACTCTCGCCGCTTTTCTCGCTCGCTCCCGCATTCGCTCCATCAGTCTTACTAGATTGCTCCTGAGCTACTGCCGGCGTGCTTTCAGCGCCGGAGCCGGCGCTTACTGGGGATGCGCTTGCACCGTTATTTGCAGAAAAGCCGGCTGCCTTTGCGAATGGTGTTTCTCCAGATTCTGGCAACGGCGATCCTCCACCTGGAGCACCACCACCATCACCGGATGGCCCGGAGTCACCGCCACTGCTGAACGTATTCGCTAGAATGTCACTGCCAGACGCGACATTGGCATTCGCCTGCTGGTACGCCGCCAATAAGGCCGCCATACCTCCAGCCCCTTGCGTAGCGCCCGACGAAATCATTGACCCCGCCATTGCTGTTGCAGCAGCCGCAGTCGCTGTTGCGCCTAGCGCCGCACCGGCACCGAACTGTCCGATACCCATACCGCTGGGTGCGTGTCCCGTGATAATGCCCGACAGAAGTTGTGGCACCTTATTGCTCAACATGAATATTGTGAGTGTGACGATCAACACGACGGCCATTTCCGAAAATTCGATATTGGTCTGCATGTTGGTGTAGTAGTCGTTGATCAAAGACACACCAATACCAATGAGCAATATCATCGTCATGATCTGGATAGCGATTCCAAGCACCGCCTTGTAATAATTGATCGCCATATCATGGGTCCAACGCGCACCACCGAACCCCAAGAAGAAGATGCCGCCATAGGCGAGTATCCAGGCCGAAATAAGCAGCAACAACATGTTGACGGCAATCATCGCTGTCAAAATCAGTATGCCCAGGCCTAACACTATGCCGATCATGCTATCGACAGGTGACCATATCGACGATTCCACTAGCGTCTTACCGAACAGGATGAAACCTATATCTACAATGCTTGATGGCGAGAACGAACCGGAATAGCCGCCCACGGCAGCGGCACTTCCACCTACCTGCATCAGCGAATCGATAATAGACATCGCAAAGTTCGGGCCGTTAACAAGTAGCCACCAGAAGAACCCGGTGAACACCGTAAACCGAACCAATTCAGCGAAGAACTCACCGATGTCGGCCTTCCTCAGTGCCATCATGCCGAACGTCCACACCATTGAGATCAGCACCAGCGTCCAAAACAGACGTGTAGCGACGGTCTCGATAATGCTCGCCCATGAGCTTGCATTGGTCTTGAAGCGATTCAATACCGTATCCATGACGCCGGCGTTGTTGATTGCCGAAAACGCCTCTGTAGAGCACAGAAGCAGCCCCAGCATAACAATGGCTACAAAGAGAGGTTTGCGGTTATTGGTTCTTCCATTCATACGATTTCACCTTTCCAGTGTCGCCACCCTCAAATGTCGCCAGGTCCCCAAGTTTTCGGCTTATCGCTAGACTGTATGGAGTTTCTCCGGAGGCATAGAGATGCAAATTTCTGCCTCAGCTCTTTTGGCTCCATTTTCATCACATTCTCGTGCCGGCAATTTTCATTGTTTACTTCCGGCATCGTGAACTCCTCGGGCTGTTCGGAGCAGGCCGCCAGGCTAAGGAGACCAATAGTTAAAAATACCGTTTTAATCTTTTTCATCTCTTTCCCTCTGCTTAGTACAGGTCGCTAGGGCCCCAGGTGGTCGCTGTGCTATTGGTCATTCCGTTTTTCCGCAGCCTGTTTGTCGCAGCCTGCTGACGCGCTTCTTCCGCCATCTGCGCCTGCATCCGTGTGGTCACTGCATTCTGCTGAGCGATCAACAGCCCCCGAATCTGCAAGAGCTGGTTGGCCTGCTGGCTGGCGAGCTGGTTGGCGTAACCAATAGCCTCCATCTGGCCCCCTGCCCCGGTGGCCGCAGACTGAAGCCGCTCCAGTTGCCTGGCGTCGGCCTCTATCGCGTCCTGTTGTTGGTCAAGGCCCTCGAACAATGCGCGGTTTGCGCGCTGCTGAGATTCATAGCCTAGCGATCTGGTCTCTTCGAGCTTTGCCCACTCGGCGGCCGTGCAACCGCCGCTGCCGTCAAAGCAAGGCGAACTCATGTAGTAATCGAGATCCCCGAATTTATCCAGGTAGCTATTCAAGCTACCCAGACGGGTTTTGTAGTAGTTCAGGGTATCGATCGCTCCACGCAGATTGTTCATCGTCGTCGTGGCGTCATCCCAGATATTCATGGCCGGGGCCATCGTGTTCTGTAGCTGATTCGCGTACTGGTCCAACTGCGTTTTGTACTCCTCGATCTGTTTGAGGGTTTGCGCAACGCTCTCGATGGTGTTGGTGATGTTCTGGGTCAGGTTGGCCCCATCGATAACAGGGATGCCGGCATTCGAGTTCGCCGACATTCCAATCAATATCGCCAACATAAATGCCTTTACGTTTATTTTGATCCTCATGGTCTGATCTCCTTTTTTAGCCGCTAAAATTTACTTTCAGTAATCGAATGCCTGGTACGGTTTTGAAAATGCCATGTCCTTCGTGACAATGACGTTGAAACGGAACCCCGGCCGAATCTCCAGCGTCGGCGCAATGTTCAGATTCTTTGTGATCATCTGAGCAGTTGCCTGCCCGAGCTGTTGACCCAGTGCCTTACTCAAGGCGTCACTAGCCCGTGCGCTGTTGTCGTTGTTGTCGCTGTTCCCGCTATCCTGACTCAGCGTGATTCCAGCCGTGACCGCCGACATCAAGAACGCTGAACCGAATATCCGGAGATAGTGGTTATTGGTTTTATCTGCCAGGCCGGCATAGCCGGCTCCATCCGATCCGGGCATTGCACCAATATCCAGCGCTTTGCCGTCCGGAAACACGATTCGCTGCCAGGCCACCAGCACCCTACCCTGCCCGTAAGCCACCTTGCTGTCATACGATCCGATCAGCCTTGACCCCTGGGGTACCAGCAAGTAGCGCCCGACAGGCGTGTCGTAGACGTTCTGAGAGACCTGAGCGACGATCTGGCCAGGCAGGTCCGAGTTAATGCCGGAAATCAGCGTAGCGGGCATCACAAAGCCTGCTCGCAGCATGTACGGAGTCGAAGGCGTATCCATCCTGGAGTTCAACGTCCAACGGTCTCCGCCCTCTTGATTACCGAACTGTCCGTATCCGTCTGTCGATGCAGCCGCAGTCCGGATCAACAAGGGCGAGCCGCCGCCAGCTCCGGCCGGCGATGCCCCGCCGTTCTGTTCCTCCACGATCTGCTTGGCTGCCGCCAGGCGTGCCCTGTACGCGGCTGTCGGGTCGTCAACAGAGATTGCCGACGCCTCCCGGCGCAGCTCCTCGATCCGGCGAACCATCTCATCCCTATTACGTGGCGTGCTGTTGCCTGCCTTGTAACTGGAACCGGAACTGCGGGGGGTCGACATTTGCACTCTCGATTTCGATTGCACAGCCTCTCGGAACATGGCGAACTTCGCCGCACGAATCTTCTCCGCTTCTTCGTCACGTTCAGGTTGTTTCAGTTCTGGTTGCAACTGCTGTTGTGGCGGCAACGGCGGCCGTCTCGGATCGACAGGTTTGGCCACCACGATTTCCTGCGGCTGCTCTTCGGGCATTTCAGGAATCACCGGCTTTGCGGCCGGAATGATTCCCTCCATGTCGCCCACCATGCCCTGGGCCATCGCCATGTTTGCCGCTACCGGCTTTTCTTCCTCCTCGCTCACGCCCTGCTGAGAGGCGCGGTCCATGGCCACGAGCACCATCATGAGGAGAAACGCACCCAGGACACCGCCGATGATGTACATCGGCATATTGTTCACCCGACGCACGCCGGCCTTCTTCCCTACAGAGCCAGGCGGCGCCTCCGGGGCCATCTGATCGTCGGTTTCACTCATCTTTCTACTCCTTGCGTGCCCAGTAACCGGTCGGCAACACATCTGTGCACTGCCTCATGTACGGCCGGCTGATCGATTGATCGCCGACCATCATGGTCAATCGGTAAAAGTCCGGTGCGCCGGCGACATCGAGGATGTATCCCAGTGCGAGGCCATCCCCTGCGGCCACAGCGGCTTCGCTCTTCGTGAACTCCTCTACCGCGTACCCTGCGTCCCGGAGCTTCCGGACCAGGGTGATGCCGAATACCCCCTTCGCTTCATGTTTCATGTTGAAGCGGCTCTTTGCAGGTGGATACAGCTCTATGAGCTGTTTCACTGCGTCATCGGCAATCTTCACTTCCACAACCTTCTGATCTTCCGGCAGGAAGCTGCCGTAATTGCCCATGGTGGCGCAGCCGCTCATCACCAGTGCCAGCACTACGATGAAAACCTGTCTCATGATTCATGCCTCCGAGATACCGTGATACGGTCCTGTGAGCTACCCACGCCCGACACCAGAATCGCTTTCTCGAACACCATATCCACGATGAAGCGATCTCCCTGGACCCGGTAATTGACCAGTGTCACGTCATCATCCGAGAACCAGCCGCCCTTCTTGCGCAGCACCAGCAGACTCGGCGCTTCGGTCTGCGACATGACCTTGGGCATCTGGATGATCGTTTTCTTACCGTCGCTGTACACGCGCACCGGCTTCCACGGTGCATCGCCGTCAACGTCATATTCAAAATCCAGATTGCCCAGGTACTCGCCGGTTTGCGGGATGGTGTTGCTCTCCCGTTCCCGTACCTCGCGCTTGCGGATGGTGTCCCACTTCGCCAGCGCATCTTCCGGATACGTGAATGCGACCTGCGGCATGTACTGAGTCCGATGTGACCTCAGCCGCATGTGATAGGTGCGCCGATCCGTCGTCACAATGAGTGACGTTTCCAGGCCGACATCCATGGGCTTGATGATCAGGTGCAGCGTCTCCGTAGGGCCGCTGCCGGTGATCGCCGGTTCCACCGTCCAGCGGGCGGTATCGCCCAGGTGAATGGAGTTCACCTGCTCGCCAGACTGAAGCGCGACATCACAGACCTGAAGCACAGCGCACACGATGCTCGGTTGCTGCGCACCGAACAGGAAACGCACCGATCCGTTCGCACCCGCTACCGGCTTCATGCCGGTCGGTGTGCCGGCAGACCACCTCTTTGCTATCGCAATCGCGGCCTTTTCCTGCTCGGTCAGCTTCGGGTTGTTTTTCGAGAAATACTTCTCGGCCATGTCCGTTGTCGAGCCAGCGGCCAGGCCGAGAGAGGGCACCACCAGGGCAGCACCCATAATCAATGCAATATATTTTTTACGCATGGTGGATTGCCTCTTTGATTACAGAAGATTTGACCAGGAGAAGTCGCGCACGAAGATCCCCAGAGGGTTCCTGCGCATGTCTTCTTCTGATTGCTGATTCAATGTGGAGATGTACACCGTGACCAGGGCGCGCATGTTGTGCTTGGTCTTCACGATGCCCTGCCGGTCCCTCATCGTTTCCGTCCAATCGATCTGCCAGGTGTCAGGCGATTGCGGAAGAACCGACGTGATCTCGATGCTGACCATCTCTTTCGTGGCCCGCTGGAACGGCGTTTTCCCTTCGTCGCCGTTCAGCCACTCATTCATCTTCTGAGTGGCCGGATCATTGGGACCCAGCTTGGCGTACAAACGGAAGACGGCGGCCCTTTGCACCGCCACATCCGGCGTGACAAGGCGGGCGTCACTGATGAATTCCGCGACGCTGGCCTTGATCACTCTCGGATCGGCCTTGCTGGCGGACTGGACAGGGCCAGCGGCAACGTGCTGCCCCAACTTGTCCACTTCCACGACGTAGGGAATGAACTTCGATTGGCTGCCGATCTGGATGATCCCGCCAATCGCCGCCAGCACCACCATGAACGCCATCAATGCGGCGATCTGCCACATGCGGCGGGATGCTACCTGTGAGCCCACATGATCGTTCCACGTCTTTCTGGCTGCGAGATACGGATTCTCCGTCTCCCCAGCCCGACGGCCGCCATCAATGGGTTCATCCGTCCTTCTCGAGTCTGCTGGCTTGTTGAACACCAGCCCTTTCAATGTGTCTGCAACGCCCATGCTGCCTCCAAATACTGATTCAAGGTGAGTCCGCGACTCTTAAGCCATTCTTCTACCCAGCCTTCGCCATACTTGGCTTCGAGCTGCTTGATGACCGCAACGGCCTCCTTATCGGATACGCCGACGAACGACAGCGCGAGCGGGCCAAGCGCCAGCTCGAAGAGCCGGCGTCCCTTCTCGGAGACGTAGTAATACTGCCGCTTGGGTATGGCGGTCGCCAGGATGTCGATCTGTCTGGTGTTGAGGCCCATGCGGCGATAGAGCGCCGCCGTGTCCTCATCGCGTGCGAACACGTTGGGGAGGAAAATCTTCGTTGCCGTCGATTCGACAATGACATCCAGGATGCCGGAGTTGGCGGCATCGGTCAGGCTCTGCGTGGCCATGACCACAGAACAGTTCGCCTTACGCATGACCTTGAGCCATTCACGGATTTTGGCGCGGAATGCCGGGTGCCCCAGCATCAGCCAAGCCTCATCCAGCACGATCACGGCCGGCTGACCCTTAAGGCTTCTCTCTATGCGACGGAACAGGTAAAGCAGGACCGGAAGCGCGTATTTTTCGCCCAGGTCCATCAGCTCCTCGATCTCGAACGTCGTAAAGTCGCTGAACGATAGTCCGTCCTCTTCGGCATCGAGGAGATGGCCCATCGAGCCGTCTACCGTGTATTGCTTGATCGCTTCCCTGATCGCCAGGTCCTGTATCGTGGTAGAGAACTCCGATAGCGTTCTGGCCCCGCTCTCGTGCATGCTCACGATGGCGTGTCCGATCTCGTTTCGCTGCGCCGGCGTCGTCTCTACCCCGTTGAGCTTCAGGATCGTGTCAATCCACTCCATCGCCCAGGCCCTGTCCCCTTTCGTTTCCAGAAACTGCAAGGGGCAGAACGCCAGCCTTTCGCCATCGGCCGCCACGTCGAAATGCTTTCCGCCTGTCGCCTTGGTCAGCGCGTACATCAACTTGTCTTTGTCGAAGGCATACACCGACATCCCTTCATAACGCTTTAGCTGCGCTTCCAATATGGCCAGCAGTGTCGATTTGCCCGCGCCGGTAGGCCCGAAGATCGCCGTATGGCCGAGGTCGCGCACATGCAGGTTCAGGCGGAACTGCGTGGACCCGTGCGTGACACAGTGCATCAGCGCCGGCGCCATCGGGGGGTAGAACGGGCAAGGCGCGTTCTCCTCGCCGGTCCATATCGCGCTGGTCGGCAGCAGGTCGGCAAGATTCATGGTGTTGAGAATCGGCCTACGGACGTTCTCCACGCCATGCCCCGGCAAGCTGCCGAAAAACGCTTCCAGCGTGTTGATCGATTCAACACGCGATACGAATCCTTGCGCCTCTATCGCCTTGGTGATCATCGTTGCCGACCGATCCAGCCGGCCGCGATCCTCGTCCATCAGGACGACGACGCTGGTGTAATACCCCGCCGCGACCATTCGGCTATTAATCTCCGCCAGCGCCGCATCCGCGTCGTTGACCATGTTCAGCGCGTCCTGGTCGATTCTTCCGGAATTCGTGTTGAACACCTGGTCGAAGAAGCCGCGCACCTTCTGCTTCCACTTACCGCGAAACTTCTCCAGGTGCTTAACGGCTTCATGGGTGTCCAGGAAGATGAAGCGCGTAGACCAGCGATATTCGCAGGGCAGCTCTGCCAGCGCGCTCAATATCCCTGGCGTCGATTCCAACGGGAAGCCCTCGATGGCCACCGTCTGCACGAACTTCTTGCCGATCTTGGGCACTACCCCGCCCCACATCTCCTTTCCGCCGATCAGGCTGTCGATGTACATCGGATTCGAGGGCAACATGATCGGCTGGTCGGTGCCACTGACACAGAAGTTCAACCACGAAAGAAAATCATCGAACGTGACGTTTCGGCCATCCTCATGCACCACCTTATGACCCTTGAGCCGGGTCATGTTCAGCACGGTGGAGAGCCGTGTTTCCACGTTCTTGATCTCGCGCTTGAACTGATCGATCAAGCCTTTGGTCTGCGCCTTGCGGCTTGCCTTCGGCGCATCGTCCTCGAACATCAGTTCCACGAATTTGCGTTGCGCCAGCAGCGGCGGGAACCAGGTGAGCGTTACCACAAAGTAACCCTCATACATGGTTCCCATGCCCTCGAAATACCGCCGACGCTCTTCATCGATAGCCGCCGATACCCGATCCGGGAAATGGCTCAATCCAGGCTTGGAGTAATTGGGTGCCGGTCGCCTCACGGCATCGACATGAACCATCCAACCGCTGCCGAGTCCGGCCAGCGCCTGGTTGATCCGGAACGACACCATGTTGCGCTGCTCGTCCGTACTGCTGGCGTTATCATCACCGCGATAAAGCCAGGCGGCCATGAACGAACCGTTTTTGCCGACGATCACGCCGTCGTCAACAACCGCCGCGTAATTCAGCAGGTCCGCCAGGCCCTCGTCCGTGGATCGATACTTCTTTAGTCGGTTGCCGGCGTCTACCGCCTGAATGCGCCCGAACAGCAGCATCAACATGACGATGCCCATGCCGGACACGAGATAGCTGATAGTCTGAATATTAATAATGTCCGTCATCTGTATCGCTTCCCTTGTCCACCCGTATTTACCCGCCACGGCGTACTCCGTGGCGGGTAGTAGGCTTTGTACAGTCGATGTCTCAAATAGACGTGCCGCATGGCCGGGTCGGCCTTGGCCATGACCCGAAGCCCGTACAGGGCTCCGAACCACAGCACAAGGCCGAACAGGGTTGCCCTGACTTCCTGCGCGCTGAATACCATCGCGAAGGCCATCAGGCCGGAGAACATGACCATCTCACGATCCCCGCCCATGAACAGGTTTTCCCGGTTGCCAGCTCTACGAATGGGGATCGCTCGCAAGGTCATTACTTGCGCTCCCCTTCCTTCACCAGCACGGCTTGCTCGGTCTGCGCTTCGCCTTGCGCTTGCGCCTGCTCAGGGCTTGCAATCACCGCGCCGCGACCGAAGAAGGTGCTCATCATGTTTTGCGCGCCAATGATCAGCGCCATGACCAGCACGATAAAAATGATCGTGCGGAAGAAGGCGTTGAGTTCGCCACCGAAGATCAGGATGCCGCCGGCGACGACGATGCCGATGATGGCCAGCGCGAATGCCACCGGCCCCGTGACCGACGCTTGCAGGTTACTCAACCAGCTCTCATACGGCAGCGAGCCGCCAGTACCCACCGAGGCATGCGCCTCGTTGGGTGCGATCATCATCGCCAGTACGGCAGCCAGGACGCCGAAGATCGTCAGGTTGCGGTTCATAAAGGAAAGGCTCAGTTGCATTGTTAACTCCTAAAGGATTGAGGTTTGATATTCGCCATTGCTGTACCCGGAAACCTCAATGATCTCCGAAACGCGCCGGCCTTCTTTGGTACGTTCAATATGAACAACGACATGAACCGCCTCGCCTATCAGCGGTTCAATTTCTGCGGGAGCCGCCTTGTTTCTCGAAACAAGGGACTTCAGCCTGGTCAACCCTTCCTGCGCGCTGTTCGCGTGGAGCGTGGCCACCCCGCCCGGGTGCCCCGTGTTCCACGCATCCAGCAGGTCCAGGGCCTCTTCACCCCGGACCTCGCCGACCAGTATTCGGTCGGGCCGCATGCGCAGTGTGGTTTTCAACAGCATCGTCATGCTTACGTCGATGCTGGTGTGATACTGGACGTGGTTTTCTGCGGTGCACTGGATTTCGCCAGTGTCCTCGATGATGAAAGGCCGTTCCGTTGGGTTCTGTTCGACCATCTCAAGGATCACAGCATTGACCAAGGTGGTCTTGCCTGATCCGGTACCGCCGATCACGAGTATGTTTCGATGATTTCTTATCGCCCGCTCCAGCGTCTCGCGCTGGCTGTCGGTCATGATGCCGGCATCGACATACCCTCTGAGGGAGAAAACCTTTGATGCCTTCTTTCTAATCGCGAAGGTTGGCGACGGTACGACCGGGGGGAGCTGGCCGGCGAAGCGTGAGCCGTCTAGCGGCAGCTCGCCTTCTAGGATGGGTTCTTCTCTGGTGACTGTCTTGCCGTGATAACCGGCGACCGTCTCTATGACGGCCTGGGCCTGGGCGGCCCTGAGTGTACCGATGCACTTCATCGGCTCGCCATGCCTCTCCTGCCACAGCTTACCGTCTGCGTTCAGCATGACTTCGACAGTCGAGGGATCTTTAAGCGCCTCCAACAGCACCGATCCCATGTCGCGGGCCAGCTTTCGCTTTGCCCTCTCCTGCACGCTGTCGAATTCTTCTTTCTTGGTCATTAATAATCCATAGTCCCTAGGGAGGCCGTTAAATTTCCGGCTTACGATATAACGAATTAATCCGGCCTGCAATACTTATCGCACACCGAATGGCTATCGCCATATCAGTCTTGTTTCCAGTGAGGTGATTTTTTTAGCCGCTAAAACTGCGCTGGGCTGTTCGATCGCTGCCAGCCAGGGAAAGCGAAGCGAAGGCTGGTAGTCCCCGGTAGTCGCGAGGCGATACTGGAAACCCGACGTGCCGTAGGCG
>JBEVVH010000116.1:0-11147 GCA_040507245.1 Candidatus Thiodiazotropha sp.
CCCTTTGGCGCCTACGGCTCGTCGGGTTTCCAGTATCGCCTCGCGACTACCGGGGACTACCAGCCTTCGCTTCGCTTTCCCTGGCTGGCAACGTTTGACCCGGCCATTTTGATGATTGTCCATGAGTTTTTGTCACCACCCGATCATTCAGCGGATTACCCGCATTCCGTTGCCGTACCGAGTGTAACTGATCTGGTCGCAGGATTATTGAAACAATGGGCATACACTCCCGCGAGCGCCAACCCGCTCACTGCTCATCTCTGTTTATCGGCACTTGGCAATCGAGCTTTAACGGTTAAGTTGGGACCATTTGGGTAATACCAGAAAACACCCGTCAATCCGCTAACTAACCAATGATTAACGCTTATTCATCTGCACGTCTTAAGATTGACGACTTGTCCTGGTTTTCCGGAAACTCATATATGGAAATCGATGCTTGGGGAAAAAAGAGAGTGCTCGCCTATGTACTGAAACAATTGTTCACACAACTGGAAATACACAAATGCTTGTTATTTAGATTCTTCTGTAACTCAGAAGAAGATTCAGAAGATTGACACCCATCCCACCACCCACACCTCAGTGTAGGTGATGGGAAAAGTTGCCGATTGACTAAGCGTTGGCCGCCTCCAACGCCTGGCTGATATCCGCAATGATGTCATCCACGTGTTCGATGCCGATCGACAATCTCACCATGTCGGCACTGACTCCGGCGGTTGCCTGCTCCTGCTCGTTCAACTGACGGTGGGTGGTGGTGGCCGGATGACAGGCCAGTGACTTGGCGTCACCGATATTGACCAATCGCAGAATCATCTGAAGCGCATCGATAAAACGCGCTCCGGCCTCCGGGCCGCCTTCGATACCGAAACTGAGAATGCCGGAGGCCTGCCCCTTGGTGATTTTCTGGCAGCGATCAAAATGGGGGCTCTCGGGCAAGCCTGCGTAGTTGACCCACTTTACCTGAGGATGCTGTTTCAGGTATTCGGCCACCTTGAGGCTGTTCTCGCAATGGCGCTCCATGCGCAACCCCAGGGTTTCAAGACCCTGCATGATCAGAAATGCGCTGTGAGGCGAGAGGGCCGAACCGGTGTTGCGCAGGGGCACCACCCGGCAGCGGGCAATGTAGGCCGCCGGTCCCAATGCTTCGGTGTAGACCACCCCGTGGTAGGAAGGATCCGGTTCGTTGAGCATCGGGAATCGTTGCTTGTTGCCTACCCAGTCGAATTTTCCCGAATCGATGATGATACCGCCGATGGTGGTGCCGTGACCGCCGATATACTTGGTCAGGGAGTGGACGATGATGTCCGCGCCGTGTTCGAAGGCACGGCACAAGTAGGGGGTGGCCACGGTATTGTCGACGATCAGGGGCACCCCATGGCGATGGGCGATCTCCGCCAGCCTCTCAAGATCCACCACGTTACCGGCCGGGTTGCCGATGGATTCGCAGAACAGCGCACGGGTCCTGGCGTCGATCAGACTTTCCATCTTCTCGTAGTCATCGAAGGATGCCATGCGCACATCAATACCCTGGCGCGGGAAGGTATGGGCAAACAGGTTGTAGGTGCCACCGTAGAGCTGGCTGGTGCTGACAATGTTGTCACCGCTCATGGTGATGCACTGAATCGCATAGGTGATCGCCGACATGCCGGAGGCCACCGCCAGGGCTCCGATGCCCCCCTCCATCTCCGCCAGACGCTGTTCCAGCACCGCGGTGGTGGGATTCATGATGCGGGTGTAGATGTTGCCCGGCACCTTCAGATCGAACAGGTCGGCACCATGCTGGGTGTCATCAAAAGTATAGGAGGTGGTCTGGTAGATCGGGACCGCGGCGGCTTTGGTGGTGGGTTCGGATTGGTAGCCCGCGTGCAGGGCCAGGGATTCCAGTTTCATGTTTTCCTCGCATCTTCTGGTTGTTATGTCCGGGTACCATAAACGCCATTTAGTCGGCCATCAAGACACTGGATGACCGCCCCATGTATTGCACTTGAGACATCCCCGACTCCCGGGACCGACGAAGCCGGGGCGGCACCATCCAATTGATCGGCATTCCCCACCGTTTGCGCCTTATCAATGCGGTTTTGCCGAAAATCCCCCATATTGAACCCCGTCCGTGAAATCACCTCTTACTCACGAGTTGTATCCACGCAAACAGCCGCTTATCCTTAGCGCACTGGTTGAATATCGGTTAATCCATGCAAGAGTACGCCCTCATCCTGATCAGCACCGTGCTGGTTAACAACTTCGTATTGGTCAAGTTTCTTGGCCTGTGCCCGTTCATGGGCGTCTCGCGCAAGCTGGAAACCGCCACCGGCATGGGCCTCGCGACCACCTTCGTCCTGACCCTTTCGGCCATCTGTTCCTATCTGATCAATGAGTACGTGCTGGTACCCCTGGCACTGGAATACCTGCGCACCATCGCCTTCATCCTGGTGATCGCCGTAGTGGTCCAGTTCACCGAAATGGTGATGCACAAAACCAGCCCGATGCTCTACCAGGTGCTGGGCATCTTCCTGCCCCTGATCACTACCAACTGCGCGGTGCTCGGCGTGGCCCTGCTCAACACCCAGGAGCAGCACGGGTTCATCGAGTCCGCCCTGTATGGCTTCGGCGCCGCAGCCGGATTCTCCCTGGTGCTGATACTGTTCGCCGGGATCCGCGAGCGGGTCGCGGTGGCGGATGTGCCCGAACCCCTGCAGGGCAACGCCATAGCCCTGATCACCGCCGGTCTGATGTCCCTGGCGTTCATGGGTTTTGCCGGCCTGGTCTCGGTGTGAAGGTGCCGGCATGCTGATCGCGATCCTCACCATCACCCTGCTGGCCGCCCTGTTTGGCCTGCTGCTCGGCTACGCCAATATCCGTTTTCATGTCGAGGGGGATCCGATCACCGATCAGATCGAGAAGATCCTGCCCCAGACCCAGTGTGGCCAGTGCGGTTTTGCCGGCTGCCGCCCCTACGCCGAGGCGATCGCCGGTGGCGAGGCGGAGATCAACCTGTGTCCCCCCGGCGGCGAATCGACCATGATCGCCCTCGCCGACCTGCTGGGCCGGGACCCGGTCCCGGTGGGAGAAGAAGGCGCCGTGGAAAAGCCCAAATCCATCGCCCTGATCCGCGAACAGGAGTGCATCGGCTGCACCCTGTGCCTGCAGGCCTGCCCCGTGGATGCGATCATCGGCGCGGCGAAACAGATGCACGTGGTCATCGCCAGCGAGTGCACCGGCTGCGAACGCTGTCTGCCCCCCTGCCCGGTGAACTGCATCGAGATGCAGCCGATCAGGCGGCATGCCAGCAACTGGCGCTGGCCCTTCCCTCAGTCCGGTACGGAAGAGATCGCGGGCGGGGTGCACTGACACATGTACGTCGAATCCAAGAAAGGCAAGACCCGGGAACTGTGGCGCTTTCACGGCGGCCTGCATGTGCCCGACCACAAGGAACTATCGCTGCACAAGCCCTTGCGGAATATCGCCCTACCAAAGCGCCTGGTGCTACCGTTTCAGCAGCACATCGGCGCCCCGGCCCAGGCACTCGTGAAGGTGGGTGAGCGGGTGCTCAAAGGACAGATGATCGCCGACTCCCCGGCCCCGGTAACCGCCCCGCTGCATGCCCCCACTTCGGGACAGGTGGTGGAGATCGCGGAACATCTCATCCCGCACCCGTCAGGACTCACCGATCTGTGCATCGTGATCGAGCCCGACGGTCAGGAGGAGTGGGCAACCCTGCCCGAGCCGATCCAGGATTTTCGCGCCGCGGACCCGGACACCCTGCGGCGCCGCATCCGCGAATCAGGAATTGTCGGCATGGGCGGCGCCACCTTCCCTTCTGCGGTCAAACTCAACCCGGGGAAACCGATCAAGACCCTGATCATCAATGGCGCGGAGTGCGAACCCTACATCACCTGCGATGACCGCCTGATGCAGGATTTCACCGACAAGGTGATGAACGGGGTACGCATCCTGCAGCACATGCTGCAGAGCGAAGAGTGCCTGATCGCCATCGAGGACAACAAGCCTGAGGCGATCCATGCCATGTTTCAGGCCCTGCGCGACGACGAGAATATCGAGGTGGTGCGCATCCCCACCCTCTACCCCAGCGGCGGCGAAAAGCAGCTGATCCACATCCTCACCGGACGCGAGGTACCCACTTCGGGCCTGCCCGCACAGATCGGTGTGATCTGCCACAACGTGGCCACCGCGGCGGCGATCGCCGATGCGGTGCTGGAGGGCCGCCCCCTGATCTCCCGCCTGGTAACCCTTACCGGGGAGGGTATGCAGGAACCGGGCAACTATCAGGTACCGATCGGCATCCTCGCCCATGAACTGATCGAGCAGGCCGGCGGCTACCGCAACCAGCCCCGTCAGCTGATCATGGGGGGGCCGATGATGGGGTTCGACCTGACCACGGACGAGGTACCCATCACCAAGGGCGCCAACTGCCTGCTGTGTCCGAGTGAAGCGGAGATGCCGGAACCGGAACCCGCCCGTGCCTGCATCCGCTGCGGA
Organism: Candidatus Thiodiazotropha sp.; assembly: GCA_040507245.1. Lineage (GTDB taxonomy): Bacteria > Pseudomonadota > Gammaproteobacteria > Chromatiales > Chromatiaceae > Thiodiazotropha. Next base: position 4,495 of record JBEVVH010000116.1, read on the forward strand.
CGCTGCGCCGATGTCTGCCCGGCACGCCTGCTGCCCCAGCAGATGTACTGGTACAGTCGCGCCAAGGACCTGGAGAAGACCCAGGACTACAATCTGTTCGACTGCATCGAATGCGGCTGTTGTTCCCATGTCTGCCCCTCACACATCCCGCTGGTGCAGTATTTCCGCTATGCCAAGACCGAGAGCTGGGCCGCGGAGCAGGAACGTCGTGAGTCCGAGCGGGCCAAGCGCCGGCATGAATTCCGGGTTGCCCGGCTGGAACGTCTCGAGGCGGAGCGCAAGGCAAAACTGCGGCAGAAGAAAGAGGCCCTGAACAAACCGGCTCCGAAGAAAAAGCCGGCCCCCGCAGAGACCTCAGCCACAGACGCCAAGGACGCCAAGCAAGCAGCCATCGAAGCCGCCATGAAACGGGCCGCGGAAAAGAAGGCCCAACAGGCGCAGCAACCCAGGAACACGGAGAATCTGACCCCCAGCCAGCAACGTCAGATCGACGCGGTCGAACAGCGCCGCAAGGCCGCCGAGTCGAAATCCCAGGATCAACCGGAGCAACCCTCCTGATGGAATTTCATACCCACAGCTCACCCCATACCCAAAGGCCCAACCGGGTCGATCGGGTGATGTTGCAGGTGGTGCTCGCGCTGCTGCCCGGCACTGCGGCGCTGATCTTCTATTTCGGCTGGGGAGTACTGCTGAATGTGATCCTCGCGGTAGGCTCCGCCCTGGCCTTCGAAGCCCTGGTGATGCGTCTGCGCAAACGCCCGGTGAAGCCGGTTCTGATGGATCTCAGCGCGGTGGTCACCGCGCTGCTATTCGCGGTGGCGATCCCCCCGTTGATGCCCTGGTGGCTGGTGGTGCTGGGCATGGCCTTCGCCATCATCATGGTGAAACAGATGTACGGAGGCCTGGGTTACAACCCGTTCAACCCGGCCATGGCGGCCTATGTGCTGCTGCTGATCTCCTACCCGGTGGCGATGACCAGCTGGCTGCCCCCGGGTCTGCTGGCCGAACACAGCCTGAGCCTGAGCCAGGTTCTGACCTACAAGTTCGCCGGGGTACTTCCCACCGGCCTGAGCCTGGACGCCGTCACCATGGCAACGCCGCTGGACGTGATGAGCACCAAGCTGGACCAGAACATCATGATCAGCGAGATCCGCCAGAGCCCGCTGTGGGGAGATTTCGGCGGTCTGGGCTGGGAGTGGGTCGGCAACTGGTTTCTGATGGGCGGTATCTGGATGGTCTACAAACGCACCATCACCTGGCAGATCCCGCTGGCATTTCTCGCAGGCCTGGTCGGCATGGCAGCCCTGTTCTGGCTGTTCGATTCGGAACGCTATCCTTTCCCCCTGTTCCACGTGTTCAGCGGCGGGGCCATCCTGGGCGCCTTTTTCATTGCCACCGATCCGGTCACTGCCTGTACCACCCGGGCCGGGCAACTGATCTACGGGGTCGCGATCGGGGTCCTGGTCTACATCATTCGTACCTGGGGCGGCTATCCGGACGCGGTGGCGTTTGCGGTGCTGCTGATGAACATGGCGGCACCCACCATCGACTATTACACCCGCCCCCGCACTTACGGGCATGGAGCGATCAAAAATGAATAGTCGCCGCGCCATCCTCATGGCTTCCGTGATTCTGGGGGCGTTCGCCGTAGCCGGCACGGCGCTGGTCGCATTCACCCACATGGCCACCGCGGCCCGCATCGAACACAACGAGCGGGAGGCCCTGCTGGAGTCATTGCACGCCCTGGTCCCCGAGGCCAGTGTCGACAACGACATGGTCTCCGATGTCATCGAAATCAGCGAGCCGGACTTTCTTGGCGGTCCGCAGACCACCGTCTATCGGGGACGCAAGATGGAGCAGCCCGTTGCGGCGGTGCTCACCACCATGGTGCCCAACGGCTACAGCGGACCGATCAAGCTGCTGGTGGCGGTGGGCTATGACGGTACCCTGGGTGGCGTCCGGGTGATCAGTCACAAGGAAACCCCGGGACTGGGGGACAAGATCGAGGAGAACCGTTCGGACTGGATCTACGGCTTTACCGGCAAATCCCTGGGCAACCCACCGCTGGAAAAATGGGCGGTCAAGCGTGACGGCGGCGTGTTCGACCAGTTCACCGGCGCCACCATCACCCCGCGGTCGGTGGTCGAGGCGGTGAAAAAGACCCTGATCTATGTGCGCGACCACCAAGATGCCCTGTACGACCGGCCAAACGCCACCACCGCTGCAAAACCCGAGGGAGGCGCGCATGGCTGATCACTCCTACCGGCAGATCGTCACGGACGGTCTGTGGCACAACAACCAGGCCCTTGTGGCGCTGCTGGGCCTGTGCCCATTACTTGCGGTGAGTAACACCGCGATCAACGGTCTCGGCCTGGGACTCGCCACCACCCTGGTGCTGGTCGCGTCCAACGGCACGGTGTCATTGATTCGCAACCTGGTGAGGCCGGAGGTTCGGCTGCCGGTTTTCGTCCTGGTAATCGCCTCGTTCGTGACCGCTATCGAACTCGGGATGAATGCCTACTTTCATGAACTCTACAAGATTCTCGGCATCTTTATCCCGCTGATCGTCACCAACTGCACCATCATCGGCCGGGCCGAGGCCTTCGCCTCGAAGAACAATTTCAGCCGTTCGCTCCTCGATGGCCTGAGTATCGGCATCGGCTTCACCCTGGTGCTGATGACCCTGGGCGGGATGCGCGAACTGGTGGGTCAGGGCACCCTGTTCGACCAGGCTCAGCTGATGTTCGGAGACGCCGCGCAGAACCTGACCCTGAAGATCGAAGATTTCCCCGGCATGCTGGTGGCGATCCTGCCCCCGGGGGCATTCATCGGTCTGGGCCTGATGATCACGGCCAAAAACCTGATCGACAAGCGGCTCGCCCAGCGCAAGCGTGCCCAGACCGCCCTGACCGATGAACCCCAAGGCGTGGCCGGCTGAGCCGAATATCCGCACTGATCTGTCACACCCTTGAGAGTCCCGCGCATCCACACCCTGCAGGCCCTGTCACCGGGCCTGTCCCTGACCCTGGACGAGCTCTCCTCGCACCATGTACGCCAAGTGCTCAGGTTACGCGCGGGTGACCCGGTACTGCTCTTCACCCCGCAGGGCGAGGAGTACGCCGCCCAGCTCACTCTGGTCAGCAAACAGGCGGTCCAGGCCGACATCGGCGAGCCGTTGCGTTGTGAACCGACTCCCGCACTCAAGATCCACCTGATGATCGGTATCTCCCGGGGGGAGCGCATGGATTTTGCTCTGCAGAAGGCGACCGAACTGGGTGTAACCCGTATCACCCCGCTGCTGACCCAGCGCTGCGTCGTGAAGCTGGATGAGAAAAAGCGCGCCAGCCGCATGGATCACTGGGACAAAGTGGTGATCAATGCCTGTGAACAGTCGGGACGCTGCCTTGTACCCCAACTCGATGACCTGCGGGAGCTATCCGCGGCCCTGGGGGAGGCGCCGTCCGGACATGCCCTGCTGCTCGACCATCGCAGCGCAAAAACCCTGGCTGACCTGAGCCCGCCGGATGGTTCGGTGTCGCTTCTGATCGGTCCCGAAGGAGGGCTTGCCCCGGAAGAGCGGGAGCAGGCCCTGGGGCAGGGATTTCAGGGAGTTCGACTGGGTCCCCGGGTGTTGCGCACGGAAACCGCGCCGCTGGCGGCCATTGCTGCGATTCAGGCCCTGTGGGGGGATTTTCGCTGAATCAGCGTCTCTTCTGATATCCCCCGGCGCTCAGCCCAAGCACCCTCTCAAACAACCGAATCGAGTATTGTGTGTGGGGTTACTGATGCGTTCGCTGAGCTCAATAGCCGTTGTATCCCCCTCTCCCGCAAGGGGAGAGGGAGATATCCCGTGGGTAGGTCGGGTTAGCGTAGCGTAACCCGACGAGCAGGTATCCACTTAGGGCCGGGGAGAGAGGGTATCTACACTCGTGCGCGCAGCTCATACGCTTTTATACGAAGACGCAATTGCCAAATACCCATTCAGTAGGACGGATCAGGATGGGTAATCAAGAAAGGTTTTGACCGGCCGTGGGGCCAGAAAGATTCAATGGAGAAGCATGCCCGAGCAAGAAAGTCCGGCGGGGATCAACCTGACGATAGCCGACTCGGCATCGTCAGGTTGCAATCAAATCACAGAGGCGTGACGTTATCCGCCTGAGGGCCTTTCTGGCCTGCAACCTCGGTGAACTCGACCTTCTGACCCTCTTCGAGAGAGCGATGGCCACTACCCGCGATGGAGCGAAAATGGACGAACAGGTCTTTGCCGTTTTCCCGAGCGATGAAGCCATAACCCTTGGCGCTGTCGAACCACTTCACGGTTCCGGTTTGTCTATCTGACATCTGTATTTACCTAAATTTAAATGGAATGAGATCGCTGACACTCAAAGCCAGCGCACAACGCGAACCGTGCAGACATGCTATGGGTTTGATTCAGATGTACCGAAGGGAACAGTGAAGATAACGCGAAATAGATGAGGACTGAGGTCGTGCTGTACGCGACACACTACACCCTAAGAGGGTAAGAAACAAGATCTAAATGTGGTTATCCGCCCCTCAGCTGTCGTTGTGGTGGGCAATCACACCCTTATAGACGATTGCGGACACATCCCGGATCACCTTGCTACGGGAGCGGATCCAGGTGGTGTAGTTCTTGGCGCTGTTCTGCTTTTCGATGACGCCGATCAGGATGTAGGGGTAACGTTTGCCATCCGATCCCTTGACACTGAGGATACCCATATCACCGCACAGGCGGGCGGTACTGCCGGTTTTGTTATACACCTTGGTGTCCTTGGGCACCTCCGGCACACCGGTATAGAGACGGTCGGATCCCGGCAGAGCCATCAGCCGCTTGATTTCATCCGCACCCGCGATTTCCTGGTTCCACAGGGCATACAGAAACCGGCTGTAGTCGTGAACCGAGGCCCGGTTGCGATAGGTTTTGCCGTTTGCCGGGATGTACTCGACCAGCAGGGTGTCCTGGAAGATTTCGGGATAGTGCGTTTTGAGCAGTTTCTCCACCGTCTGGGGCCCGCCCACCTGGCGGTTCACCCAATTGGTCGAGGCATTGTTGGAGTGCTGGATCATGCGCTGCATGTGGCGACGGCTTTTCGGTCCGTAGACCAGTTTGCCCTCTTTGACCTGCTCGAAAAACGCGGCGGCAATGAAGGGCTTGACCAGACTGGCGGCCTGGAACTGCACGTCTTCATTGATCGTGACCAGTTTCTGGCCGGTGGTGAAATCGTAAACCGACCAGCCGGTGCGTTCATCACTGGCGAGTTTGCCCGTCCGGCGCAGTTCATCGATATAGGCCTCGACGGCCTGTTCCAGGGCATTAACCTTGCTGGAGGGGGTGATCGGCTTGTCCGGACTGGAGCGGGTGACGATTTGCTCCGGTTGACTGCGGGTTACGATTTTTTCCGGGCGGGACGATGCCGGGACAGCAGTCCAGTTACGTGCCTGAACCGCGCTGACCGCATCGAGGCCCTTCTTTTTCAACAGTGCAGAATGGGATTTGACCACCCGGGCGGTGCTGGCTGAATCACCGTTCCGACGGTATATCAAGCCATACAGGTTGTCCTGGGAAACCACCACCAGATTCTTTTCGAAACTCCGGCCGAGTACCCGCATGACCCGGGTACGGTAATCCTGGACGGCGCTCAGGTTCGCCGACCAGACATAAGAGACATCGAACCCCTCACCAGCCACTAGTGGAGCGGGATTCAACAGACTGAAACAGGCGGCCAGCAGTGCACAGACAAGCGCTTGACTTTTCATCGTGATTAACGGTTATTTAAGCAATATTTCAGTATCTTAATGACCAATTCTATAGTGAATGCTTAATATCGGACAAGCTGAAAATACGGGTCTCGCATAAATAAAACAAAATGCACCGTTTTCTGCACTGCATCTGTCCGGAAACACTCCCTGCGACACCTATGGCGAAGGCATGAACAAACCAGTGTCACGCTCAATTCATCGGCAGATTTGGTAAAATTTTTATGTTTTTCAGCACCTCGCATATTGGCGCCATGAACGGTGACTGGTTATGATCAATTTATGGGAGTAGTCGCGAATACCCCTCAGGGGTCAAGTCAGATATGCATGATCCCGGCCTCCCGCAACTCGGAACCGTTGTTACGTCTGGACCGGAAGTGCAAAACAGTGAAAACTCAACTCAACAGGCTTTTGACCGGATTGCTGCTCACGGCAGTGATTGGCGCATTCTCCGTCCGGCCCGCATGGGCCGGCAAATTCTACAAATGCTTCAACGAGGACGGGGAAACTGGTCTATCAGCAGGTCGCCTGTGACTCGGATGTCAAACAGGAAACCGTACATGTCTTCACCGCCCCGGACCAGCGTTCGGGACAGGGCAGCCCGTTGATGAGCGACTCGGAATACGTTGCAGAAGGCGTGGAGCCCGCCACTGCGGACCCCCTGCGATTCCAGGCCAGCCTGAGCGACGTCATGGCACAACTCAGTCCGATCAAAGTGGCGGTACAGCAATACTACATGATGAACGGGGCCTGGCCGGCACAGCCCAGCGACATGGGTTTCAACCAGGATATTAACCTGGCGACTAAGTATATCTGATATACTCCTCTTCCATGGAAGAGAAAATCGATGCAAGAAAATTACCACGCGAAGTGCTTGA
>JBEVVH010000117.1:0-11095 GCA_040507245.1 Candidatus Thiodiazotropha sp.
ACGGGTCCTGATGGAATTGAGCGTCAATAAACCCTCCGCCTATATTGAAGAGGCCGTAATCCTAACCCTGAAGACCTATCTGGCACCGGGGGTTCGGGGAGAACAGGTTGAAATACCCCAGAGTTCTCTGGATAACACCCAGATCAAACTGATCAACGAAGACAGCTATACCGCGGTACGGGACGGCGTGGAGTACCGGGTCGTGGAACAGACATTTGCCCTCTACGCCTATCAGGCCGGGACACTCAGCCTGAGCCCGGCGACATTCCGTGGGCGCAGCGGCAAACTCTCGCGGTCACCCTTCCGCTCCCTGTTCAGTGACGACCTGCTGTTTCCCCAGGAATCCGGCCGTATCGTGCGGGCGGAATCCAATAGCATTACCCTGAACATAAAGCCCGTACCCGAGACCTACCAGGGAAAGCAGTGGCTGCCCGCACGCAACCTGCAGATCGTGGAGAACGGCCTGGATGACACGGCTCCAATCACTGCCGGTCACCCCCTGACCCGAAAAATCATGCTCCTGGCTGACGGCCTGATGTCGAGCCAGTTACCGGAAATCAACACCCACATGCCAGAGGGCATCAAGGTCTATCCGGAACGACCCCAGTTGCACGACAACACCACCCGTAGCGGAATCAGCGGCAGCCTGCAGCAGAACCTGACCCTGATCGCCACAGAGCCTGGCCAGTATCATCTGCCCGCGATCGAGATCCCCTGGTGGAACACGGAAACTCAGCAGCAGGAAATAGCCCGCCTGCCTGAGCGGGATGTTGAATTTCTGCCCACCCCGGGTGGAACTACGGCACCTCCGGCTCAGGCAGCTCAGCCCACTCCCGATCTGGCTGCAGGAACCACCGATTCACCCGATGTACGCAATCCACCCTTGACCCTGGACGACAGCCCAAGGAAGCTGGCCTGGGGATTGGGATTGGCCTGGGTTGCCACTCTGATCGCCTGGTGGCTGAGCCATCGGCAAAAAACCTCGCGTCACGGCGAGAGGCAAACTGCATCCGCAGCACCTCAGCCCTCTGGACCGGATAACCAGGTTCTTGTGCAACACATCGAGGATGCCTATCGGAAGAAAGATCCTGAAGCCGCCCGTTCGGCGTGGCTGGCATGGGCCCAGCGCAGCTGGCCGGACAACCCGCCGAATAACCTGGGGAGACTGTGCAGACGTTGTGATCCGAAACTCTCTGAGGCTGTGACTGCGCTGGAAAAGGCCCTTTACAGCCCAACCAATCAAGCAGACTGGTCCACTTACCCGGTGATGGAGCTGCTGCAGTCAGATCGACGTGAGATTCCAACCAGGGACCGCGCAAACAATGCACTGATCCCGCTAAACCCTTAAACGTTCGCTGCCAGCCAGGGAAAGCGAAGCGAAGGCTGGTAGTCCCCGGTAGTCGCGAGGCGATACTGGAAACCCGACGTGCCGTAGGCGCCAAAGGGGATCCAAAGATCGCATCCGAACGCGACGTCCAGTCATTCGGGAGCTGACAACGGAGCGGTGACGAGCTTGCGAAGTCATCGCGTAGTGTCAGTGACCGGGACGGCCGGGGCACTAATAGGCTGTCAAAGATCGAATCGATTTTGGTGGACTTGGATGTCCCAAAATCTTTCATGAGATCGAAGACTCGCTTGGCTGCCTGCCGGGGAATTTACATAAACGAACCAAGCGCCTGATCAGACAGAGGTTTCATGTTCTTCCCAACCGCCGTAGTTGAAGGTGATCTCCTCATGCGGCCGGATATCTCGCAGTGCGAACAGGTCGAATCCGTCAAACTCCGCGTTGCCTTCGTCCTGATGATTGAGATAACGCAACAGGTTTCGACCACTGCGACCGACCGGATCCTGGCCCTCTTCGAATACCCAAAGCACGTAGGTGCCGTCACGCTTGGCCTGCGGACCCTGGTAGGTACCGATGTAGGCGCCTTTTTTGATCGAAACCTTGGCGAACAGACCGTTGCCGTGAATTGCCGAGGGCGCCTTGTAGACAAAATTCGCCAGTTTTCTGTTTTCCATGGATACTACCCGGTCGATTGTTTCTTCTGCGCCAGCGCCGGTACGGGACAACGGTCTCCGTATACCGCCATGATCGAACTGAGTTCATCCAGGACCGCCTTTCTGGCCTTGTCGTCGAGTGCGGTCAACTCAGGTAAGATCACGCCCTGCTTCAATAATTTGATATCCTCACGGACAGCGCCGCAACCTTTCTGGCAAAGTGCCTCAACATACTGATCGATCTGTTTCATAACCATGAGTGACTGCTTGTACCCAATTAACGCCATACGGTACCGGGAACCAACCCACCATTCAAATTTCTAACAGATTTCAATAGGATTAGTTCCCAGCGACGTGTTATGTACTAATGACGATTCAAACAGCCCTGGATGCTCCGCTCCAATCCTGGCGACGGTCCCGGACAGCGCATCAACTATAAATTTAACATACTGAAAGGACAGACTATGCCCTGGTTTAAACGATTTTTTTCAATCCTGTTGCTGACACTGACCGCCCAGGCGTTATTCGCCGCGGAATGGGGTGAAGGCTTTGATCCCATCGACCCTCCGGTGACGACCTCTGTACCGGATGGCAAAGTCGAAGTACTGGAGTTCTTCTGGTACGGCTGCCCGCATTGCTACCACATGGAACCGCAACTGCAGGCATGGCTTGAGAAAAAACCGGACAACGTCGTATTCAGCCGGGTCCCTGCGCCACTCAATCCGAAATGGACGCCACATGCCCAGTTCTACTATGCCGCGGAAGCCCTGGGACTTGCGGAGAAGCTACACGTGCCCCTCTTCGAAGCGATTAACGACAAGAAACGCCGCCTGTTCGACAAACAGTCTCTTATTGACTTCGCCGTGGAACAGGGCGCCGACCGGGAGAAGTTTACCGAGGCCTGGGACTCATTCGGCGTATACGTCAAGGTACAGAATGCGAAAAAGCTGGCCCAGCGCTACCAGTTGTCCGGGGTGCCTGCCGTTGGCATCAACGGCAAATACCTGACCAGTGGAAGCCTGGCGGGCACCTACAGCAAAATGTTCACCATCATGGACCAGTTGGTTGCCGAAGAGAGTCAGCTTTCACCGGCCAAGACTGAATAACCAACTTCCTTTGTGGCGCAGAAAGCTGCGGTATTTCTCATTAAAATCTTCAACCACTGAGGATTGCACGCTGGGCAGGGAGAGCAATCTCCCCGCCCAGTCAGACAGACTCCGAGACATCTCGATCCCACCCTCGGGGTGTGCGTCGGCCAGACAACGGCAACGCATGAAAAGGGGTGCGAATGCCGCATCCAGCAGAGAAAATCTATCCTTCATGCCAAACAGTCCGGCCTCCAAGGGTCCGTTCATCCTCGACAACGCCACTTCAAAGAGTGATTTACGCTCCCTGTAGGCGGCCTCGTCAGTAGCGGTGGCCATGCCTACCTGAGACATCAACAGGGTAGACCCATACTCGATCCACGCCTTGTGTTGTGCTCGTTCGAGCGGGTCATGCGGATGAAAGTGGGGGGACTGGGTTTCTTCGATGTAGTCCAGAATCACGGAAGATTCAAACAAAACCGTGTCGTCCACCAACAACACCGGCACCTTGCCGGTAGGTGAAAGACGCACAAACCATTGCGGAGGGTCCTCCACATCGATGAAAGTCAAATCATGAGGAACCTGCTTCTGCCTCAGCAGAATTTCGGATCTCTGTACAAAGGGACATAGTTCGAAACTGATCAACCTGATGGTCACAACAACCTGCCATGCGCGCCGCGATACCTGATTTACAATCCCCAACCTCACTGGTCGTCGCGTTCAGGATTCGGCGCACCTTAAGTTAATGTTATGCATTACAATTAGTTAGTTATATTACCGGACATTCAGAATTCAAATCGAACCGCCCGATTTAAGGATTCAGTCTTATTCACAAAACCTTACAATCACTGTATATTTGCGAATCAGCTATCCTCAAGGATAACAAATGTCATGGAGGCCCATCGATACCTGCCATTATCATTCTGGAATTAATCCAAAACCTGATCTTTCGCCGCAAATTACCCCGGACACGGACAGAAGTCAGGCTTCGGGTTGAATGGCTAAATAGGGAATAACGAACAATAAGCGCAAAAACGACAAGGATTTCATACAAGATCGGCGGCAGTCCGGAGGCCCTCGAGTCCTCGCAGAGAACCCTGATGGTTTCCTGTTGGTCCAAGACCCGCAGATCGACCGGTTACCCGTATAACGGGATTTCTATTCATAAAACGACTATGTTTCTTTACAGGCACAAACTACAGTCAATTTAGGTTTCGGCAACAGAATTAATATGGCAACAACCAATCCGATCGGCTTAAGGGTTCCCGAACAGGCTCAGCCCACGGGGACGCCTTTTTATCTCAATGACAAGGATGTAGCGGTCTGGGCAAAAGAGCTGCCCATGGCGAATATCGGTGAAACCTCACGCCAGATCTTCCAATCCCTACGCAACTTCAATCGAACCGCTCTACCCACCCGACAAAGGTTGTTGAGCCTGGAGGGTTTTCGCGAACCCCTCGCCTATGTTTCGTCGAACCTCAACAAACACTACATGGGTTCGCGCTTCCCCCTCACTGAAAAGGCACACAAGGTCGCCAATCTGAACCGTGAACTTCACAGCGGCATGGCGACCGGTTACAAGGCGGTAATCGTTGACCTGTTGACCAATCATCCAGGCGAAAGCCCCGATCTGACACTGCTCACCCAGGCCATTCATCGCTGTATCAATTACCTGTCGAGGGTGATTCTTCTGTCCGTCCTGGTATACAACCCCTACCCAAAACGTACCTGGCAGGAACTGCATGTTCTGCATCGCCTTGCCCGACGGTATGAGCTGAATGACCAAACTGTGGACGATGATATCGAAGCGCGTACGACCCGGTCGTCCATTGATGCCAACTATTGCCGTTGTCTGCTGTTTTCTCTCGCCTCGCCATACAAGATGCGGCAGAAGGAAAACCTGCGTATATTCGACGCCCTGCTTGAATGGAGCCGATTCGCCGGTTTTTACCCGCTGAACAAGGCGCCGGAGGATGCCTCGATCATCATTCGCCAGGATACGGATCTGGCACCGAGTCACGAACAGCGTGTCACCGATTCGGATACCAAATACCTGCAGGTACTGGATGCCTCACGTCTGCTGTCTGAACTGCGGGAACAATTCAATGAAACGCCGGATGAAGACAACGCACTGATCGGTCTTGATGAACTGGATAAAGGCGTCATTCGGCAACTGATCATGCTCTGGTCCAAAGCCCAGAAGCGCGCCTTCGTGCGTACCAAGCTGAATTTTGAGTTACGCATCGAAGTAGGTTTGAAATCGGTTTTCAAGCTGATCAATCTCGGCGACACCCCCTCATCAACCCGGACTGAAAATGAGCCGGAGGGAACATGGATCGAGACCCAGTTCGCCCATGGCCATGATATGCATGTCTCTTCCCGCTTCTCGCTGCAACCGCTCGACATTGCTTCCTATAACCCGCAGCGGGGCAACTTCGAGGAATTCGGTCCCAATTCCATCGACCACAGTGAGGCCTTTGAAGAACCCAGCGTCGATATCTGGCAGGATGACAAGAATCAGACGGCGGACAAGACGACAAACCTGTTCAACACCATCAATGAAAGCGCGGGGGGATATTGTCTCGACTGGCGAGGCAAGCAGATTCCAAAAATCCAGGTTGGAGAGCTTATCGGAGTTCAATCTGCGGTCTCCGCCTCGAAGTTCGGGGTCGGGATGGTGCGTTGGATGCGCAGCGCCGATGGGGAGTCCATGCAGGTTGGGATCCAGATGATTGCCCCCAACGCCCTGGCGGTCACCGCACGACTGGCCGACCAAAAGCACCAGAAGATGGAAAAGTGCCTGTTACTTCCGGAGGTAGGCACTTCAGGTCAACCCACCAGTCTGCTGTGCCCGTCCTATCCGTTCTCTCTGGGTAAAAGATTGCTGATCAATGATGGCGAGAACAGCCAGGAGATCAAGTTGACCCGCCTGCTGGAGTCCACTGGATCTATCTCCCAGTTTCAGTTTGTACGACTCGAGGAAAAGATCAGTACGACAACCAAGGAAGAAAGGAACGGTCTCGACGATGACTCCGATTACGAGAGCCTCTGGTCAACACTGATTTAGCAGGTTATTGAAATTCGCTCTGACGCTTAGGAAACAAGACTGGATCTGCCGTATAAGCACTGTTAACTGAGAGTAATTAAGCATTTTGAGGTGGATTTCAACGCGGGATCCTAACCTCTGAGCAGATTTCAAAATCGCCGGTGAGGCGTCAGAGCAGCAGTCCTCTCATTCGGGCCCGTAGTCATCCGCACGCCTTAACCTGATGTAGTGCTATGCGGACAGCCAAAGGCCCGCACTACGGAATTCAAAAGCCGGCCAGTTTGTACCAGCGTTTCGCCTCTTCAAGGTTTTTCTCAACACCCCGACCCTCTTCGTAGAGCATCGCCAGTGTGGTTTGAGATCCGACCAATCCTTGCTCTGCTGCTTTGGTGAACCACTCTACGGCCTTCTGGGCATTTTGCTCCACGCACTCACCCTCCAGATACATAAACCCGAGCCCGTGCTGAGCCAGAGAATGGCCCGCCTCTGCAGCTGCCTTCATGTACTTGTAGGCCATGAGTTCATTGACCACCATGCCCAGCCCACCCTGAGACATGATTGCCATGCGATACTGCGCCTCTACGACCCCGTTCTCTGCCAGGGGGGACAACAGGGTTGCAGCCCGTGAAAAGTTTTTCCCTTCGAAAGCGGCAATCGCGCTGCTTAACTCAAAATCCATCTCTTGGTTGGAATCATTCATGGTTAATTCTAGACTTCTGTATTGGGGCCTGTAGCCAGGCCTGGTTCACTCTGATTTGTGCACGCGAATCTCAGATGGAGAGCCGCTGCTCCGAGACCTGGGACGAATCGCCACCCGGTTTCGCACCCATGTGGTCAGCTCCCCCTGGGCATCGTAGATCCCGAATTCAAACCAAGGGGTACTGCGTCCTGTTTCCGACAACTCCCTATCGATCATGGCAGTGGTTTGTTCGGGAAAAACAAATCGCAGTTCCAGATCAGTGGTTCCAGGTTTTCGGAAATCCAGATTCAGCTCCCGGGTCCACACGTCGAAACCCGGATACCTGTAGACGCAGGCCAGCGCCGGCACCGGATCCGCCAGGGCGGCAATGCTGCCCCCCCCGGGATTTCTTGTGTCCTCGTTCAACGGCATTGCCATACGCATCAGTCCCCAATCAGCATCGAGTTGCAGAACTTTAACGCCGAGATACCGAAATGGCGGATAGGCCTCCAGCTGCGAAGCGATGGTCAAATCCCGCAGGGTCTGAAAATCACGTTCGGCCATTGCGCACCGTTATACCACTGAACAAATCCGGAACTCCCTCCGATTTCATACGGAATATCTTGGTTTTAAAAGACAAACTCATCACAATAGTAGTTCAATCCAAAAGCCGCTCGTCCCTATGCAGACACAAATCACCCAGGACATTCTAGCATCCCCTGATGGTCAGGAGGCGGACGCGATATTGAGGAACTGTGTACATTGCGGATTCTGCACGGCAACCTGTCCCACCTACCTTCTGCTGGGCAACGAGCTGGACGGACCTCGCGGTCGGATCTATCAGATCAAGCAATTGCTGGAAGGTGCGCAACCGAGTGATTCCATCCAGCAGCACCTGGATGCCTGCCTGCTGTGCCGTTCCTGCGAAACCACATGCCCATCCGGCGTGGACTACCATCGGCTGATGGAAATCGGGCGTGCCCATCTGCAGAGTCATCACCCTAGAAAGTTTTCCGACCGGGCCCAACGCTGGCTGTTGCGCAAGATCCTGCCGCGACAGTGGGTGTTCGGCACATTGCTTGGATTGGGACGAATCATGCATCCTCTGTTACCGGACACACTTGCCCGTCAGGTCCCATTGGCGAAATCCAGCGAAACCTTCAAGGAATCGAGCCAGAATCTCAGCCGCAGGATGTTGATCCTGGAGGGCTGCGTGCAACCCTCACTGGCGCCTGATATCAATCGTTCCACAGCGCGTGTACTCGAAACCCTGGGCATCGCACTGATCAAGACACCTCGGGCCGGGTGCTGTGGAGGTGTGGAACATCACCTGGATGACACCCGGTCATCCCGACAGGCCGCGCGACGCAACATCGACGCCTGGTGGCCACTTTTGCAGGAGGGGGCGGAAGCGCTGGTTATTACCGCCAGCGGTTGCGGGCAGATGATCAAGGAGTATGACCGGTTACTGGCGGACGATCCGGACTATGCGGATAAGGCTGCTCAGGTGGCTGGTGCAACCCGGGATATCGCTGAAATTCTCTCCCACGAAGACCTCAGCCCCCTGGGTTCTGTGCAGGAGACCCGATTGAATATCGCTTTCCACACACCCTGCACACTTCAGCATGGCCAGGGACTCAACGGCGTGGTGGAACAGATAATGACTCAACTCGGTTTTAACCTGATGCCAGTCTCCGATTCGCACCTTTGCTGTGGTTCAGCCGGTACCTATTCGATTCTCAATCCGCACTTGGCCGATCGACTGGGCGTACAAAAATCCGCCGCGCTGATGTCAGGAACTCCGGACCTGATCGCCACCGCCAATATCGGATGCCTAACCCACATCGCCAAACATTTACCGGAGGGTATTCCGATTTTGCATTGGATTGAAGTGGTGGCAAATCAGTTGCCGGATCACACATCAGGCAGTACCTCTAACGGTAACTTGTGAGCCAGTTTCAGACAGTTAGCAAACCATTATCTTTGCTCAGACATCGCGCTTGAAACGAACTGATTATCACTCTGATAACACTTAACAGTGGCATGAGAAATGTTAAAAAATGCCCTGTTTTATCGTGTTTTTTGGCATATACTCATTGTCGTCGGCCGCAATCTTGGCGGGTCTCCTTCAGGGTGCTGAATCGGAGACAGATCGTGCAAATTGCAGATGCAGCGGTCACAGGCACCGGAGGGAATCCAATCCGATTCGATCGGATCCATGTATGACTACAGACCATCTCAGGACGCTATCCATGAACCGGCCAGTCAATTTGAGCGCCATCCTGTTCCTTACCCTGTCTCTCCTGGCTAGCCCGGCCAGCCGGGCAGAAGGAGCAACACCGGAAGAGCAGAAACTGCTCCAGCAACGGCAGGATTTCCTTGCCGCGGAAACCGCCCTCAAAAACCGGGACCTGGCCGCCTATCAGCAGCATCGTTCGCAACTGGCCGACTATCCGCTCCTGGTCTATCTCGACTACCAGGAGACCCTCGACACACTTGAGCAGCAATCGGTTGAAAGCATCCGCAATCGCATGGAGAGGCTCGCAGGGACGCCATTGAGCGCCCGCTTACGCGACCACTGGCTCGACCTTCTGGCGAAACTCGAGCTGTGGCCGACCTATCTGGAGTTCTCCCGGAACGGTGGCAGCACCACTCAGCAATGCCAACGAGCGAGGGCCTGGATCGAAACCGGGCGGCAGCAGCAGGCCTATCAGGTCGTGCCAAAGCTCTGGTTGAACGGTAAGTCCCTGCCCAAGGAGTGCGACCCGGTCCTTCAACACTGGATTGCATCAGGGCACCTGACACAAGCTCTTGTCTGGGATCGATTCGATCACGCCATGTCCCAGCGCAACACACGGCTGGCCCGTTACCTCAAGCGCTACCTGAATGACGAAGAGAAGCCGCTTGCCGACCTGTGGCTGACGCTCTACAAGCATCCGGAACAGATCAATCAACTGTTGCCCATTGACCATCCCATGCGGGATGAGATGGCGATTCAGGCGATTCGCAAGCTGGCATGGCGTGATGTGGATGCTGCATTTCAGGCCTGGGAGAAGTTCCACACCCTGCCGATATTCTCCAAACAACAACAGCAGAAGGCGCTCTATGCCCTTGCGGGAGGACTGGCGCGGGAACCCAGCCATAAGCTCAGTCACCAGTTGAACAGTCTGTTGCCCGAGGAACTCAAACTCGACAGCGGCCTGTCAGAGCGTGCACTGCAGGCCGCATTGCAGCAGAATGATTGGAATTGGGTGATACAGATTATCGAGGCCGTGCCAGAGAAACAGCGCGGCGATGGCCTGTGGCGCTATTGGCAGGCCCGCGCCTTGGAACAGCTTGGTCGCGCAAAAGAGGCGGAGGCGATTCTCACTCCATTGGCCCAGGAACGCAGCTACTATGGATTCCTGGCGGCACAGCGCCTCGGCACGGACCCGCACGTTGAGCATGTCTCACTGCAAATCGAACATGAGGCCGTGGATAGAATCGCCCTGACTCCCGGCCTTCAGAGGGCCCGGGAACTCCACTACCTGGACCGTCCCAGACTTGCCAGGCAGGAATGGAACCTGGCACTGAAGAACGCTACTGCCGATGACAAGCGAGCCGCTGCGCGTCTGGCCCAGACCTGGGACTGGCCATCCCAGAGCATCATCACCCTGGCCCGACTCGGTTTGTGGAATGACCTGGAACTGCGCTTTCCCCTCGCCCACCGCCAGGCCATCATCGGCCAAGCCAAATCCGCGAGAGCCAAATCCCGAAACAACCGCACCTGAGCACGGACTTGCGGCACCCGGATACCCAGGAACCGGTCACCTTCTGCGTATTCACCAGGTGCGGTTTTAAAGAATCGTTGGGAATGGGCGGCTATTGCCGGATCAGCCAGTCGCTCGAGGGTGGTTATTACCTGTTCGGCATCCATGAGGTGCTATTTCATGGGCTCCATACCCATTAGTCAAATCACCGTATCGGGAATGACACCAGAAATCTGGTGGCGTTATTCACTGATCAACGCGGATGAACTGTTTCGACCCGAAGTCAACATCCGCTTGGGCACCGGATACCTCAACAAGATCTATCGGGAGTTGCAGGAGAACCCTGTGCTGGCCACGGCGGCCTATAACGCCGGCCCCAGTCGGGTCATCAGCTGGCTGCCCGAACATCCCCAGGCCAGTGATGTCTGGATCGAGACCATACCCTACTCCGACGCTGCCAGCCAGGGAAAGCGAAGCGAAGGCTGGTAGTCCCCGGTAGTCGCGAGGCGATACTGGAAACCCGACGTGCCGTAGGCGC
>JBEVVH010000118.1:0-11011 GCA_040507245.1 Candidatus Thiodiazotropha sp.
GCGCCTACGGCTCGTCGGGTTTCCAGTATCGCCTCGCGACTACCGGGGACTACCAGCCTTCGCTTCGCTTTCCCTGGCTGGCAGCGCCGGCAACGAGCCGTTCAGTCAGGGCCCTGTCCCATACCGGGAGGCTGTGACAAAGGCCAAGGCTGCGGGAATCGTGGTTAACACCATTCATGCCGGCAGTTACGACGAAGGCCGTAGCTCCGGCTGGCAGGACGGGGCGATGCTGGCCGGAGGCGACTACATGAGCATCGACCACAATCACAGGATCGCCCATGTAGCCGCACCCCAGGACGCCCGCATTGCCGAGCTGAACCAGGCGCTCAACGAGACCTACATTCCTTATGGCAAACAGGGCCACACCGGCAAGCAACGCCAGCTCGAGCAGGATGCCAACACCCTCGGCATCTCCCCTGCCCTGCTCGCAAAACGGGCCAAGTCCAAGGCCGGGAGTCTCTATTCCAACCGTCAATGGGACCTGGTGGATGCCACCAAGGATGACAAGCAGGCACTGAGAAACCTGGATGAAAGTGAATTGCCCGAGGAGATGAGCGGCATGAATCTTCAGCAGCGGGAAGCCTATGTCTCGGCCAAGGCGGCAGAGCGGGAGCAGATCAAGCAGGAGATCGCGGAACTGGGCAAGGCCCGTGACCGGTTTATCACAGAGTCGAAAAAACAGGCCGCTGAAACACATCAGGCCACCGTAGACGATGCCCTGGTGTCATCCATCCGCAAGCAGGGGCAGGAGAAAGATTACCGGTTCGTTGAGGAATGAACGGGTTGGCAGACCTAGTAGCCCGGGTGCAGCGGAGCGTAACCCGGGGACTGCCGCGAAACCTCCCGGGTTACGCTCCGCTGCACCCAGGCTACAGGAAGAAGCAAACCGGCATGGAAGCCGGGTTATGCCGATGACATTCAGGCGTCGTTATGCAGATCAAGGATGCTCTTGTCCGCGTCGTTTTTCGATTTTGCCCCATCGTTGCGAAGCAGCTCGAGCTGTTCCAAATATGTTTCGTTGATGTCGCCGGTGACGTATTCGCCGTTGAACACCGAAGTATCGAAACGCTCGATGTCGGTTTTGCCTTTCTTCTGCACCGCCTCGATCAGGTCCTGGAGATCCTGGTAGATCATCCTGTCGGCACCGATGATCTCACGCACCTCGTCGACGGTGCGGCCGTGGGCCACCAACTCACTAGCGGCGGGCATGTCGATCCCGTAGACGTTGGGATAGATCACCGGCGGCGCGGCGGACGCGAAATAGACCTTCTTCGCACCCGCATCCCGGGCCATCTGCACGATCTGTTTGGAGGTGGTGCCGCGCACTACCGAGTCATCCACCAGCAGGACGTTCTTGCCCTTGAATTCGAGATCAATCGCGTTGAGCTTCTGACGCACCGATTTCTTACGCACCTGCTGACCCGGCATGATGAAGGTACGGCCAATGTAACGGTTCTTGATGAACCCCTCGGTGTATCTCACGTTCAATTCATTAGCCAGAGAGAGGGCGGCGCTGCGGCTGGTGTCAGGGATCGGGATCACCACGTCCACATCGTGATCCGGCCACTCCCGCTGGATCTTCTTCGCCAGTTTCTTACCCATCCGTGAGCGCGCCTTGTGCACGAACACGTTGTCGATGATCGAGTCGGGGCGGGCGAAATAGACGAACTCGAAAATACACGGAGATTTGACTGTATGCGCGGCGCACTGCTGGGCATAAAACTGTCCGTCCTTGCTGATGAAGATCGCCTCACCGGGTTCGAGATCGCGAACCCGCTCGAAACCCAGGGTATTCAGGGCAACACTCTCCGAGGCAATCATGTACTCGACCCCATGATCGGTCTCGCGCTTGCCGTAGACGATGGGACGGATGGCGTGGGGATCACGGAAACCGATGAGCCCCACGTTGGGAATCATCGCCACTGCGGCATATCCGCCCCGGCAGCGTTTGTGTACCCCGGCGATCGCCTTGAAGATGTCTTCCGGTGCGATGCGCAGCTTGTTCTGCATCTGCAACTCGTGGGCAAACACATTGAGCAAGATCTCGGAGTCCGATGAGGTATTGACGTGACGCAGGTCCTGCACGAACAGGTCACGGGTCAGTTCCTTCGCATTGGTCAGGTTGCCGTTGTGCGCCAAGGTGATGCCGTAGGGCGAATTGACATAGAACGGCTGGGCTTCCGCCGATGAGGCGCAGCCGGCGGTGGGATAGCGGGCATGGCCGATGCCCATGTTGCCTTTGAGGCGCAGCATGTGACGGGTGTGAAACACGTCCCGAGCCAGTCCGTTCGCCTTGCGCAGGTGCAGTCTGCCGTGTTCGCAGGTCACGATACCCGCAGCATCCTGACCCCGATGCTGCAACACCAGCAACGCGTCATAGAGGGACTGATTGACCGGCGACTTGCCGACTATGCCCACAATTCCGCACATGATCCGTTCTCCTGTGAACAATCGGTAGTCAATGGACTTGACCGGAGTATGTTACACCCTGGCATCCCCGCAACTCCCCACCGTTCAGTATTGAAAATTTGCAGCAATATCATGGGGCAAATAGCTTTTCAACCACAGCGCCATATCCAGGAAATAGGGTATGAGGCGTGACTCCTGCCACCAGACATCTTTGGGAAAAGGCGTCAGTCCCGCCAGCAGGACCAGAATCGCCACGATCACCGAGCCCCGGGCGACACCGAAAAAGATCCCGATGAGCCGGTCCGTCCCGGTCAGACCCGTGGTCTCGACCAGCATCTTCATGAATCGGTTGACGATAGCCCCCAGGATCAGCACCAGGATCAGGATCACGATGTAGGCGACCCCGAGGCGTATTGAGGTTACATCGATCCAGGGAGCGAGATATTCGGATAACGGCCGGAAAAACAGCCAGGCCAGGGCGAAAGCGGCAATCCAGGTGACCAGCGAGAGTGCTTCCTGAACGAAACCCCGTATCAGGCTGATGATGGCGGATAGCGCGATGATGGCAATGATCAGAATGTCGATCCAGAGCATACGGCTACCTTGTACAGGCGTTTGGGTCGAATCATGCGTCAAGAACCACGACTGTCAGACCCCTGAAAAGAAGAGGCCCGGATAAAATCCGGGCCGGTTTCTCTTGAATCTGGTGGAGCCAGGCGGGATCGAACCGCCGACCTCAACACTGCCAGTGTTGCGCTCTCCCAGCTGAGCTATGGCCCCGGAAAGCCGCGAATATTAGGGGATTCTCCCCGGCTTGTCCACTGCTTTTTAAAAAATCCTTAACCGAAATGCATCCACCGGATTAGCCGTTGGACTGCTCGATCTTGGCCCAGGAGTCCCTCAGAGTAATGATGCGATTGAACACCAGCGGCTCGCGCCCGGCCTCCACCGGATCGAGGATGAAGTAGCCCTCACGCTCGAACTGGTAGGGCACACTGTCCCCGTTCTCTGCCAGGGCAGGCTCCAGGTAGCACTCGGTCAGGGTGCGCAGGGAATCCGGGTTGAGGTTGTCGGTGAAACGCCCCCCCTCCTCGACCTTTTCCGCATTGGCCTGGCCGAACAGGCGATCATAGAGTCGCACCTCGCCCTTGACCCCGTGGCGCGCCGAGACCCAGTGGATCACCCCACGCACCTTGCGACCCTCGGGATTCTTGCCCAGGGTCTCCGCATCGTAACTGCAATGCAGCTCGACGATATCCCCCTGATTGTTGCGAATCACCTCGTCACAGCGGATCACATAGGCATTGCGCAGGCGCACCTCGCCACCGCTCACCAGGCGCTTGAACTTCTTGTTCGCCTCTTCGCGGAAATCCTCCTGATCGATGTAGACCTCGCGACAGAACGGGATCCTGCGCTGGCCCATGGCCTCGTTCTTCGGATGGTTGGCCGCATCCAGCCACTCCTCCCCATCCTCCGGGTAGTTGGTGATCACCACCTTGAGGGGATGCAGCACCGCCATGCGCCGAGGTGCACTGGCATCCAGCTCTTCCCGGATGCAGTTCTCCAGCATGCCGATCTCAACCAGACCATCAGACTTGGTGACCCCGATACGGTGGCAGAATTCACGGATCGCAGAGGCAGGGTAACCACGCCGACGCATGCCCGCCAGGGTCGGCATGCGGGGATCGTCCCAACCCTCGACGAACCCCTCCTCCACCAGCAAGGTCAGCTTGCGCTTGCTCACCACAGTGTATTCCAGGTTGAGCCGCGCAAACTCGATCTGCTGCGGATGGCAGGGGATGGTGATGTTGTCCAGGGTCCAGTCGTAGAGTGGCCGGTGATCCTCGAATTCCAGGGTGCAGATGGAATGGGTGATACCCTCGAGAGCATCCGACACCGGGTGGGTATAGTCGTACATGGGATAGATGCACCAGGCCTCCCCGGTCTGGTGATGGATCACCCCGTGACGAATCCGGTACAGGGTCGGATCGCGCAGGTTCATGTTCGGCGAGGCCATGTCGATCTTCGCCCGCAGCACCCGCTCCCCGTCGGCGAACTCCCCGGCCTTCATGCGCTGGAACAGGTCCAGGTTCTCGGCCACGGAGCGGCTGCGATAGGGACTCTCCCGACCGGACTCCTTGAGGGTGCCGCGGTACTCGCGCATCTTCTCCGCGTCCAGATCACACACATAGGCCTTGCCCGCGTTGATCAACTCCACCGCGAAGTCATACAGCTGCTGGAAGTAGTCCGAGGCATAGAACAGCCGATCGTCCCAGTCGTATCCCAGCCAGCGCACATCCGCCTTGATGCTCTCCACGAACTCGATGTTCTCCTTGTGCGGATTGGTGTCATCGAAACGCAGATTGCACAGACCCTGGTAGTCCTCGGCGATCCCGAAGTTGAGCACGATCGACTTGGCGTGACCGATGTGCAGGTAACCGTTCGGCTCCGGCGGAAACCGGGTGTGCACCCGCCCGCCGTTCTTACCCGCCGCAAGGTCCTGATCGATAATCTGGCGGATGAAATTCGATTTGCTGTGTTCCGTATCGCTCATGGCGTTGGCTTCTTTGTAGGGTTGATTCCGATGCTCAGACCGCAGCCTCGCGCTGCGCTATGTATTCCAGGGCCTTGTCGATGCGGCGCAGACACGCCGGCTTGCCGACCAGGTTGAGGGTGGTGTCGATACCCGGGGAGGCGGCGCGCCCGACCACCGCCACCCGCAGGGGCTGCGCGACCTTGCCCATCTTCAGTTCCAGGGCCTCGGCGACCTGCTCCACCGTCTGGTGCAGGGTCTCCTCGCGCCAATCCTCCAGAGCGGCCAGTGCCTCGCGGATCTTTTCCAGGGGTTCCCGGGCCACCCCGCGCAGATGCTTTTTCGCCGCATCCGCGTCGAAGGACTCGAAATCCCGGTAACAGTAGGTACACATCTCGGCCATTTCCACCAGGTTTTTGGCGCGCTCCTGGTGGGCGACCACGACCTGCTCCAGGTCCGGCCCCTCTGCGGGATCGATGCTCAGGTTACCCAGGTGGTGGCTGAGCAGGTGGGCGATGCGCTTGGGATCGTCCTGCTTGATGTAGTGCTGGTTCAGCCACAACAGCTTTTCGGTATTGAAGCTGGAAGCCGCCTTGTTGACCGCATCGATATCGAACAAGGCGATCATCTCGTCGATGCTGAAAATCTCCTGGTCACCATGGGACCAGCCCAGGCGCACCAGGTAGTTGAGCAGGGCCTCGGGCAGATAACCGTCCTCGCGATACTGCATGACACTCACCGCGCCGTGCCGCTTGGACAGCCGCGCGCCGTCATCGCCGAGGATCATCGGCACATGCCCGTACTTCGGCGGCTGCGCATTCAGGGCCTGCAGGATATTGATCTGTCTCGGGGTATTATTGAGATGGTCGTCGCCACGGATCACATGGGTTATGGCCATGTCCATGTCGTCCACCACCACGGTCAGGTTGTAGGTGGGGGAGCCGTCGGTGCGGCGGATGATCAGGTCATCGAGTTCCTCGTTAGCGAACACCACCCGCCCGCGAATCAGGTCGTCCACCACCACCAAACCGCTGTCCGGGTTGCGAAAGCGGATCACGTGGGGCTCATCGGCGCTCACCGTGTGATGCCGGCAGTGACCGTCGTAACGGGGCTTCTCCTTGCGTTTCATGGCGTCCTCGCGCAACTGATCCAGGCGCTCCCGGGAGCAGTTGCAGCGGTAGGCCAGTCCCCGCCCGAGCAGATCCTCGATGACCTCGTTGTAACGGTCGAAGCGCTGGGTCTGATAGAAGGGTCCCTCGTCGTACTCCAGGCCCAGCCAGGTCATGCCCTCGAGGATGGCATTCACCGATTCCGCGGTCGAGCGTTCGAGGTCCGTATCCTCGATGCGCAGCACGAACTTGCCGCCATGCTTGCGGGCATATAGCCAGGAGAACAGCGCGGTGCGGGCACCGCCGACGTGAAGATAGCCCGTGGGGCTGGGAGCGAATCGGGTACGGACAGTCATAATACGATCGGTTGAATCCGGTTTGGGAAAGACGGGATTCTATCAGACCCGCACTGTTTCGAAAGCCGTCAAATGCGGTTTGTGATCCGCACATTGCCGGTTCGGTGCAAATCAAAGCCGATTGACCTGGAAGTTTCGGCTCATTAGAATGCGGCGTTCATCTCGGGCGCATAGCTCAGCTGGGAGAGCGCTGCAGTCACATTGCAGAGGTCACAGGTTCGATCCCTGTTGCGCCCACCATTTATTTTCTAAAAGATACCGCATCCTGGATTTCCCCGGTCTATCAGCCATCCTGTCCGTTCAAGGATCCACCTGATCCGGATTTACGCCTCTCCTGCCCTCTCTGATATGGCCCCGGACATTCGCCGGAATACGTCGCACAGGCCCCCATTTCAACATTGTTCAGCATCCGATCACAGAATCTCAAAAGACCCATTGACGAACCCGGGAAAAGGCCTATAACACACCCTCGGTTACGCCCAATACGAAACCATCAAGCGATTGATTGAGAAAGAAGATTTAAATTCTTATGGGTTCCACAAGTGTGATGGACTCGAGCAAATCGTAAGCAGGACCTCGCACCTGCCTTCAGATTCCGTTGTTGCATGTCGATACATCGGCACGATGTCGTGATGCGCACGGACCGCTCAGCCAGTGAGATCGCTCGAGAGGAACCATGAGGACGCAGGCACCTGCCTGCATTGCCAGAAAAATATAACTACAGCGATGACGATCCCGAAACAGCGCCAACCGTCGCCTGAGCGCAGAGATCGGCATCATGGAAACACGGACCGCGACACGCGTTCCACCCGAGGAACAGACATGAAGAAGCCGCTTTTCAAGATCATCCCACTTCTCGCGTTACTGGGCATCAGCCTGGACGGTCTGGCCACCGAGCATCCGGTCACGACCATGCGTGGTAACACCAGCAATGCGGTGATGCATCTGCAGGCCTGGGATACCCGGCACACCATCGAGCATGAAGCGGCCCGCTTTGTGGGCACCGACCGGGTCAACCTCTCCGCGATCATTCAGCCGGACGAGGCGGACATCGGGCGCAACGCAGCGATCTTCGTGGTGGCCTTCTACAACGGCAACCGCTTCATGAAGAACGAAAGCGGACAGTGGGTACTCTGGACAGAGGCACTCCAACCCGCCGAAACCCGCACCCTGGGATCGGAAGAGTACATCAGCATTCTCTCCGGCCTGACAGGCCTGATCGGGGAATTCGATATTTTCGTCGGCTACCGTAACGTCGATCGCGACATCATCTACAACCTGACCCCGATGCATTTCGAAGTCACCGACGGCTATGACAGCGTCCTGACAGTGGGCGACCTGGGCCCCTACTACGGTTGCCAGGGCCTGCAACGCGCACTGAACCAGATCCAGGACTGGAGCGAGATCCGCATTCAGCAGGGAACCCTCAACTGCTCAGGACTGGATCTTCCCGACGCTCACAACTACGAATACGGAATCAAAATATCGGGCGGTTGGGACCGCGAGTTCGAAACCCAGTCGGACGACGCGGATCTGACCGTGTTCGACGGCGGCAACCCGATCATCGAAGGCATTTCCACCCACGACGCCTGTGTCGCGGCCGGAGGATGGTCCTGGGGTGATTCCGCCTGCTATGTCGCGGAACCGGCGACTGCCCGAATCCTCAATCTGAATAATGAGCGGGTACTGGTTGAAAACCTCACCTTCCGCAACTCGTACCACGTCAACGGCGGATCCGCCCTCGCGGGGGTAAGAAACGAACGCAATTTGCGAATCAACAACTGCCACTTCTACAACAACACCACCGTCAGCGGCTACGGTGGCGCGGTGTTGTATGCCGGGGCAGTCAGCAACAGTCTGTTCGAAGGCAACGTGGCCTACTACGGAGGTGCAATCCACCGCATCGACGCGGTGAATGACAGCGTATTTCGCGACAACTGGTCCGTATACAACGGCGGTGCCATCTCAACGGTATCCAGCGTGATCAACAGCACCTTCGAGGAGAATACCGCGAACGCAGGCGGCGCCCTCTACACCTACCAGTTCGACAACGTGGCGATCATCAACAATGTATTCACCAACAACCGGACCCTGGAAGAGAATGGCGGGGCCCTCTACGCCGATGGCAATGGTCACAAGGTGATCAACAACCTGTTCAATGGCAACACCGCAACCGGTTCCGGAGGCGCGGTGGCCAACACCGGCATCGAAACCGTGTTCGTCAACAACACCTTCGTCAACAATGTCGCAGGAGGACTTGGGGGCGGCGCGTTCTACGGGGTGGGCACGATTCTCAACAGCGTCTTCCACGAAAACCGCTACATCGATCTGGAGAATGAGATCGACCAGAGCAGTGACATCACCTCCCGGGGTACCCTAAGCGTCGACTACAGCCTGTTTAGCGCCTATGAAGGCACCGCCGACATCGGACCGAACAACCTGTTTGAGACACCCCTGTTCAGCGGCCAGGATGGCGACGAGTACGGTCTCCAGGCGGGTTCACCCGGTGTAGACAGCGGCTCCGCCGAGTACCTCTTTATGACCCTCGATACCAGCACCGATGATCTGAACTACCTTCTGCCCTACCGCAGAAACGGTAGCGGCACCCAGGTCGACCTCAACGGCCGGGCCAGGGTCAGCGGCACCACCATCGATATGGGAGCGTTTGAAAGACAGTAGGCTTCCTGCCCGTCTCGCGAATCAGCCCGTCACACAAGGACGGGCTGATTTGCATTAGAAGTGCGTGATCGCAGAATCGACCAAGTTACAGATCCGCATACCCAAACCGCACCCAGAGGCCGATCGGAGAGAACCGCCCCTCAGTACATGTGCTGGCCACCGTTCACCGACAGGGTGGAGCCGGTAATGAACGAAGCGTCGTCAGCAATCAGGAACAACACCGAGCGGGAGATATCCTCAGGTTCACCGAGCCGTCCCACGGGGATGGTCTTGATAATCTTCTCCAGAACCGCCTCAGGGACCGCCCGCACCATGTCGGTGGCCACATAGCCTGGGGCAACCGCGTTCACCGTGATACCCTTGCTGGCCCCCTCCTTGGCCAGAGCCTTGGTGAAGCCGTGGATGCCGGACTTGGCGGCGGCATAGTTGACCTGGCCGTACTGTCCTGCCTGACCGTTGACCGAGCCGATGTTGACGATGCGCCCGAATCCCCGCTCACGCATGCCCGGAAAGACCGCGTGGGAGGTGTTGAAACAGGACGTCAGGTTGGTCTGGATCACCTGGTCCCACTGCTCGAAGGTCATTTTCGGCATGGTGGTATCCCGGGTGATACCGGCATTGTTGATCAGGATGTCGATCGGACCGAGTTCCGACTCGATCTTCGCGACCCCCTCTTCCACAGCCTTGAAATCGCTCACGTCGAACTTGTATGCGGGTATGCCGGTGCGTTCGGTGAACGCCCGCGCCTTGTCATCGTTGCCGGCATAATTGGCGGCGACCGTATAACCCGCCTCTTTCAATGCCACACTGACCGCTTCGCCAATGCCCCGGGTACCCCCGGTTACGAGTGCCACTCGTCCCATGGATGCTCTCCCCCTCTGGTGTTGTTTTTTACTATGAAGAATTCGCACGACTAGTACCGGCGGATTCATTAAATATTTCTATTGGGATATACAACAACAGCCCTATTGGGATTCTAAACCAAGTCTCACCTGAAGCGCCAATCTGAGTTGAAGAAACGTAAATTACTGTATTTTATAGATATATTGCCATGCACATGTATGCATAGAGTAAAAACACCATCAGATATGCTTTGATGCAACCAATGCTCTGGATGAGATAGAACATTTGACAGTGCTATGGAATCAGCGGCGCGAGAAAACTCCCTGAACTTGTTTTACACAGGGAGTGGTGAGTAAATTCGACAAGAACGCAGAAGGGTCAAAATGCAATCAACCGGAATCGTCTTTGAATAATGATTTGATTTTCTTACTCAGAAACAGATAAAAAAGCGTCACAGAAACCACATACACGCCAAGCACGATCACCAGCACTATTGGGTTGTTGAGTGCGCCCACAATAAGAAAAATGCCATAAATGGCCAACGCCCAGTAGACGAAGCCTAATATCTCATCGAGCAGGGTAAATTTTGAGAAAAAGTAGAGCCATTTATTCGCGTTCATTGTCAAAAACCCTGTGTCGGGCGATATCAATTCAGCTTGTATTTTCTCTTGATTGCACTTTGAAACTGCGCATTATTGCGCTCAGCAGTCGATATGGCTTGGACATATTTCTCCATAGGCTTCTCTATTAAAAAATAGAGTAACTGCAAATCACCATTTGATTGCAAGATTGAATAAAGTTTTGGCGATTTCATTCTAAGCCGCATGGCAGCATGGGAGGAACGTTGTAAGAACCCCTGAACCATAAGAAGCCCTATGGGGGTACCGATTCCCGTCGTGGAGGCCCCGGCGGAAACACCTATTCGCTTTGCGAGCTGCTTATATGCAGCACTGGCCGCAATAGCCATCGCGATTCTGGAGGCAACCGCAGTAGGTAGTGTTCAGAATTCTGTGTCATTTCTATAAACTTAGGCTAAAAGAGATGATACATGAAAGACAAAATACAATTCGACATGGAAAGTG
>JBEVVH010000119.1:0-11010 GCA_040507245.1 Candidatus Thiodiazotropha sp.
ACGCTTGGGAGTTACTGTGAGATTCCCGTATCTGTCAAACTGTGAATGCCTCCCCAGCAGAGCTGGGGGGTCTCCTATTTGTGTCTAGGGCCTGTTAACTGGCCCTAAAAGGGATCGGATGCTGCAGGAACAGAACCCGGAACCTACCCCGAACAGGAAATCACAGCAATGTGCGTTCAGCCTGCCTGAACGATTTCCACCACCCGACGTTCGATCTCATCCAGATCGGGGATCAGTGCGGGACTCAGATCGAGTTCGACCCTTTGCAGGATCAGGGGTTGATGCGTCTCGTCTGCCGCGGGATCGACCGGTGCGACATTCTCCGCGCTGACCCGCACCAGGCTGGGGATGGTATGTACTACCAGGCCAATGTGCGAGACACCTTCGAATCCGCCCGGGGCGTTGAGGATCAGGATCCGCCCCCGATGGCCGGGGGTGACAATGGGTTCACCGAGCAGTCCCTCGTAGGACACCACGGGAATCATCAGGCCGCGCCATACCATGTATCCCAGAAACCATTCCGGAGTCTCAACCACTGAGGCTTCCGGCTGCTGGTAGTCCATGACCTCGGCGACCGCTGCATTGGGCAACAGGATCTGACGCTCATGCAAATGAATGAGCACACTTCGAACTTCTTTGGTGATCGCTTGACTCATTGTCTGCTTTCCGCCAGCACTTCGTTGATGTTCTCCAGCAACTCACTCTCCTGATAGGGCTTGCCCAGACAGCGTTTGACGCCCAGATCCATGGCCCGTTGACGGTGTTTGTCACCCACCCGGGAGGAGATCATGATGATCGGCAGCCCGTAATAGTCCACCGAGTTATTGATGTGACGGGCCAGTTCGAAACCGTCCATACGCGGCATTTCGATATCCAGCAGCATGATGTCCGGCACCTGTTCCTGCAGCAGGGCGACCGCTTCGACGCCGTCCTTTGCAGTGACCACTTCCATATCGTGACGTTCGAGGAGTCGGCTGGTGACCTTGCGCACGGTGATCGAATCGTCCACCACCATGACCCGCACCCGCTCTTCCACACGTTTTTCTGTCTGCTCGACCGAGGCCCGGATCGGCGCCGTGTGAGTGGCATCCATACGCACCAGGGCTGACAGATCGAGAATCAGCGCCACCCGGCCGTCCGCGAGAATGGTGCCGCCGGTGATCCAGCGCACACTGCCCACCTGCTTGCCCAGGGATTTGACCACCACCTGGCGGCTGCCCAACAGTTCATCCACCTGCAACGCAACCTGATGTTCACCGGTCTGCAGCAGTAGCAGGGGCAGCCAGCGATGTCCCTCCTGCAACTCCTGATGGCCCACACCCATCATGCGTCCCAGATAACTCACCTTGTACTGCTTGCCGGCATATTCAAAACCGTTCTGGGCATCCGCATAGCACTGCTGCAGATCCTGACGGCGGATACGCACCACTGCACTGACACTGCCGTGGGGTATGGCGTAGATCTCCTCGCCGACCCGCACCAACAGTGCGTCGGTAATCGCCAGGGTCAACGGCAGACGGATGATGAAGCTGGTGCCGCGTCCCGGCTGGGAATCGATCTCCAGGGAGCCGCCCAGTTGTTTAACCTCACTGACCACCACGTCCAGGCCCACGCCGCGACCGGAGATCTGGGTGACCTCCTTGGCGGTACTGAAACCGGGTAGCAGTACGCATTGAATCAGGTCGTCATCGCTGATCTCCGCATTGGCGTTGATCATACCCTGCTTGATCGCCCGCGCCCGAATCGCCTCGATGTCCAGACCCCGTCCATCGTCGGACAGGGTGATCAGCACGTCGGTGGCTTCACGGTCGAGATAGAGAGAGATACGCCCGGTCTCCTGCTTGCCCGTGGAAACACGGTCCTGGGGATACTCGATACCGTGGGATACTGAGTTGCGCAACAGATGTTCGAGCACCGGCACCATGCGGTTGAGGATACTGCGATCGAGCTCCCCTTCGATGCCGAAACACTCCAGGTTGGCCTTCTTGCTCAGCTGACCGGCGGTTTGACGAACCAGACGCTGCATGCGCGGCACCAAGGTGGCAAAGGGCACCATGCGGGTGCGTAGCAAACCATCCTGCAGATCGTTGGAGATGCGCGATTGCTGCAGCAGCAAGGTGTCGGTTTCACGCTGCAGGTCACGCAGGGATTCATTGATGTTACCCAGGTCGTTGACCGTCTCCACCAGGGCGCGGGACAGCTGCTGCATGTTGGAGAAGCGACCCAGTTCAAGCGGATCGAACTCCGCCTTCTCGTGATCGTCCTGCTCGTTGTCCCGTTCCCAGCGATACAGAATCTGCGCCTCGGTCTCGATTTCGAGGCCACGCAGCTGGGTGTAGAGCCGCGATACCGTCTGTTCGAGTTCCGAGAGGTTGAAGCCGAGCACGCTGTTCTGCTGTTCCAGACGGGCGCGGTAGATGCTCACCTCACCGGCATGATTGACCAGCCGGTCCATCAGTTCGGCATTGACGCGCACCTGGTCCTTGCTCGCCTTCTGACTCTCTTTGTCCTCATCCTGCTGGGGATTCAGCAGTTTCGCGATCTTTTCGTTGAACGGCAGTACCTTGGCGGATTTCGGCGCTTCCTCCTTGACAACCTCCTGCGGCTCCTCGACCTTTTGGATGGTCTCCACCATACCGTCGTAGGAGGGGGTCATCTCGCCACCCAGCAGATTATGCAACTGGGTGACCTGCAGGTCGGATGCGGGTACCTTGCCGGTCTTCGCCAGGGTATCCACCTGCAGGGCCAGATGATCGACCGCCTGTCTCAGGGTATCGGTCACCGTCTCGATCGGGTCGATTTCGCCTTCGGCAAGCGAAGTCATGAGCGATTCCACCGCATGACTCAGATCCCCCACCGGCATGACACCGGCGAGACGGGCGCTGCCCTTGAGGGTGTGCAGGTTGCGCTGCATCCCGTCGATGGCGCTGCGATCAGTGAGATTATCCAGCCAGTTCTGGAAATTGACCTCGATCTGCTCCGTGAATTCCTTGGCTTCCTCAATGAAGATCTGGATCAGCTCCTCGTCTTCACCCACTTCCAGCAACACTTCATCCTGCAACAGCATGAAGGAGTCGTCGCCGGTGTCCAGGGACTCCGGGGTAATATCTTCGATGGCGAAGGCATCATCCGGCAAATCCACGTCGAGTTCCTCGACCAGATCCTGGTTGCTGACCGCAGCCGGTTCGACCTCCTCGATTTCGTTCTCTGCCGCCTCGCTCTCAAGCGCCTCGAGTTCCTGCTGCACCTCCGGATCGACAAAGGCCTCGTCGGCGGTGCTTTGCTCACTGGCGGCATCGATCAGGGACTGAATCTCAGCGATCAGGGGGTCCGCCCGATGCACTCGCCCGGTGGATTCCGCATCGTCGGTCTGGGTCGCGAGCAGATCCAGAGTCGCACGAGAGAGGTTCAGCACCGCGCCTTCGGCGGGTACCAGACCCCGGGTCACCGCATTGAGCAGCGACTCCATGGCATGACTCAGGTCCCCCACCGGCTCGATACCCGCCAGTCGGGAACTGCCCTTGATGGTATGCAGTGCCCGCTGCATCGCGTCCACCGGCTGGTGATCCAAGGGATTGTCACTCCATTGCTGGTACTGCCCTTCCAGGGTTTCAAGCAGTTCCTTGGATTCTTCGACGAAGATCTCGACCAGCTCCCGGTCTTCGCTGACCTCGAACAGATCCCCATCGTGAAGGAAACTCATCGGCTCTTCGTAATAGGAAGCCGTGTCCACCGTCTCGGAAGCGCTGAACTCACTGTCATCCTCTTCCAGGCGTTCCAGTTCCTGCAGCAGTTCCTCATCCTGAGCGGTCTCGAGGGATGAGGTCAACGCTTCGACCTGCATCTCTTCAGATACCGTTTCCTCAGACTGTTCAGCTTCTCCAGAGGCTGCTTCCCCTGGCAGCTCCAGTTCGGTTTCAAAGGTCTCGGAGACCGGCTCCTCTTCCAGGGCCTGCATCACCTCCTGAAGGTTGGCATCTTCCGCGACCGCGTCCGCATCGAAATCCAGAAAGTCGCTGTCACTCTCTTCCAGAGCGACGGGTTCATCCTCTTCCTGACGTGCGGAGGGATTCTCCAGATCATGCAGGAGGATTTCGGAAATATGCACCTTGCCGGTAGTGGCGGCATCCTCCACCTGGGTGGCAAGGAAATCGAAGGCCTGGCGAACCAGGTCCTGAATCGGCTGGTCCGCAGTGATCTGCTGACGCAGAATGCGTTCGAACAGACTTTCAAGACCGTGACTGACATCCCCGATCGGCGAGATACCGGCCAAACGGGAACTGCCCTTGAGGGTATGCAGGGTTCGCTTGATCTCATCGATCACCGCCCCGTCATGTAACGCATGTTCCCACCGGGTGTAACTCTCTTCGAGTGATTCCAGCAGCTCGCGTCCCTCTTCGATGAAGATCTCCAGCAGCTCTTCATCATCACCCACTTCGAAGAACTCGTCTTCCTGCAGGTAGGTTGTGGATTCATGGAACACCCCAGACTGCGGTGGCTCCTCATCCGATTCCGGAGCCTCCTCGAGTTCGAACGAGGGCTCCTCCGAAGAAAGCTCGGAGGCCTCTTCGAGTTCGAATGAGGGTTCCTCTGAGGGTATCTCGGGTGCCTCTTCGAGTTCGAATGAGGGTTCTTCCGCAGTTAGCTCGGGGGCCTCTTCAAGTTCACTCGATTCCTCGAGGAACGAGGTCGGTTCACTCTCCAGCGTGAGGTCGTCGGATTCCGGTTGAAGATCGGGCGCATGCAGTTCCTCACCGAGACCGTGGTGGAGCTGCTGCAGCGCGTCCCTCAAACCACTGAGATAATTCTCAACATTCGGTTCCGGCAGGTCCTCATCCGGCAGGGTATCGAGAAGTTTTCGGATATAGCCAACGCTGCCACCGATCAGTCCAAGCACCTGGTCATCGGCAGGACGTTGCAGATCATGTACTGCATTGGCATAGTCTTCCATGGCCTCACTGAGCTGTGCGATCGGCATGATGCCGGTCATCTGGGCACTGCCGTGCAGGGTATGGCAGGCGCGTACCACTGCCTCTGGCAGCTGCATCGCAGGGTCCGCACCCTCAGCCATACGGAGGAAGGTTTCAATCTCCTGAAGATGCTCCTCGGACTCTTCGGCGAAAACCTCAAGCAGTTCGGTATCGATCTCGATGATCAGATCCGAATCCGTGAAATCTTCCAGCAGAGCCTCATCCAGAATGTCTTCCGGAGGTTCCAGCAGGTTCTCCTCCAACTCCGCTTCAGTATCTTCGGACAGAGCCTGCAATTCGATTTGCGGCTCCTCTTCATCCGACAACTCCGTATCGAGTTCCAGACTCAGGTCTTCCAGTTCTTCCGGAAGTTCGAAGGAATCGTGCGCCTCGGCCACCTCATCAGGCAATTCCAGACTCAGTGAGTCAGAGTCCTGGGCCTCGGATAACAGCTCCGGTTCCTCTGCCTCCGCCGCAGTCTCAGCGGTTTCCTCGGCGGTCTCTAGGACGGTTTCGGGCACATCTTCGACAGATGATTCGGGCTCTGCCACCCCAACCGGGGCCTCTTCGGTCGCCGGTTCTTCCATCTGCGGCATGGGCTTGCCATCGGCCAGCGCATAAGCCTGAGCCTGCAGCAGATCCACATCCACGCTGGGATACACACCCTGCTCCTGGGAATCGATCAAATCCGGCAGGGAAGCCACAACCCGGTTGAGCACATCGATCATGTCCGGGCTGACATGAATGGTCTCGTCGATCAGACGATTGAGCATGTTTTCAACCGACCAGGCCAGTTCGCCGATGACCTTGGCACCGACCAGGCGACCGCTGCCCTTGAGGGTATGGAATGAGCGACGGAAGGTGACCAGGGCATCCCGGTCCTCGTAATTGCGTTCCCAACGGGGCAGATGCTCCTGGATGACCTCCAGTTCCTCGCGGGCCTCCTCGATGAAAATTTCGAGGATCTCGGGATCGATCTCGTCGAGCATGGGTTTGCGGCTCGAGGGAATCTCCTCCTCTTCGACCGGTGGCTCGGGAGCGGCCACAACCGGTTCGGCAGGCGTTTCGGAGACCGGTTCAGGCTCAGCCGGCTGTTCTTCGATTGCAGGCTCGCTGTCCGCAGCGATCTCTTCCACCTGGGGTTGAGGGGGTTCGATCTGCAGGCTGCTGGCACCGAATTCCAGATCGGAAACCTCGTCCTCCTGAAGATCGTAGCCTTCCGCATGATCGGCTGACTCACTGACCTCGATGGGTTCCACCGGCGTGGTGTATTCGGTACGTTCCACCTGCCCTTCGCTGAGCAGGTCATTCAGCGAGGACTGGGCGATGGCCAGGATTTCGCGACGGTCACCGGCACCATCCACCAGGGTTTCCAGGTAGTACTCGATACTGCTCACCACATCGGCCAGGGAGTTCATCTGCTGGCGGCTGGGTTTGCTGCGCGCTTCAATCAGGGTCTGCTGAATGAAGCTGCCGGTCTTCTGCAGCAGCTCTGCGGCTTCCCGCATATTGAGCATGTTCAGGGCGCCTTGCACACGCTTGAAACCCTGATGGACATTTTCCAGCAGGGTGGTGTCATCGGGCGCCTCGGTGAAGCTGATGATCGCCTCTTTGGCTCTGGCGATCTCTAATTTCGCCTCCTTCACCGTTTGTTTGATCAGATTCTGGTATTCCCCTTCGGGCATACTCAGTCCCAGGGAGTCCTCCTCCTCTTCCGCCGCACCGGGCTGGAAGGTGTGCAATGTACTCAGCGAGGACTCGACGTAAAGAATGTCACCGGCCATCTCCATGAGTTCGAACTCTTCCGGCATCACCCCCTGCTCGACAAAGTTCTTCACCTTGTCGGCCTGACGGTTGAGACGAGAGCGCAAGGCGCCCTGACCGATCATTCCGAGGGTATCCGCGAGTTTCCGGGTTGGCGATTCCAGGTGCGCCAGCATCTCCATGTTGGCCTTTTCGTCGCGCATGAACAGATCAAGAATATCCTTGATTCGGGTCAGCTCGGTGCTCACTGCATCCTTGATCGATTCCGCCAGTTCCGCGTTGGAACCGGTCAGACCCAGGCGGCCCTGACTCAACTGGGCTTCACTCGGCATCACCGTATCAAGATGGAAGGTCTCCTTGATCTCCTGGATCAGCGGATGACGGGAGTCCGCCCGGGCAATGTAGTACAGCAGGTTCTTCAGCAAGGCCGCCGGAGGCCGGTCGACCAGAGCCTGTTCACCGCTGTCCACGATGGTCTTCATCTTACGATCGAGTCGGCTGAACAGCTGCTTGACCGCGATACCGGGGGCGATCGTGTTCTCGATCAAACCGTGCATCAGGCCTTCTGCAACCCAGAACAGCTGCTTGACCTGCTCGGTCCCGGCATGCTGGCGCATGGTGGCGAAAACATCGCGTAACAGCGGCCAGCCGTGCACGGTATCCCGCTTGCGGTACCAGCTAAGAAGACCGAGGTGAAACTTCTGCCTTACCTGGCGGGCGAGTTCCGGCAGGTGATCATTGATCTGACCCTGTTCGTCACGGGTATCGATTTCCGGTTTGAATAATGCGGCCTCCGACAAAAGCGGGGCATCACGGACCGCACGCAGATCATTCAGCAGGGGCAGAATGATCAGCGGTATGTCCGCATCGCCACCCTGCAGCTTTTCCAGATAGTCGGGCAGCTGAATCAGCGCCAACATCAACGCCTCGGCGGCATCCTCTTCCTGACGCACACGACCCTGCGCCATGTCCCGCACCACCAGTTCCATCTCCTCGGCGAGCATGCTGGGTCCGTAGACCTGCACCATCTGCAGGACCCGGGCGATCTGGTGCAGGTGATCACCGCAAACCGCGAGGGAATCTCCATCACCGGGTGACTCCACATAGGCTTCCAAAGCCTGACGGGCATGACGAATGGACACATCCAATTCATCCTTGACCCAGTTCAGGGCGCCAAAATCTTGCGCGTTATTCATGTGCGGTGCACTCCCGTCGGGAAACCGGTGAGGGTGTCATTGAGCATACTTGTCCATCTTATGTAGCTATGGCCACCGGCATCAGGACGGCAAACGGAATCCGGCTACGGATTTCTGCAGCTGATCCGACAGATCCGCCAACGCACCGATGGAGTTCGCGGTCTGGTGTGTGCCTTCCGAAGTCTGGTTGGTGATCTCCTGGATGACGCTCATGGTATCTTTCACATTCACCGCCTGTTCCGACTGGACCTGCGCCGAGGTGGCGATCTTGCCGGTCAGATCGGCGATGTACTGGGACACGCTTTCGATCTCTTTCAGGGCCTCGCCCGCGTCTTCCGCGAGTTTTGCGCCTTTCACCACACCTGAGGTACTCGCCTCCATGGAGGTCACCGCTTCATTAGTGTCCGCCTGAATGGTCTTAACCAGTGCTTCGATCTGTTTGGTCGCGTTGATGGAACGTTCTGCAAGTCGCTGCACTTCGTCCGCAACCACCGCAAAACCGCGCCCTGCCTCGCCGGCCATGGCGGCCTGCATGGCGGCGTTGAGTGCTAGGATATTGGTCTGGTCGGCGATGTCGTCGATCAGTTCCACGATATCGCCGATCTCCTGGGAGCTTTCACCCAGACGCTTGATCCGCTTCGAAGTCTCCTGGATCTGCTCACGAATGGTGTCCATGCCGTTGATGGTGTTGCGCACGGTATCGGCACCGGCGCTGGCGATCTCTACCGAGCGCTTGGCCACCTCGGCCGATTCGGTAGCGTCGTTGGACATCTGGTCGATCGCTTCGGTCATCTCGCCGATGGAGCCGTTCGCCAGGGAAATCTGTTCAGCCTGATGCTCACTCGCTTCCGCCAGATGCATGGCCGTGGCGCGACTCTCCTGGGTGGCGCTGGACACCTGCTCAGAGGTCGTATTGATGGTGGTTACCAGTTCCCGCAGCGCTTCGATGGCGTAGTTGATCGAGTCGGCGATGGCGCCGGTGATATCCTCGGTTACGCTGGCGGTCACGGTGAGGTCACCGTCGGCTAGGTCACCCATTTCATCGAGCAGCTGCAGAATCGCTTTCTGGTTGTTTTCGTTCTGCTGCTTACTGGCCATTTCACGACGTTGCGCGTCGACAACCAGTTGCACACCGAGCAGCACCAGGAACAGGGCCGCGGCGCCACCGAACAGCGCGATCATACCGGGACCGGCCTTGATTCCGATGAAGGAAAAACGACCCGGAGATTGGCTGTAGGCGGCAATCAGGGTGTCCGCTGCATCACTCACCTGGTCGGAACCACTGCTCACCATGGAGGCCGCTTCCAGGGCCGGCAACACATCCGGGATGTTTTCGATAATCTCTGCCGCGTTGTCCTGGATGGTGGTGAACAGGGTGGCCACGTCAGCAAGCCGCTGCAGGGCGACCTTGTCGTCCACCTTGTCGATACCCAGATCCTTGTCGCCACTGCGCAGGCCCTCGAGCACCCGGCCAAACATGTCGGCATCACGGCTGAACTGATCGATCGCGGCGGCAGTCTTCTCACCGCCGGCCAATACCTGGTTGACATTGGAATTGATACGCTGGATCAGCACCTGCAGTTCCGTCGCGGTGTACACCTGGCGGCGCGGGGCGTTGCTGTTGATCAACACCTCACCCAGTTCCTCGGAAAGTTCCTGCAACTGCGGGACGAATTCGGAGATCACCGCAGAGAATTCGTCGATCGCAAGGATGTTCTCCTGAGCTTTGAGGATTTCATCGATGTTGTTTTTGAGACTGTTCCACTTGGTTTCCAGATCCGTCAGCTCGGTATTCACTGCGGCCGGAGAGGCGGGCAGATCACTGGTAGCGCCACCACCGTTCTTCAGCTCGTACATGATGGTGTCAAAACGGTCCCGGGTCTTCTGCAGGGGTTTGAAGGACTGAAGCTCACCCCGGGAGGCCGAGAGGGCGTATTTGGCGATACGTTGGGACAGTACCTGCTGCTCCGCAGTACGGATCAGGTAGCCCTCATCGTAGGAATCCCATTTGGTGGTATGCAAAAAGGTCACGAGTGCCAACACCAGACACACCAGGACCAATACAGCCAAGGTGGTGATGACCTTGTTTGAGGGCAGATTCACGCCCGCATGTTTGCCTTTCATTCTTCTTTCTCCCGAAAGCTTTAAGTCTCAATCCTTAATTCAGTCTTATCCGCCAATTCAACTTGCCGCGATCTGGAATACAGGATCATCCGCCAGTGCGGCCAGACTGAATACTGGCCAGGACATCCCGTCCTGATCAAACTCAAACTGAACATATTTCGTGAATTTATTATTAACGGCCCGAGCCTCTCTGGCCGTCTCTTTGGCGAAATGGCGCATACCGACCATCTCACCCACCAATACCCCGGTCAGACCACTGCCCAGAGTGAACACCAGTACCCGGCTGCGCCGGGTGCGGCGTGTCTTTCTTCCGATCAGAAACAGTTGCAGATCGATAACAGGGATCAGGGTACCGCGTATGTTCGCAACGCCCAGCATCCAGGGCTTGGAACCGGGAACCAGGGTCAGCGAAGTCGGGTAGTTGAGGATCTCCTTGACACTGCTCAATGGAGCAACGAACCGGTTTTCACCGATGTAGAACATCACCCCTTCCCAGTAGGTCTGTATCAGCTGCTACTGAGGCAGTCCCTGCGCCTGCTCCCTACAGCGCTCTTCCAGATCAGACAGAAGCTGCACCACCCCTTCCGGGGTATCCACAATCGGCTGTGGCAAGGTGTTATCCGGCATTGATCAAGGCCCTGATCTTGCTCAGCAGCTCCGCGGGAGCCACCGGTTTGACCATGTACTCAGTAGCGCCCTGCCGCATACCCCAATTAATGTCCGTCTGCTGATCCTTGGTGGTCACCATGATGACCGGAATCCGCGCAGTGGTTTCATCGTTCTTCAACAGGCGTGTGGCCTGGAATCCGTTCAGGACGGGCATTACCACATCCATCAGGATCAGGTCGGGAAGCTCCTGCTTGGCCATCAAGCGAGTCTTCGATCTCATGAAAGATTTTGGGACATCCAAGTCCACCAAAATCGATTCGATCTTTGACAGCCTATTAGTGCCCCGG
>JBEVVH010000120.1:0-10973 GCA_040507245.1 Candidatus Thiodiazotropha sp.
CGGCAGCAAACCTGTCCCTGACATTAACCACAAGATGCCTTGCAAATGGGGAGGAGACCATATACGGGTGAAGCAACGCGTAACCCGGGAAACCTCTCAGCCTGTCCCCTCACCTCGACTGAGCATAGCGGTATCTGGTGCGTGCCACATCTCCCGGGTTACGCGTTGCTTCACCTGGGCTACCGGGTCATAAACCCATCGAAAACCGTCTGGATGTCTCCCGAAATCACCCAGTCCGAGTGCTTGATTATTTCCCTGCTTTCGCTAGGATTGAGGGCTATGGGCGCGCCCCAACACGACTTAGTGAAATACCGGGACATTCACTTTGCCGAACTCCACCCGGACTCCAATCAGGCCGGAACCGCGGCAACGCTGCTGGCTGATGTGGAGGGTATTACTCAGTTGGACACCCTCTCCCCCACTCACCTGCGCGTCGGTTACCAGCTCATGGTGCTCACCCTGGAGCAGATCGAGAACGGCCTGACCGCCATGGGATTGCACATCGACAACCGCCTCCTCTACCGTCTCATGCGTGTACTGCACTACTACACCGAAGATACCGAACGCGCCAATCTGGGATGCAACCGGGGCGATTCGAAGTGCACCCGGGTGATCTTTGCGGATCGTTATCAGCGCGCGGACCACAGTCTGCGGGACACACGTCCCGAGCACTGGCGAAAATATCTCTGATCCGAAACGGTGGGTTCAGGTTTCAATCAGCTTTCCGGCATGGACGATGAACAGTTGCTGCGCTACAGCCGGCAGATCATGCTCCCGTCGATCGGTATCGAAGGCCAGGAGAAACTGCTCAACGCCCGGGTGCTGATCGTCGGCCTCGGCGGCCTGGGGTCACCGGTCGCTCTCTATCTGGCCGCCGCCGGGGTGGGACAGCTGGTGCTGGCGGATTTCGACCGGGTCGATCTCACCAACCTGCAGCGCCAGATCATCCACACCACCGACCGCATCGGCCAGCTGAAGGTCGACTCCGCCCGCGACACCCTCGTCGAACTCAACCCGCAAGTCCGGGTAGAGACCCTGGCGGAACGCCTGGACGAGGAATTGCTCGATCAGATCATTCAAGGCGTGGACCTGGTGATCGAAGGCAGCGACAACTTCACCACCCGCTTCGCGGTCAACCGGGCCTGTCATGCTCGCGGGATCCCCCTGGTCTCCGGTGCCGCGATTCGCATGGAGGGTCAGGTGAGCGTCTTCACCGGCCAACCGGGTTCACCCTGCTATCAGTGCCTCTACCCGGATGAAGGCGCGATGGACGAGACCTGTTCCGCCAACGGGGTGCTGGCCCCCCTGGTGGGGATCATCGGCAGCATCCAGACCACCGAAGCGATCAAATTGCTGACCGGCGCCGGTCGTACCCTGGAGGGCAGGTTACTGCTGCTGGATGCGCTGCAGATGGAGTGGCGCACCCTGAAACTCAAACCGGATCCCGCCTGTCCGGTGTGTGGCCAAACCCGTTCATGAGATCCGCCTGCCTGTGGGGGGTAACCCTGGCGGTACTGGTTCCCGCACTCTGGCCCAACCCCCTGGTGAGCGAATTGCAGTTCCAGCGCGAGGCACTGGCAGGGGGACAGCTGTGGCGCCTGTTCAGCGGCCATCTGACCCATCTCGGCTGGGGACATCTGGGGATGAATCTGGCCGGAGTCTGGCTGATTGGCGGACTGCTGCTGAACGATCATCCACGCTGGTGTTTCACTGCCCTGCCCTGGATCATGCTTGGAACTTCGCTGGGTCTTTGGCTCGGGGCGCCTCAGGTCAGCTGGTACCAGGGGCTCTCCGGGGTTTTGCACGGTCTGCTCTGTTGGGCATTGCTGCTACGGATTCAGTCACCACAGAGCAAGTCGGCAGGGGCTGTAAACGACACCGGTCCATCTCGAAGGACTTCCCTGCTCCTCCTGCTACTTGTGATGGGGAAGCTGGCCTGGGAGAACTGGCACGGCCCCCTGCCCGGCAGTGAATCCCTGGCTCGGGGCCGGGTGATCGTGGAGGCGCATCTTTACGGCGCGGTCAGCGGCGGCATACTATGGGTCGCCGGGTGGATCGGCCAGACCTTGCGTGGGGAGAATAGACCGTGAAACGAACTCGCCTTCTGCTGAGCGCCCTGTTACTGACTCTGACCGCCTGCCAGGAGAGGACCGACATCGATCTCAACAACCTGACCGAACGGGAACGCCAGGCGGTGGAAGCCCTCGCATGGTTGCGCCAGGCGGACGCCGAGCAGGACGCTCAGGTCGCGATCGTGCACAATGATTTGCGCCTTCTGGCCCTGTCCGGGCGAGTGCCGGTGCTCCCGGGGGTGGCGCCCGACAGAAGCGATGACGCCAAAAGACGTTGCGGGATTCGCCCTCTGGAAGGCACCACCGATAGCGTATTGGGTGATGCCCATCGAATTCTGCTTCAGCGGGCCTCGGATTATGCCGCAGAATACAACCGCATCATGATCGCCTACTGCCTCAAGGTACGCTGAAGCCGAATTCGTCTTTGCCAGGCGCTAACAGGCCGTTATCACCCCTTGCTGCGAGCGGACTTGCTCAAACCCAGCGAAAACGCCACAAGCAACAGGTTCAGAAACCACAACGCACCTCCGCCTCCCGGACTGTCGAACTTCGCCGCGCTGCCGGCATCGGTAAACACGGTGCCGTGCTCCCGATCTTCCCCGTCGATGGGTTTGCAATCGCTGGCAATCTCTCCCTCTCCAAGGATGCGAATGTTTTCGTGGGACAGATTGAAGAACAACCCGCTGGTACAGGCCAGCATGACCCGACCGTTCTGGATCGCGGCAGCAGGAAGCGTCACCGTCGCCATGCCGATGTTGGGAAAGTCACCCAGATCGAGCGCCGACAGACCTTCATCGCTCATATCGCAGTAGCGCGTCGGGGCGTCACGGTCGTTGAGGCTGAGCAGGCTGATCTTGAGTTGCTCGCACACACGATCCGTGCCCGACACGGACCATCGGATGGACTGGGTCGATCCCGCGGAGAAGCTGCCTCCATTATTCAGCGATCCACCGATCACCGCGAACACCCCGAGACTGGGGTCCACCTGCATCCTCAGGTCATCGTCCCCCACCCCAGACGCGCCATCCCGTACTGTGAGCCGGAAATTAAGCTCGCGCTCGGTCTCCGGAAGCGTTTCTCCGATGCCGAACTGTCCGCTCAGCAGCGTACTGAGACGGGGCACATACCGCTCCGGGCTCGACTTGGGTAGAAAGGAGCGGAACAGGGGATTGGGCTGACCGGGGATGTCGGTGCCGATGCTCTGTGCGTCGGTGGCGCCGCTGGCCCCGCCGGCATCCATCTCGTCCCATTGGTAGGAGAGGGTGTCGCCCTCCGCATCCTGGGCCTGACCGGTGAGCCGGAACGGGGTACCGATAGGCAGGCTGTAGGCGCCGTCGTCACCCGTCGCCCCCGCATCCACAACCGGCGCGATGTTACCGGTGCTCACCAGCGCGCCGCAACGGTGACCATTACCGACGGTAATGAATTCATGCATCTCCTGAATGCTCACCGCATGGAACGTCGCATCCGAATGAGCCTGCAGATCCTCTTCACCGCAGATCCCGGCGTAGCTCATGATCGTGGAACCGCTGCCTGGCTCCATGGCGGTGGCCGGATTGCGATTGATCCCACCACAGTTGGAGGTGATGCCGTTGAAGGAGTGGTTGGCGTTGAGCTGATGACCCAGCTCATGGGCCACGAAATCGATGTAAAACACATCGCTGTCCGGATTCGGAGTGCCGGTGTAGGCCTGGGCCTTGTAATCCATGCAGGCGGAACCCAGGGTGGCGAGTCCTCCACCGACCAGTCCGAACAGGTGACCGATGTCGTACTGATGGCTGCCGAGGATGTAATCCAGGGTCTGCTGGTTCTCCTCGAGCATGGTCGGAATGGTATCAGCGCGATGGGTGTAGGGATCTGAGTCCGCATCGCGGTAGATGATCCGGTCATTATTGCCGACCAGTTGAAACTGTACCGCCAGGTCCCTGCCGTAGATCTGGTTGACCCGATTGATCGCGGTGACAATCTGCGCCAGGGCCAGGTCTGTGCGACCACCGAAATATGCGGTGTATTCCCCGGTGGCCGCCACCGCGAGACGGTAGATACGGCGCTGGCTGCCACTCAGGGTCCGGGCGGCCGGCTGCAGGCTTGATGAGTTCCATTCCTTGACCACTCCCGGCGCATGCTCCACATGCTGGCAGACATGGGCCTGACCCGCCTGGGGGTTGGCTCTGGCGTAATCCTGCTTGTAGAAGCTGCGATAGCCCCCGCTGCTGTCGGGGTCGATGAACACACTGCCCGCCGGGGTGTTGAGCAGGGCATGAAAACCCAGGG
Source organism: Candidatus Thiodiazotropha sp. (assembly GCA_040507245.1). Classification (GTDB taxonomy): domain Bacteria; phylum Pseudomonadota; class Gammaproteobacteria; order Chromatiales; family Chromatiaceae; genus Thiodiazotropha. Next base: position 4,347 of record JBEVVH010000120.1, read on the forward strand.
GAGTGAGATCCACTCGCCCGGAGATTGCAGATTGATCCACACCCCGAACCCGGTAGGTGCGTATCTCCGGATAGCGGCGAGCCAGCTCAGGCGCCATCACAGGTGAAGCCTCAATGTATAATCGGGCAAAACCACCGTCCGGCAGAGGCAGCTCCAACAACCCACCACCGGTTTGCTGGATACCGGTTTCCAGAGGCGCTTGATCCAGCAATGCCTGCATCGCATCACGATCCAGGTGTAACGCCCGGTAGTACACAGGTGCGGTACGAAAAGCAGACACCTCAGGTGCCGGCGGGGGCGGATTCTGCCAAAGGGCGGCCTGTAGTATGGGCGGTGCGCAAAGCATCAACATCAGTCCGCGTTTGAGCCATCCGGATACCGCCATCGTGTCAATCCTCAAACTGTCTCACCGCCCTTATCGGGGGACCGCTTTGCACCAACCTGCCTGCTGTCGTTGAATCCATCCGCGTATGGACGAATGACCCGCAATCCGGTCATCCCTTGAGTTTACTGATGAGGATCTCGTTCACCTGACCAGGATCCGCCTTGCCCTGGGTCTGCTTCATCACCTGTCCGACAAAGAAGCCCAGCAGCTTGTCCTTGCCGGCACGAAACTGCTCCACCTGTTTCGGATTGGCGGCAATGATCTCGTCGATGAGGGTTTCGATCTGGCCGCTGTCGGTGATCTGCTTGAGACCCTTGGTTTCAATCACCGTGTCGGCATCACCCTCACCCTGCCACATGGCCTCGAACACCTGTTTGGCGAGTTTACCCGACAGGGTGCCGTCGGCAATGCGAATCAGCAGTCCACCCAGCTGTTGCGCCGACACCGGAGACTCCTGGATCTCCAGACCCGCCTTGTTGAGGGCCCCTTTCAGGTCACCGGTCACCCAGTTCGCCGCCGTCTTGGACTCGGCGCCACTGGCCACCACGGCCTCATAGTAGTCCGCCAGGGCGCGGCTCTGAGTCAGCATCAGGGCATCGTCCGGGTTAAGCTGGTAGGCGGATTCGAAACGCGCACATTTCTGATCCGGAAGCTCCGGCAGACGTGCCCGGGCGGCCTCCTTGCGCTGCTCGGTGATCTCCACCGGCAACAGGTCGGGATCGGGGAAGTATCGGTAGTCGTTGGCCTCCTCCTTGCTGCGCATGGAGCGGGTCTCATCCCGGTCCGCGTCATACAGGCGGGTCTCCTGGGTCACTTCGCGGCCACTCTCCAACAGGTCGATCTGGCGCTCCGTTTCAAAATGCAGGGCACGCTCCATGAAACGGAAGGAGTTGATGTTCTTCAGTTCGGTACGGGTGCCGAACTTCTCCTGGCCGAGGGGGCGCAGGGAGATGTTGGCATCGATGCGGAAGGAACCCTCCTGCATGTTGCCATCGCAGATTCCCAGGTAGACCACGAGCTGGTGGATCTTGCGGGCATAGGCCACCGCCTCCTTGATCGAACGCATGTTCGGCTCAGAGACGATCTCCAGCAACGGGGTGCCGGCCCGGTTCAGGTCGATGCCGCTCATGCCGTGGAAATCCTCGTGCAGGGATTTGCCTGCGTCCTCCTCCAGGTGGGCCCGGGTGATACCGATCACCTTCTGGGTACCGTTATCCAGGTCGATGGTGAGGCTACCCTTACCCACTATGGGCAGTTCATACTGGCTGATCTGGTAGCCCTTGGGCAGGTCGGGGTAGAAGTAGTTCTTGCGTGCGAACACCGAACGCTCGCCGATCTCGGCATTGACCGCCAGGCCGAACATCAGCGCCATGTCCACGGCAGCTTCATTGAGTACCGGCAGGACTCCGGGAAAACCAAGATCGACGATACAGGCCTGGGTATTGGGTTCCGCGCCGTAGGCGATGGAGGCGCCGGAGAATATCTTCGATCTGGTGGCCAGCTGGGTGTGGATTTCCAAGCCGATTACGGTTTCCCACTGCATAGCAATACTCGTTAATTTTGAATTGTTAATTTTGAATTTTGAATTGATGAGTGCGCTCTGCACACGGTTTTTTTGAATTTATGAAAAGACGAGCGTAGCGAGCACCGCAATTCATAATTCAAAATCAAAAATTCAAAATTCACAAAACGTATTCCTCAGGCATCTGCCGATGCCACCGGGTTTCCTGCTGATAGCGGTGAGCCACGTTCAGCAACTTCCCTTCCGCGAAGTAGTTGCCGACAATCTGCAGCCCCACCGGAAGGCCATTGACCGGTTCCACCGGCAACGACATGGCCGGCAGACCGGCCAGGTTGGCAGCGATGGTGTAGATGTCATTGAGGTACATGGTGACCGGATCGTCGGTCTTCTCACCCAGACCGAACGCGGTCGCCGGTGAGGTGGGACCCATGATCACATCGACCTTTTCGAAGGCTTTGCTGAAGTCATCGGAGATCAGGTGGCGGGTCTGTTGCGCCTTCAGGTAGTAGGCATCGTAATAACCCGCCGACAGCGCATAGGTGCCAATCATGATGCGGCGCTTCACCTCCGCGCCGAAACCCTCGCCCCGGGAACGCTTATAGAGGTCCTCCAGGTCCTTCGGATCCTCACAGCGGTAGCCGAAACGCACCCCGTCGAAGCGGGAGAGATTGGAGGAACACTCCGCGGGCGCCACCACATAATAGGTGGGCACCGCCAGGGCGGTGTTGGGCAGACTGATCTCCACCACCTCGGCACCCAGCCCCTTGTAGACGTTGATCGCCGCCTCGATGCTGGCGGCAATGGCCGAGTCCAAGCCTTCGCCGAAATACTCACCGGGCAAGCCGATCCGCAACCCCTCCAGGGAATCGTTGAGGCTGGCCGAATAGTCGGGTACCAGCTCGTTGGCGCAGGTGGAGTCCCGCGAATCGAACCCCGAGATGGCCTGCAGCAACAGCGCCGCGTCCTCCGCACTCTGGGCCATGGGCCCTGCCTGATCAAGACTGGAGGCAAAGGCGATCATGCCGAAACGGGAGACCCGGCCGTAGGTGGGCTTGAGCCCGGTCAGTCCGCACAGGGCCGCCGGCTGGCGGATCGAACCGCCGGTATCGGTGCCGGTGGCTGCAACGGCAATGCGCGCCGCAACCGCAGCCGCCGAACCTCCCGAAGACCCACCGGGCACCCGGTTTCGATCCCAGGGATTGCGCACAGGTCCGTAGAAACTGGTTTCGTTGGAGGAACCCATGGCGAACTCGTCCATGTTGAGCTTGCCCAGGGAGACGATACCCGCCTGTTTGAGGCGTTCCACCACCGCCGCGTCGTAGGGGGAGATGAAATTATCCAACATGCGCGATCCACAGCTGGTTTTCACACCCTGGGTGCAGAAGATGTCCTTCTGCGCAATCGGAATCCCGGTCAACGGCCCGGCCTGACCGGATTGCAGCAGGCGATCCGCGGCTTCAGCCTCCTGCAGGGCGGTCTCCGGGGTGATCGTCACGAAGGCATTGAGCTCACCATTGTAACGCTCGATCCGCTCGAGAAAGTGCCGGGTCAATTCAACACTGGTAAATTCACCGGCCTTGAGTCCGGCGCCCAGCTCGACGATGGTTTTCGTATGCATGGTCTGAGTTACTGCCTGTTAAACGTAGGCTGACAGGTTTCGTCCCTATGGCGACAACCGGAGGTGATCTGGATGCGCGACAAACAGGGGCAGGTACTGCTTATTCGATTACCTTGGGCACCAGGTAGAGCCCATTCTCCACTTGCGGCGCAATCGCCTGATTGGCCTCCCGACGATCCGCTTCGGTGACTTCGTCATGGCGCAGCCGCTGGGCCATGTGGAGGGGATGGGACATGGGCTCGATACCCGAGGTATCCGCCTGTTCCAGCTGCTCCACCAGGGCAAGAATATTGCTCAACTCGGAAGCGTAGGTATCGATCTGGGTTTCATCCAGCGCCATTCGCGCGAGATGAGCAATCTTCTCAACGTCGGAACGATCAAGTGACATGCGGAGGATTCCTGGCTCGAAAAAGAGAGGAATCTAACACACAATCCTCCGTGGATACACGCCAACCTCCGGGACTTCCGGTTTGACAAACGAGCCAGAAGCTAACCTGCATCACAGGATTGCACAAAAACCGTACTTGCCAATTGTAGCCACTCACGAGCGGCACTATAATTTCCAACGAATAGTATTGGGAGAAATTTCCCATTTGAACGGACATACCGCTCGGTCAAAGCCGTCTGCGCGCCACCCGGACTACTAAGCCTGACAAAAGGTCTACTTCGGCAGAATCGATAAATATCAACGACATTCGTCCCGATTCAGCCGTAAAGTCGGATTAATATACACCGTCAGGCAACATAAGACAGAGCTATGGACGAGATCCGCAAAGTACTCACATCCTCCATCCTGAAACTGCTCAGGCCACTGGTCAGGCTGATGCTTCGTAACGGCTTCACCTACGGGGACTTCGCCGATTTGAGCAAGTGGACCTTCATGGATGTCGCCTCCAGGGAGTTCGGCATTGCGGGGCGCAAACAGACCGTTTCCCGGGTATCCGTCATCACCGGACTCACCCGCAAGGAGGTGAGCCGTCTGCAGAAGATCGAAACCCCGGACGACAGCGCCATCGCCCACCAGTACAACCGGGCGGCCCGAGTCATCTCCGGGTGGCTGCGGGATGAGCGGTTCCAGACCAAAAAGGGCACCCCCGCTCCCCTGCATTTCGATAAGGGCAAGCACAATTTCAGTGATCTGGTTCGGGAACACAGCGGCGACGTGCCACCCCGGGCGATCTATGACGAACTGGCACGGGTGGGTACCATCGCCAAGGATGAAAACGGCAAAATCACCCTGCTCAGCGACGGCTATATCCCCCGCACCGACGAAGCCAGCAAGCTGCACATCCTCGGCACCGACGTGGAACTGCTGATCGCCACCATCGATCATAATCTTCAGGCCAAGTCGCAAACCCCCTACTTTCAGCGCAAGGTTTCCTATAACAACCTGCCCGCTGAGGCGTTGCCGGAACTGCGCAGCATGAGCGCGGAGCGGGCCCAGGCCCTGCTGGTGGCCTGCGACAAATACCTCTCGCAATATGACCGTGACCTGGCCCCCGAGATCGAGGGCACCGGACGTAAACAGGCCGGCATCGGAATCTACTACTTCGAACGGGACGTCTGAACTTATGCCTACCCCAATCCACTCACTCCAACTGTTTCTGCTCACCGCAATCCTGGTTCTCCTGGTCAGCTGTGGCGGTGGCGGTGATGGGCAGGTGGCTGAAGGGGGCATTGGCGGCACCGGGGTGAGTCAGGGGCGGGTGACCGGGTACGGTTCGGTGTTCGTCAACGGCATCGAGTATGAGACGGACCAGGCCGAGTTTCTGGTCGATGGCCGCTCTGCCACACAACAGGACATCGCCGTGGGCATGGTGGTGCGGATCGACGGATCCACCAATCCCGACGGCGCCACGGGCGACGCCTACCAGGTGACCTACAGCAGCCAGATCATCGGTGTGATCGAGGCCAACCGAATCAGCACCGACAGCGCCCTCGACGTGATGGGGCAGATCGTCGATGTCGATCCGGACACGGTCTTCGACAATCCCCTCGATGCCACCCCCCTGGAGTCGCTGCCGGTCAATGCCGTGGCGGAAGTCAGCGGATTCACGGACGGAGGCGGCGAGATACTGGCCACCCGAATCGCGGTGCGGAGCCTCGCCTGGAGCGGCGAAACCCTGCGCGTCACCGGCCTTGCGCTCAACCCATCGGACACCACTTTCAACATCGGTCAACTGCTTGTCAGCCTGAATGCGTCGCTGACCATGCCATCTGAAGGAGAGCTGGTCACCATTACCGGCAGTCGCTTCAGCGGTTCCGCCTTCGAGGCGGAGAGCCTCGATATCCTGGGCCAGGGTCCATCACCTGTGGCGGATGACGGGGAATCGGTGGAGATCGAGGGACGCATCACCTCGGCACTGGATGTGCTGGACCGGCTTGCGGTCGACGGCCAATGGGTCGACGCCTCAGCCACCGGATATAGCGGAAGCACCGACCGTCTCACCGAGGGTCGTATCGTCAAGGTAAAGGGCGAAATGCAGGACAGCATCCTGATCGCCACAGAGATCGAATTGCGTTATGAAGAGGATTCCGAGCGTGGCGAAATGGGTGGCGGGATCGATACCCGCCTGATCGACGCCCAGGGGAATACTCTGGTGCTGCTCGGACAGACCATTCAGGTCACCAGCAGCACTATCCTCGAGAGCGACCTCGAAGATGAGTCAAGCTTCACCCTTGCGGAGCTCAACGACACGGACTACCTGCAGGCCCGGGTATATACCCGGGACGGAATGCTGATCGCCAGCAAATTGGAGCGCAGACGCTCACCACGGGACTACAGTGGCGAAATCGAGGGACCCGCCGAACCCGTTGACGCCAACACCATCCGCATATTCGGCGTGCCTGTGGATGTCTCCGGAGTATCCTATACTGCCACCTCAGGCCGTGTCGAAGTCCGAGGAGACTACCTTGACGGGGTGCTCGTCGCTAGCCGAATCGAACAGGAAGAGGATGAGAGTGATGGTGATGGGGACCGCGAAGATGATGACGATTAAGCGGTTATTTTTTGCCAAGCGAGTCTTCGATCTCATGAAAGATTTTGGGACATCCAAGTCCACCAAAATCGATTCGATCTTTGACAGCCTATTAGTGCCCCGG
>JBEVVH010000121.1:0-10965 GCA_040507245.1 Candidatus Thiodiazotropha sp.
CTGTCACAACTGGCAATACATTTTGAGGGGCGGCTAGAAGACCACATGGCACTGTGACATCTGGTTGACACAGAGTTTTGAACACCCTCCGAAAAAGCACGTAGTTCGTTTCTTTGCCTTTCCACTCAAACTTCACAAGTGTGTTGATACCTAAGTTTGCGGCTTTTTCTTTTTCGCCTACGTACTCAATAAAGTGATTGAGATGAGCACGTATAGTGTTCCAACGTCCTTCTACAATATCTTTAGTGCGTACATCAATCTTTCTATGTTCTAAGTAGATAGCAACGGCTTCAGCAATCGATACGGAAAATAACTTTCTGCCATCCTTCAACTCATTCTGTAAGTCAAAGTACATCTCCTCTGCTTTATCGATAGCCTCTGCTCTACGTTTGGTACGCAAAGATTTTTCGTAATAACGCTTTTCGTTGCTTACCCACATACGAAACTGCCACACACCAAACTTGTTTTGTTTGATGGTTGCTTTGCCGCCGTATATGTCTATCCGTTCAGTGCTCAAAATCTACGCTTTGTAATAGTTGATGTAGTTTCTAACTTTCTTTCTAACACTAAAGAAAAAAGCCAACAGAATCAACCGTTGGCTTTCAAACTTTCTAACAACTTACTAACTATAAATATCAATAGAATCAATAGGTTAGTTTATTTCAACTACTCCCACTCAATTGTGGCCGGCGGCTTACTGGAGATATCGTAGGCCACCCGCGAAATCCCCGACACCTCGTTGATGATGCGTCGCGAGACCTCTTCGAGAAACTCGAACGGCAGATGCGCGAACTTGGCGGTCATGAAATCGATGGTCTTCACCGCGCGCAGGGTCACCACATATTCGTAGCGACGGGCATCCCCCACCACACCGACTGAGCGGACCGGCAGGAACACCGCGAAGGCTTGGCTGACCTCGTCATAGAGATTGTGTTTGTAGAGTTCTTCGATATAGATGTAATCGGCCTGGCGCAACAGGTCGGCGTACTCCTTCTTCACCTCGCCGAGGATCCGCACTCCGAGACCCGGTCCAGGAAAGGGGTGACGGTAGACCATCTCGGAGGGCAGTCCGAGTTCGATGCCGATCTTGCGCACTTCGTCCTTGAACAGCTCCCGCAGGGGTTCGACCAGTTCCAGTTTCATGTACTCGGGCAGACCGCCCACGTTGTGATGGGACTTGATCACATGGGCCTTGCCCGACTTGGCACCGGCGGACTCGATCACGTCGGGATAGATGGTGCCCTGGGCGAGGAAGGAGACATCTTCGAGCTTGCCCGCTTCCTCTTCGAAGATATCGATGAACAGGTTGCCGATGATCTTGCGTTTCTGTTCCGGATCGGAGACTCCGCGCAGGGCCTTGAGGAAGCGGTCTTCCGCATCCACCCGGATCACCTTGACGCCCATGTGTTCGGCGAAGGTGGCCATCACCTGGTCGCCTTCATGCAGGCGCAGCAGGCCGTTGTCCACGAACACGCAGGTCAGCTGCTCACCGATCGCCCGGTGCAGCAGCGCGCCCACCACTGAGGAGTCCACCCCGCCGGAGAGCCCCAGCACCACCTGGCGCTTGCCCACCTTGGCCTTGATCTGGTTGATGCTGTCCTCGATGATCTGGCCCGGTGTCCACAGCACCTCGCAGCCGCAGATCTCGAACAGAAACCGCTCGATGATGCGCTTGCCCTGGCGGGTGTGGGTCACCTCCGGATGGAACTGCAGACCGTAGAAGCCGCGGGACTCGTCCGCCATGCCCGCCACCGGGGCGTTCTCGGTCTCGCAGATCACCTGGAAGCCCTCGGGCAGGGTTTCCACCCGGTCGCCGTGGCTCATCCACACGTCCAGCAGACCATAACCTTCCGCACTGGTGTGGTCCTCGATATCCCGCAGCAACTTGGAGTGTCCCCGGGCGCGAACCTTGGCATAGCCGTATTCGTGTTTGTCGGAGGAAATCACCGAACCGCCTAGCTGCGCGGCCATGGTCTGCATGCCGTAGCAGATACCCAGTACCGGCACCCCCATTTCGAACACCATCCCGGGCGCGGCCGGCGCGGCATCGGCGGTCACGGTCTCGGGACCACCGGAGAGGATCACACCCGCCGGGGTGCCACCGGCGAGCCCCTCGTCGGCGTTGTCGTAGGGATAGATCTCACAATACACCCCGGCCTCGCGCACCCGGCGGGCGATCAGCTGAGTGTACTGGGAACCGAAGTCGAGGATGAGGATGCGGTGGGCGTGAATATCTGTGGTCATGGTTTTTCAACTTCCAAAAAAACGAACAGGGGCAACCGGGTGGACCCGCGATGCCCCTGGATTGACACGATCAGTGTGGCTCATCAATCGCGCCGATAGTTGGGCGCTTCCTTGGTGATCGTAACGTCGTGAACATGTGACTCGGTGACACCCGCGTTGGTGACCCGCACGAACTCCGGCTTGGTGCGCATCTCATCGATACTCGCGCAACCGGTGTAACCCATACTGGAACGAATGCCGCCGATGATCTGGTAGATGATCCCCATCACCGGGCCTTTGTAGGGCACCCGGCCTTCGATGCCTTCGGGGACCAGCTTCTCCTTCTCGTTGGTCTCCTGGAAGTATCGATCGCTGGAGCCTTCCTTACCGGACATCGCACCCAGGGAGCCCATGCCGCGATAGGACTTGTAGGAACGACCCTGGTAGATCTCGACCTCGCCGGGGGCCTCGTCGGTGCCCGCGAACATGCCGCCGATCATCACCGAGTAGGCGCCTGCCGCCAGCACCTTGGCGATATCCCCGGAGTAGCGCAGACCGCCGTCGGCGATCAGAGGCACACCGCTGCCCTCCAGGGCCTTGGCCACGTTGGAGACTGCAGTGACCTGTGGCACACCGACACCGGCCACGATACGGGTGGTGCAGATGGAGCCGGGTCCGATGCCGACCTTGACCGCATCGGCACCCGCCTTGACCAGGTCGAGGGCCGCCGCTCCAGTGGCGATGTTGCCGCCGATCACCTGAACCTCGGGATAGTTTTTCTTGACCCAGGCCACCCGGTCGAGCACGCCCTGGGAGTGTCCATGGGCGGTATCCACCACGATCACGTCAACCCCGGCCTTGACCAGCGCATCGACCCGTTCCTCGGTACCCGCGCCGACCCCCACCGCCGCGCCTGCGCGCAGCCGCTCATGCTCATCACGGCAGGCATTGGGATTGTCTTTGGCCTTCTGGATATCCTTGGCGGTGATCATGCCGCGCAGGGCGAACTGGTCATCCACCACCAGCACCTTCTCGATGCGGTGCTTGTGCAGCAGACTCATCACCTCATCACGGCTGGCGCCTTCTTTCACGGTGACCAGTTTATCCTTGCGGGTCATGATATTGCGCACCGGGTCGTCCATCTTGCGCTCGAAGCGAAGATCCCGTCCGGTGACGATGCCCACCAACTCCTTGCCATCCACCACTGGGACACCTGAGATGTTCCGAGAGCGGGTCAGTTCGAGCACTTCGCCGATGCTCACATAGGGTCCGACGGTGATCGGGTCGCGAATCACCCCGCTCTCGTATTTCTTGACCTTTTCGACCTCCCGGGCCTGTTGCTCGGCGGTCATGTTCTTGTGAATGATGCCGATGCCGCCTTCCAGGGCTAGGGCGATGGCGAAGCGGGACTCGGTCACCGTGTCCATGGCCGCCGATACCAGCGGGATGTTGAGATCGATACCCCGGGTCAGCCGGGTCCGCAATTCGACATCCTTGGGCAGGACCTGGGAATGGGCAGGCACCAGAAGAACGTCGTCAAAAGTGAGGGCTTCCTCGATCACACGCATATCAGTATTTCCGGCTGGAGGGATAAAGTAGCCGCGCATTATAGAATTTGCCGTGGGGCCGGTAAACCGGCAGCCTCAAATCCGTCACCGGTCAGATGATCTGGCTGCCCGGCTCCCAGGGTCGGCATTGTGCCCGGAGTAGGAATTTATTTCATATTTCAGCCAACAATCAACCCCTCAAGGCAGAGTTCTTTTAACAAGGCTCAATGCACACCGCAAAAAAGGCATTTCATCCCATAAATGCCCTCCCCTGATCGGCGCGGGACCGCTATACTTTAACCACTGGGACATGGAAAGAAAGTCAGGAAGTGCAGCCATGCACAGATACGCCGTCAGAAGTGGCATACCGCTCCTTTTGGTGCTGATCCTGCTGGTTCAATGCGGTATGGCGCAGGGTGCAGTTACCGCGATCCGGGTGGGGATTTACGACAATCCACCGCTGGTCAGCACCGATCGGTCGGGGCACCCGGAGGGGCTCTTCATCGACCTGCTCGAACAGATCGCGAAGCAGGAAAGCTGGGAACTTGTCTACGTGGTCAGCAACTGGAGTGACCTGCTCTCGCGCTTGTCCCGGGGCAAAATCGACATCCTCCCGGGAATCGCCTACAACGATGAGCGTAGCCGGCGTTTCCTGTTTTCCGAACAGACCGTGCTGGCAAACTGGGGCCAGATCTACGTCCGGGAAAACGCCCCGATCCAATCCATCCCGGACCTGGACAACAAGAACATCGCCGTGTTGCGTGACGATGTGTATGTGTCGGGACATGATGGTTTAAAGGGGCTCTGCCTCGCATTCAAGATCGACTGCCATTTCACGGAATACCCCACCTACGAGATGGTGCTACGGGCAGTAGGTCAGGGCTATGCGGACGCAGGACTGGTTAATCGGCTTTACGGCGCCTCCCGCAGCCACAGCAATAACACCGTAGCCAGTCCGATCATCCTGATACTTCTGGACATCCGCTTCGCCTTCTCCCGCAACACCTCCCAGGCAAAGTTCCTCAGGGAGAAATTCGACTACCGCCTCGAGCAGCTGAAACGGGATGAGTTGTCTATTTATCATCAGCGGCTAAACACCCTGTTCGAACCCAAGACCGACTCAGGCCCACCACCCTGGTACTACCAATCCCTGATCGTCATTGGTTTGATACTGGTCACGCTGCTGCTGATCGCTCAGCTCCTGAGATGGCGCATCAAGGTCACGACCCGGGAACTAAAGGCTACAGAAGCCCAGTATCGGGGGTACTTCAACGGGGTCTCCATCGCCCTGATCGAGGGCGACACCTCCGTGGCGCTGAGCAGATTGGATGAACTGATTGATTCAGGCGTGGAGGATCTGCAGGGTTATTTCGATCTGCACCCCGATCGCCTGCATGCCTTGCTGATGCAGATACGCGTGGTCAATGCCAACCCTGCCACGCTCAGGATGTTCGAAGTCGGCAGCCTGAGTGAGCTGCAAAAATGGTTACCTAAATGCATCACCCCTGGCGTCACCGAGGCCTTCCTTGAGTTCCTCGTTGCCGCGAGTGAAAACAAAGCGGATTTTTTCTGCGAGGTGCCGCTGCTGACCTCGAAGCGCAATCTGATCCAGGTGCTGTTGAATTTCCCCCTCTCCCACCTGGATGAAGCCAACCGGCACACCCCGATCACCATGCTCGACGTCACGCTCCAGCGCGAGACCGAAAAACAGCTCTCACTGGTCGTCAAGGGCGCGTCCCTGGGTTTCTGGGACTGGAACCTGGTTACCGATGAACTGCGGGTCAACCAGCGTTGGATGGACATCCTGGGACTGGAGGCGGAGGACCTGCACAACACCATCGAGGACTGGACATCCAGATTGCATCCTGATGACAAGGAGCGGATCCTGCCGATCATCGATGAACACATCAAATCCGGCACGACCTACAATGTGGAATTCCGCATGCAGCACATCAGCGGTCACTGGATCTGGATCGAAGGCTCCGGTGGCGTGGTGGAATATGATCCACTCACCCGTAAGGCGACCCGGGCCTGCGGAACCCACCAGGAAATCACCGAGCGCAGACGCACCTCTGAAACCCTGCACACTCTGATGCAGAGCATGGTCGGTATTACCGGAGAAAATTTCTTCGAACATGTCGCCCAGGAACTGTGCCGCTGGTTCGAGGCAGACGGCGCCAATATCGGAGAACTCGAGGGCAATGCCCGCATCAAGGGCCTCACCACCCTGATCGACGGCGAGCCGATACTGAATTTCGACTATCCCCTGCGCGGCACACCCTGTGAGAACGTCATCCGCCAGGGACCCAGCCTCTACCCCCAGGGGGTGCAGAACCTCTTCCCCACTGATCAGAGCCTGATCATGCTGGACATTCAGGGCTATGCCGGAGTACCTATACGCAACCGGGACGGGGATCTGATCGGTGTAATCTGGGTGATCTCCCGCAAACCCATGTTCATGCCTCCGGACTGGGCGGATGTACTGAACATCATTTCCGCCCGGGTCAGCGCGGAAATCGAGCGCATGCGCGCCATGGACCGGCTCGAATACCAGGCCACCTACGACGCCCTCACCGAACTGCCAAATCGCCGTCTGCTCCTGGACAGGCTCAACCAGGTGCAGTCGACCTGCCGCCGTCACAACCGCCACGGGGCCGTGCTGTTCATGGACCTGGACCACTTCAAGACCATCAACGACGCCCTCGGCCACAAGGCGGGCGATCTGCTTTTACAGGAGGTGGCCGCGCGCCTGCGACACCAGATCCGGGACGAGGACACGGCTTCCCGACTTGGGGGCGATGAGTTCGTGGTGCTGTTCTCGGAACTCAGCGGAGATGCCACTGCGGCTGCGCAGCAGGCCCGCCAGGGCGCGCGCAAGATCCAGAGAGCCCTGTCCAAGCCCTACAACATTCAGGGCAACGAACTGCACATCACGCCCAGCATGGGCGTGGTCATCTTCCCCATGGACAGTGAGGATGCGGACGACATCCTCAAATTCGCCGACACCGCCATGTACCGCGCCAAGGACGCCGGACGCAACACCATCCGGTTCTTCATACCCGGCATGCAGGAGACCGTGGAACAGCAGGTACAGCTGCAAAGCGACCTGCGGCATGCCCTGCAGAACCATGAACTGATCCTCTTCTACCAACCGCAGATCGACAGCGACAACAACCTGATCGGCGCCGAGGCGTTGCTGCGCTGGTTCCATCCGCAACAGGGCATCGTCGACCCCAAGACCCTGATCAACGCCGCCGAGGAGTCGGGCCTGATCCTCTCCCTGAGCGAATGGATCCTGAACCAGGCGATGAGTCAGAGCCAGGCCTGGATCAAGGAGGCGGACGAGTTGCAGCGGGTCGCGGTCAACATCAGCGCCGTGCATTTCCACCAGGTGGGCTTCGCCGACCAGATCATCCAGATACTGCAGCAGACCGAATTGCGTCCGGAGTGCCTGATCCTGGAAATCAGCGAGAGCACCCTGGTGGAGAATTTCGAGGAGACCTATGACAAGGTGGTGAAGCTCAAGCAGCTGGGGGTGCGCTTCGCCATCGACTGCTTCGGTATCGGTTATGCGTCACTCGCCAACCTGCGGCGGCTGCCGGTGGACCAGATCAAGATCGACCGCAGTTTCGTGCGCGACATTGCCACCGACCCCAAGGATGCCCAGTTGGTTCAGACCTTCCTCACCATGGCGCAGTTGATGGAGATCGAAGTGGTTGCGGTAGGTGTCGAGGATGAGGAACAATTGCAGTTCCTGCGTGACAAAGGTTGTCACATCTTTCAGGGATACCATTACAGCCGGCCCCTGGCAGCGAACCAGTTCCAGACCTACCGGCACAACTGGCACAAAGAAACCGCTTGAATCCACTCGACACCCCTGCCCCGACCACCGATAAGGATATCTATTCCGTCTCGCGCCTGGTGCGTGAAACCCGCGCTGTGCTCGAAGCCAGCTTTCCCCTGATATGGGTCAGCGGCGAGATATCCAATCTCGCGCAACCCGCCTCCGGCCACATCTATTTCAGTCTCAAGGACGAAGCCGCCCAGGTGCGCTGCGCCATGTTCCGCATGAAGCGTCAGCTGCTGCGCTTCAAACCGGCCAACGGCCAGCAGATCCTGATGCGCGCACGCATCAGCCTGTACGAGGCGCGGGGTGAATTCCAGCTGATCGCCGAGCACATGGAACCGGCAGGGGAAGGTGCCCTGCAACTCGCCTTCGAACGGCTCAAACAGAAACTGGCCGCGGAAGGACTGTTCGACACCGCATTGAAACGGGAGATTCCCATCCCGCCGCACCGCCTCGGCATCATCACCTCGCCCAGCGGCGCGGCCATCCGCGACCTGCTCACGGTGCTGAAACGCCGCTTCCCGGCCCTGCCGGTGGTGATCTACCCGGTCCAGGTGCAGGGCGAAGACTCAGCCCGGCAGATCGTCCGCAAACTGCAGCTGGCCGCCCAGCGGGATGAGTGTGACCTGCTGATCCTCAGCCGCGGCGGCGGCTCCATCGAGGATCTGCAGGCCTTCAACGACGAAGCCCTCGCCCGGGCGATCCGCGACTGCCCGATCCCGGTGGTGACCGGCATCGGCCATGAAATCGATTTCACCATCGCCGACTTCGTCGCCGACCGGCGCGCGCCCACCCCCTCCGCCGCCGCGGAGCTGGTGACGCCCGATGAACAGGAGTGGCGGCAACGCCTGCTGACCCTTGAACGGCGCCTGCGCCAGCGTCAGCATCAACGCCTCATGCAACTTCGGGAGAGCTGCCGCAACCTGGAAAAACGCCTGCAAAGGCAACACCCCAGGCAACGCACCCAGCAGCGCGCTCAGCAGCTCGACGACCTGGGATTACGGCTGCGCAACACCCTGGAACGGCGTCTGCTTCAATACCGGCACCGCCTGTCACAGGCGGATCACCGCTTGATCAGCCATTCACCGGAAAAACGCCTGACCCAGCTGACGCACACCTACCATCAGCTTCAGGAGCGGCTCAACCGCAGTATCGGCCAGCAACTCGAACACCGGCGCAACCGCCTGCATCAACTGGCCCGCGATCTGCACACCCTCAGCCCGTTGAATACCCTGGGGCGGGGTTATGCGCTGGTGCTCAGAGATCGGGATGGGAGGATACTGCGCTCCAGCGAAGAGGCTTGTCCTGGAGAACGCGTCACAGCCCGTCTGTCCCGCGGGCAGCTGCGCTGTGAAGTGGTGGAAATCGAAGCCGATAGCGATGGGCGTCTGATTGAATGACCCCTATGCCCGCAGCCACAGGGCGCCATGCGTCCATTGCATGCCGGGCATTTCCGGGCCATAACGGACCCCGGAAAAGCCCTGCCTTGTAACGATCCGCTGAGCGATCGTATCAATAAAAACACGGTCCCCGGCGACAGGCCCCATGATCCCGGCCTCTGCCCTGGCAATCGCGATCACGCTTGTCGCAGCCTCTGTTATCGTCACGGCCATCCGACAGGTTCGACGCAAACACAACGACACGGTGAGTCATTCCCTGGGACTCCTCCTCGTCGGTGGCGCGGATGATACCGTAGAGCGTTCCCGGTTGAGAGCGATCCCAGGCCACACCCTGACCACGGATATTGAGCGGAATCGTTTCCGCCACCTCAAGAATCGAACCGGCCTTCGGAAAACGTATCCGATAGATCTCCGCGGGATCGTGCCCCGTGATATAGAGGTTTCCATCCGGTCCCCAGCTGCCGCCGGAGTTACTCATATTCTCGAATTTATCCAGCAGCTCCACGGGGAGAATCCATGACTCCAGCACGCGCCAGTTTTCATCGAACTTGACCAGTGTGGTATTGATCTTGCCCCCTGTACGAATCGCATAAGGAACCCCGGCGCTGGATCCATCCGGGAGTTTCGCCTCTTTGTCGTAGTTGGCGAACGTACCCCACCAATATCCATCATGGACATCCAGCCAGGTCAGAGACCCGTATTGAATACCGAGACTGTGGCTATCGATATGCTGCAATGTCCGGGCATCCCATATCTCAATCGAGCTGGTCATCGGCAAGGTGCGATAGTTGGAGTGCGAACAATAGATTTTGCCGTCGACGACCGCGGCGCTGTCGAGATGCAGGATGGGCTCTTCCACGCTGCTTTCCCAGGAGGCGACGAAATCCCCGGCCTTTGTATATTTAGCAATCGTGTGGTTGTCGATTGCATAGAAATGGTCCTTATCCACACCCACAGCCTGATTGGCTTCGGGTATTTCAAATTCGTCTGTCTGCCATATTTCAGTGCCCGCCAAAGCGTTCATGGACCCCATGCCGACACACAGACACAGCGATGCAATCTTACCAGCCAAACCCATACCCATCGATTCTCTCCTTCCGAAGTCAGGAATAAACACCTATGAAAAAATTCACGGTGAACCCTACATCGAAAGCATGACAATCCGGTGGAGGTTCTTTGATGAATGAATGACCCATGCGCTGCATGGATCAGCCCCCGCGACTTCACGGATTAACAGGCTGTTGAGCCAGGCAACCCATGCTCCGCGCAATACGTTGAGAAACGCCCTGGCGTGGTTATTTGAACTTATCCCAAAACAACCATTCCCAGGGAAATAATATTGCCGTGAGCAAGACACCCATGATTGGGACATCACCCCATTCATGACGCGCACCTGCCAGACTGTACAAACCACCGCCAATTAACAGAATTAAGATAATGAGAAAAATCCGTTTGATGACATAATATTTTCTGCGGCCTTTTATTGCTTTACCCAAAGCAGTTTTCATATCTCTTCGCATCCAAGACCATCCCTGATTACCTCCCGTAGCCCGGGTGCAGCGCAGCGGAACCCGGGAAGTCTCCTCACGCTGCGGAACATGCTTCACCAGATCCACCCGGGTTCCGCTGCGCTGCACCCGGGCTACCTGTGCTCTGGATTACTGAGTGATAGACAACTTCACAATTCAGGCGAACGTATCACCCTCATCTTCTCAAAAGGAGCTGTTCGTACCGACCAGCGCGTGATCGGTCATGGCGATTCCGAAACAGCCCCAACAACGCCAGGAGCAGCAGACCCCAAACCGTGACAGCACCGCCGCCTGAGGAGGTGCCGGTATCCGCATTCCCATCCCCATCTTCGAGGGTGTTCAAAACTCTGTGTCAACCAGATGTCACAGTGCCATGTGGTCTTCTAGCCGCCCCTCAAAATGTATTGCCAGTTGTGACA
>JBEVVH010000122.1:0-10760 GCA_040507245.1 Candidatus Thiodiazotropha sp.
GGCGCCTACGGCTCGTCGGGTTTCCAGTATCGCCTCGCGACTACCGGGGACTACCCGCCTTCGCTTCGCTTTCCCTGGCTGGCAGCGGTGGTTTGAGGGGCTCCTTAATTATTGAATTCAACAGCCTAGAGCAATGGCCCTTAATCTATAGTCCGGCATGACCCCCCGTCAAGACGCAAGAAATGATCCTCAGGACACCATGAACAATCAAAATCTCTATCTCCGCCTTGTTGGAAACCGGTTTTCCGAATCCCATGACCGGCCTTTCCTGATCATTCCCGGCCGTGACCCGCTGCGCTATTCAGCGCTCGATCACGAAACCGCACGCTTCGCCGCCCGGCTGCTCGAATTAGCCGTCAAACCCGGTGACCGGGTCATGGTGCAGGTCGACAAATCCGCGGAATCGGTGCTGCTCTATCTCGCCTGTCTGCGGGTCGGGGCCATCTACATCCCGTTAAACACAGCCTATACTGCTGCGGAGATCGCCTACTTCATGGGAGACGCGGAGCCCCAGCTGTTCGTCTGCCAGCCCGCCAGTCGCGCGGCGATGGCAGAGGTAGCCGCAAACATCAGCGTACCCCATCTGCGCACCCTTGGCACTCAGGGGGACGGGGATCTACTCGATGGGCTGAGTCAACTCGACCCCTCGAACCAGGTGGTGGAGCGAAGCAGCGATGACATCGCCGCGATCCTCTACACCTCAGGGACCACGGGACGCTCGAAGGGGGCCATGCTGAGCCACGCCAACCTGCAATCCAATGCTGAAGTGCTGCACGAGTACTGGCACTGGGACGATGCCAACGATGTGCTGCTGCACGCCCTGCCGGTGTTTCATGTGCATGGTCTGTTTGTTGCCCTGCACTGCGCTCTGCTGGGGGGGTCTCCGGTGCATTTTCTGAGAAAATCGATCCGGACAGGATCGTCGATCTGCTGCCTGAATCCACCGTTATGATGGGTGTGCCCACCTTCTACACCCGCTTGCTGGCACACCAGAAGTTCACCCGTGAACAGTGCCGCAGCATGCGCCTGTTCATCTCCGGCTCCGCCCCCCTGCTGGCGGAAACCCACCGGGATTTCGAGGCCCGCACCGGGTTTCGCATCCTGGAACGCTACGGTATGACCGAGGCGGGGATGATCACCTCGAATCCCTATGACGGAGAGCGGGTGGCGGGCACCGTAGGCTTCCCCCTCCCCGAGGTCTCGGTGCGAATCGCGGATGCCGAGGGGCGCGAGCTGCCCCGAGGGGAGACCGGGGTACTGGAACTGCGCGGCCCGAATGTGTTCAAGGGCTACTGGCGTATGCCGGAGAAGACCGAGGCGGAGTTCCGCGCGGACGGCTGGTTCATTTCCGGTGACAATGCGGTGATGGATGAAACCGGACGGGTCAGTATCGTCGGCCGGGCCAAGGACCTGATCATCTCGGGGGGCTATAACATCTATCCCAAGGAGATCGAGGCCGAGATCGACACCATTCCCGGGGTGCTGGAGTCCGCAGTGGTCGGAGTGCCTCATCCGGATTTTGGTGAAGGGGTGGCCGCCGTGGTGGTTGCCGACGGCAGCCGCACGCTGACCGCGGAGGACATCGTGCAGCCCCTGCAGGGCCGCCTGGCCCGTTTCAAACAACCCAAACGGGTGGTATTCGTCGAGGAACTGCCGCGCAACACCATGGGCAAGGTGCAGAAGGCCCAGTTACGCGAAACCTACAAAGACAGCTTTACCCCCTCATGACCCCGGCCGAACTGGAGCAGCGCATCCGCGAGGGGATACCCCTGGCCGCACAGATGGACTTCCGGGTGTTGTCCCTCACCGACCACAGCATCCGGGTTCGGGGGGATGCTGAGGAAAACGTCAACGTCCACGGCACCGCCTTCGCAGGATCGCTCTACGCCGTCGCCACTCTGGCGGCCTGGGGCCTGGTGCGTTCACGCCTGCCGGATGGCGCCGACCTGGTGATGGCCGAAGCAAAAATACGCTAACTGCGGCCGATCGTGGGCGAGCTGAACGCGGAATGCCGAATCGAGACCGGGACCTTCAGCGAATTTCTGAGTTTGCTTTCAACCCGCGGAAAAGCACTTCTTGAGGCAGCGGTTGAAATGCCGGGACGAAGCGGTCCCGGCGCCCTTTTCGAGGCAAAACTGCACGCCCGCATGCGCCCGGCCGGAGAGTGAACATCAAGTCCGAAGCACCATCATCTTGGGTTTGCAAAAAAACAGCCGCCTGAAAAGGCGGCTGGAAGAGGCTTTCGAAAAGAGGAGAGCTTTACTTACACAACGTACTGAGCGTCACGCCTTTTTGCGGGCAAGCCGCGAGGCACCGAAACCGGCCAGACCCAGACCCAGACCCAGTAACATCAGACTGCTGGGTTCGGGAACGCTGACCTGGAAATTCTGTACGATTTTGTCGCCTTCCTGGACTACATCGACCAGCGGCGCAGTGAAATCCTGACCGATGAAGATACCGGTCGCCTCGACGGGCGCGGCACTCGGAGTCAGATTGGTGAAAATGGTGCTCCAGAGGCTGAAGTTCAGCACCGCGTAATACTGGCTGTTCAGGCTGAAATCGAATCCGTCGTATCCGGATCCTGCACGGCCATCGAAATTGATGAAATCGTCGACTCCGCCCACATCCTGGAACACGTAGGTCGCGTCAATCTGGCTGGCCTCGAAACGCACATCCACAACGCTGCCGCTGGCCAGATCGGTCAATGCAACCTGACCACCCCAGTTCCCCCGGAAGATAGTTCCGAAATCGTTGCCGGTCCAACGCACGGACCAGAGATCATAGGTGTCATTGCTCCAGATGTAATAGCCTGCTGCATTACTGCTTGCCGCACCCGGTACGACTCCGAAATTTGCAGCCGTTTCACCGCTGTAAATGGGTGTGGCCTGAAGCGTCACGCTGAATGCCAAGGCGACTGTTGCCAGAGCTGCGCAAATGAATTTTTTCATTAGGGACCTCGTTCCGATCATAATTTTTACAACTACCTCATCTACGCACCTCCTGTGCTAAATGATTCAAGTCGCTGTTATAAAAGAAGTAATCGTTAAAATCCCAGGATTTTATGTCGGCCCTGTAAATCCCCCCGACACTGCTTGGCCCTTACTGATAGGTGCGCCCGGCATGTTTCAGCCAACCGTTCTCATGGCGGCCGCCCGGATCGTGATGTGTCCAGTGAACGACCCCCCCTTTTTCGTTCCACTCATACTCGCCGTAGAAAGCCACCCGGTCCCCCGTCTTCAGTTTGTTCAGTCGCTCGGCCAAATCGATATTGTGGGCCACCAGAAGGGAATGACCCGTGTCGAGACGCAGAAGAAATCGCTGATGGCGACTCCCAACCCGGTCATCAGGAAGCAATCTGTAGACCACCCCTTCACCCCGTACCTGCACATCGCTGAGACGATTGCGGATGGCGTTATCCAACACTGAATCGGTAGAATCCCGGGAGGGCGGACTGTTTGCGGGAACAGGATCCGTGGTGTGACTGTTAAATTGATAACCGCCGGCCACTGCCAGCAGCGCCAGAATGATTCCGATCGTCGATTGTTTCATTGGAAGGCCTTTGCAGTATGGAACCCGGTTACACCCACATAACCCATCGTGAATCAGCCGAGCATCGCGCCATAACCCCGGGTATCCGGATTACTGTCCAGGACGATCTTCATCGCGATGGTCAACGGCACCGACAGGAACATCCCAACCGGTCCCAGGATCCAGCCCCAGAACACAAGGGATATGAACACGATCAGCGGAGACAGTCCCAAACCCTTACCCATGAAACGGGGTTCGATGACATTGCCGACCACGCTGTTGATCAGGAGATAGGCTACCGCCGTCCAGGCGGCCATGGGCGAACCGAGCTGGATCAGGGCCAGCAGTATGGCCGGTACCGCGGCGATAATGGAACCGATGTTGGGAACATAGTTGAAGAGGAACGCCAGCATCCCCCAGAGCAGGGGATAGTCCACCCCCAGCAGAGCCAGCGAAACGGATACCAGGGCACCGGTGAGCAGACTGGTCGAGGTCTTGATCACCATGTAACGCTTGATGCTCGAGGTGATGGCATCGACCCGCGCGAGGGTGCGCTCCGGGCTCTCCGCGTGGGTTTTGAGTTTGTTCTGGAACGCATTGGCCTCGACCAGCATGAACACCACGGTGATCAGAATCAGGAAGGCCTGGGTCAGCACGTTGCCCAGTCCGCTCATCAGGCGCCCGGCCATGGCCATGATCTTGGCCGGATCGAAATAGGTGGTGAGCGACTGCAGATCCAGGTCGATTCCCTGGCTTGCGAGCCACTCCACCAGGTTGGCGCTCTTCAGCTTGAGATTCTCCTGATACTTCGGCAGGTTATTGGTGAAATCGTTGAGCGAGCCCCCGACCAGCCAGGCGATCAAAAGACCCACGACCACGATCATGCCGATCACCAGTACCATCGCCAAGCCCCCCGGGACGCCCTTGTCCTTGAGGAAAAACAGGGGTGGCGCGGCAATCACTGCGATGAACAGGGACAGCAGAAAAGGAATCAACAGGCTGTCCGCAGCCTTCATTCCCGCCACGATGATGACGAATGCGGCGGCGGCAATCAGAAACCGGGTCGTTGACGACAGGGTCTGGGTGGGGTCGGACATCGGCGGATCCGCTTACTTGAACACAGGTATGGGGCTGTAGAGATACCAGCTCTCCGCCTCTTCATCGTAGTGCCAGTCCTGCTGATCGGTCAGTTCCCGAACTACCTGAATGTCCTGCACCACATATTGGATGACCGCGGTCTGTACCGCCCGATCCTCGCCCAGCATGCTCGGTCCCTGAACGATCTCATAGTGGGTCACGCGTATGTTCTTCGAATCCGGGTTGATCACCGGATCATTGCGCGTCTCATCCGGTGGCAGAAAGTTATGCAACTGGCTGCCCGATGTCCAGCGCACCGACGCCTCGTAGCGCTTGAGGGTGCTTTCGAGGGTTTCCGCCCGCTTGTGTTCCCCCAGGGTCTGGCAGGCAGTCACAAAGATGAGCAGGGATACCAGGGCAGACATTTTTCTGATCACGACGAACTCCTTGGTTGTTCCGGGCGCAGCGACTTTGAGCGGTGTCGCTGTGCCGATGATAACGGGTTTCACTCAGGGCCTGACAGGTCCTGCCGAGACAAATCCTCGACCCTCGATCTGGATTTGCCTGGTATTGAACAGTTGGCGAGGGCTACACCACCCGGTTGGGGATCACCCCACGCTGTTCCAGCGCGTCGATGATCTCAGCCACACAGTCCTCCACCTCCCGGTCACCGGTTTTGATGCTGATCTCGGGGTTGATGGGGGGTTCATAGGGGGAGGAAATACCGGTGAAATGGGGGATCAAACCGGCCCGGGCCTTTTTATACAGACCTTTGACGTCCCGGGATTCACATACGTCCAGGGGACAATCCACATACACTTCGATGAAATCACCATGGGGCAGAAGTCCCCGAGCCCGCTGCCGGTCCTCACGGATCGGTGAGATGAACGCGGTCAGCGCAATCACCCCGGCGTCGACGAACAGTTTGGCCATCTCCGCAATTCGCCGTATGTTTTCGGTGCGGTCCTCGACGGTGAACCCCAGATCCTGGCACAGTCCGTGACGCACATTGTCGCCATCGAAGACATAGGTGCGGCAGCCCCGCTGATACAACTCCTCCTCCACCGCGTGGGCCAGGGTCGACTTACCGGATCCGGACAGTCCTGTGAACCAAAGCAGTTTGGCCCGGTGTTTGTTCATTTTCTCGCGCCGTTCACGGTTCACCGTGGCTTCGTGCCAGACAATGTTCTTATCCATGTTCGAAGATACTCTGAGCTAAGGGTTGGGTGGATTGCGGTGCAGGGGGTCTGATGGCTTAAGTACCCGCCACGGACCGACCGAACGTCGCTAAATTATCAGAGAATACCGCATAATCAACAGGGCCATTGTACGGACAAAGTAGCACCGGGCGGCAAATTCACTCTGCCACTGTCCGGCAACGCTGATACAATGCCCGGCTTTTGCAACAGCCTCTGTACAAACCATGCCACAGACCGATCGGGAACCTCAAATCGAAGTCCTCCTTGGGGAGAGCCGCATCACCCTGCTGGGAACGGCTCATGTTTCCCGCAGCAGTGTGGACAAGGTCAAATCGTTACTCGAATCCGGTAGCTATGACGCCGTAGCGGTGGAGTTGTGCCCGAGCCGCTTTCATGCCCTGATCAATCCGGATGCACTGGACAAGATGGACCTTTTCAAGGTCTTCCGCGAGGGCCGGGTGCTCATGGTGATGGCCAATCTGGCCCTCGGGGCCTACCAACAGCGGCTCGCCGACCAGTTCGGCATCACCCCCGGGGCGGAGCAGAAAGAGGCGATCCGGATTGCCCAGGAGTCCCATAAACCGCTGTTGCTCATCGACCGGGAGATCACCACCACCCTGCGTCGTGTAGCGGGCAATCTCTCCCTGTGGAAACGCCTCACCCTGTTCGCCGGTCTGCTGGCGAGCATCCTGTCCCGGGAGCAGGTCAGTGAAGAGGAGATCGAGCATCTCAAAGAGGGAGATATCCTCGAAACCACCTTCGCGGAATTTGCCGAGGACCGCCAGGATCTCTATCTGCCTCTGATCGATGAACGGGACCGATACATGGCCAGCCGGCTGCTGCAGGAGATCGAGCAGCACGGCCATGAGAACCTCCTGGTGGTGATCGGCGCCGGACACATGCATGGCATCGCCCGCTATCTGCAACAACCCCTCGAGGCGCCACCCGAGGAAACCATCGCCAAGCTTGAGCTGGCCCCGCCGCCGAGCCGCTGGCCCAAACTGATTCCCTGGATCATCGTCTTACTGGTGCTCAGCGGCTTCGCCCTGGGCTTTTCCCGCAGCCCCGATCTGGGATGGCAACTGATCGCCGACTGGGTGCTGATCAACGGCGGACTCTCCGCCCTGGGCGCGCTGCTTGCGGCAGGCCACCCGCTGACGATTCTAACCGCGTTTGTAGCAGCCCCCCTGACCTCGTTGAATCCCGCGGTGGGCGCGGGCATGGTCACGGGTCTGGCCGAAGTGTTCCTGCGCAAACCGACCGTGGCCGACTTCGGCCGCCTCAGAACCGACACCACCAAGGCCAGCGGGTGGTGGAAAAACCGGGTCTCCCGCACCTTCCTGGTGTTCCTGTTCAGTACCCTGGGATCTGCGGCCGGCACCTACATTGCAGGGTTCCGTATTTTCGGCCGGTTGGTAAACTAATTTTTACTACGGTGTGTGTAGGCAAATCAGGGCGAAACGCTGTGATTATGCCCGATCAGCCGCATACGCCTGTCCCAGCTTATCAGCCAATAAATGCAAACGCCTGTCTCGGGTCCACAGAAGCGCGCCACCATCCAGCGCCACGGCAGCCATCAGGTGGGCATCCACATAGCCAATCCCACATCCCATCAATTCATGCCGTTCGATAAAAAACAGAACTTCTTCGTCTTGGGCCACTGGGGCCTTAGGCAGATCTTTTAGTAACGACAACACCTCTACCCGTTGGTGAAGATTTCCACAGGCCAACTCACCCAGGACAAAAGGATGCATCAAAACTTGGGCACCTCTCAGCAGGGTCGCCAATCCGTCATCTCCGGATCTGAGATGATCAACCCAAACAGAGGTATCCACCAGTATCATTGACCATCCGATGATCGTCGCCGGGACGGGACCTCGAGTTGCGGCTCACTACCTCCCAGCCGAGCCAGGCGGCGCGCACTCTCGCGTTCAATCAGTGCGCACAGACCCTCGCGGACCAATGCCGCTTTTTCGGTCACTCCGCAAATGCGCTGGGCCTCTGCCAACAACTGGTCGTCGATATTCAGTGTTGTACGCATGGTACTCCTCATTCCGGTTATGATGCACGATATGATACATCGGTTGATGCGTTATGTCGTGCCTGATCGTAAACAAGCACATTTCCCAGACAGGCTTGCGCGCATGGGTTCACCTTATCCTGAAACCTCCTGAAGAGTCTGAGCAATCTGCTTCAGACGCTCCTTGCGCAGCGCCTCCCCGATCTGAGCACCAATCAGTGAACCGCTGAGCTGCTGAGTCGTGACCTGTCGCGCCTCCTCGAATATCCGCAGCAGATCGTCTCCCTGGGGAAAGGGGCTGTCTTCCATCCCGAGCCTGCCTTGATGATCGGCCTGGCAGACCCAGACGAACCACTGCATGTGTTCGGGCTGACGAAACGCGTCCAGGCCCTGCATCAGCTCCAGCAGGGTCTTGGGTCGAAGCTCGTAGAACCGGTGCATGAGGATGTGATAGCGGGCGCAGGCAGCGGCCAGGCGCTCGTAGGCTACCGGCACCCGGAGTCTCCGGCACAGCTTTGTAACGATCTCGGCGCCCCGTTTTTCATGCCCATGATGACTCGGCAGAATCCGTTCCGGCGTGGTCGCCTTGCCCAGGTCATGGGTCAATGCGGCAAACCGGACATTCACCAACCCGGTCAAGCGGCACGCAGCTTCCAGGGTCATCAGGGTATGCACCCCGCAATCCACCTCCGGATGCCAGCGCGGGGGTTGTGGCACACCCCACAGGGCATCGAGTTCCGGAACCACCCTGGCCAATACGCCCCAATTCCGCAGGGCTTTGAAAAACACAGCCGGATGAGGCTCCTGCAGCGCCTTCAGCAACTCCTGCCAGACCCGTTCCGGCACCAGTTGATCCAGATCACCCGCCGCGACCATGGCGCGGATCAGGGTTTCGGTTTCCGCAGCCAGGTGAAACTCCAGCGCAGAATAGCGGGCCAGGAAACGGGCCGCCCGCAGCACCCGGATAGGATCCTCGCGAAAGGCCTCCGAAACGTGTCGCAATACCCGATCCTGCAGATCCCTGAGTCCTCCAAAGGGGTCGATCAGGGCGCCCTGCGGGTCCTCTGCCATGGCATTAATGGTGAAATCTCGCCGGCTCAGATCCTCTTCCAGGGTCACCCCGGGGTCCGCGATCACCTGTCCGGGCTGCACACCGGTCCCGCGCCGGGTGCGAGCCAGGGCATATTCCTCATGGGTATCCGGGTGTAGAAAGACTGGGAAATCCCGACCGACCTGACGGTAGCCAAGCGCCAGCATCTGTTCAGGGGTTGCGCCAACCACCAGGAAGTCCCGTTCGGTCACCGGGCGGTTCAGCAGCCGGTCCCTGAGTGCACCGCCCACCTTATAGATCTGCATCAGGCGCAGCTTTCCACAAGACCCAATACTTAGGGAGCGGGCGTACTGAAGGGTGAAACAACCTACCAACTAGCCTTTGCATAGGGTAGTCCTGCCAGCCATGTGCCGAAACGGACAGATCAGTATCCACGCACATCCTTGAGATGGTCTCTGGCAGCCTTGAGTTCATCCTCGGCTTTCTTCACCCGCTCGAAATACTCGGGCCGGATGCGGTTCCTACCACCTACCACGTTCTCCCGGTCATCGTCATTCATCTCCTGAGTTTCCTTCAGGTTCTGTTCTGCCTTGTCGACAGCGTCCTGAGCGCTTTCGAGCATCTCACGCCGACTCGCTTCCTTCTCCAGTCGCTGATCACGGGCCTCCTCCATCGCCTTGCGGATCGCCTCGTTACGCTCCTGGGTGTGACGGATCGACTCCTGGGAAGGGCCCTCCTGGATTTCAACCCGCTGGGTCTTCTCACCGCTGTCGGGGGGCGTGTCCGTATAGGTCACGTTGCCTTCCGAATCCACCGTACGAAACACCTCTCCGGCAGAAAGGACCAGCGGAACCAACATCAGACCGACGCATAACCCATAGCCTAGCTTTGGCATAACCTTCCCCTGAATTTTATTCTGTGATGGAATGGGATTTTCTCCGGGTTGATACCCTTTAGACAACCTCAGGGGACATTCTCTCACACCCCCGCGACGGCATCATCCCAGCTACCTGCGGAGGTATTTAGGGGTACATTACTGCATTCATTCAAGACGGAATCGGAAGTGCTTTCTTCCTACCCCTCAAAACCAGAAAGAAATGCCTGAATTTGCCCTCCAGGCATCCACCAAACCCGCATTTGCCTGTTAGATTTAGTAACATCAGTCATCCGCGCCTCTGAGGAGATTTTGCATGAACGATTTTTCCGAAAAACGCAGCTTCCATCGCATGGCTGTGAACGGACCGGTCCGATTCCGCATCAACGGCGATCAGGAGGTCTCGACGGGTCGCGTGGTCAATCTGAGCGGCAACGGGCTGTTGATTGATTTCGAGCGGGAGCTCCCGGTTGATGTCCGAATGGCGGTCCTCATCACACCCAGTCAGAGCATCACTCCGCCTCTGGCGGCCGAGGTCAGCGTACTTCGCAGCGACCCGAATGAGAGTGGCGGGTTCAATACGGCCTGCCGCATTGAAAAGATCCTCGCGGATAACGAAGTGAGTGCTGACTTTATCTGATTTCTCTGGCGTGACCGATGCTGTTGACGTCAGTATGACTCTGATCTGATCGCCTCGTCATGACTTTGGTATGCGTACCCACGCAAAGCGTGGGTACGCACCAGCTCCGGATGCCGAAGGAATCCGCTGAAACCACGTTGATGCGTAATCGCCTGTGGCCAGCAACCCTGGCGCGATCACCACATCAATTTTTATATTTCTTGTGACAGGCCTTGCAGCTGCCGCCCGTCTTCTTCAAAGCCGCCCCGATCGCAGCCTTGTCACCCCCGGCTGCCGCTTCATTCCAAGCGAGTCTTCGATCTCATGAAAGATTTTGGGACATCCAAGTCCACCAAAATCGATTCGATCTTTGACAGCCTATTAGTGCCCCG
>JBEVVH010000123.1:0-10636 GCA_040507245.1 Candidatus Thiodiazotropha sp.
GGCGCCTACGGCACGTCGGGTTTCCAGTATCGCCTCGCGACTACCGGGGACTACCAGCCTTCGCTTCGCTTTCCCTGGCTGGCAGCGATAGAACGGCGGATTAGTCATGGCGGATGATGGAGAATTTTTCGAAGTGGCGCGGGAAGCGGTCGGGCAACTGAAGAAGCTGACCCGGGATTTTCCACATCTCGCGACCAAGCCGGTTCGGCACGCGATCGAAACCTGGAACGAGGATCTGTTTCGCCGGGGTGAACTGATCTGGGAAGAGCGCCAGCGGGTCAAGCGGGAGCAGACAGCCCTGGAGAACCGGGCCATCGAGCTGATCGATGTCAACCATGTTGAGGATACCCTCGACATGCTGACGCAGGAATTCGGTCGCGATTTTGATTTTCAGGATTTAATCGACATGGTGGGCAAGGAACGCTACATCGGCGCACTGCGTCGTGAAGCCATCGAACTGTCGCAGAACTCCATCTCACCCGAGCAGACCGCCGATCTGTGGAACAGCGTGGGTAAGCCTCCGGTGGGCGGTGAACGCTGGAATGCGGTGGGCGTCTCCGTGTTGATGGGTTGATCGGGAACCTGCCTCGCACGCCCGCTCAAACCGGGATCAGGTAGCATCCGGTGTAGAGGTGTCCCCCATCCGTGGCGAACCAGCCATGAAATTCCAGATTCTGCGGAAATCGAATATCGCTTTGTGGCGAGGCTGAAAAGTCAAAACTTCCGGCGATGGGATCGATCTCCAGAGAGACCGCCTGAAAGCCGATGAACTGACCCAGAATCGGGTAGTAACACTTGTACAGACTCTCCTTGGCGCTGAACACCAGGCGCCCCGGCAGTTCCGGGTTTTGTTTCAGAAATTCGGCTTCCTGAGGGGTGTGAACATAGCGCGACACACCTTCAGGCAGGGGGGGCAGGGGTTCCACATCGATACCCAGTCCGGCCAGGTCGGTGATTCTAGCGCATACCGCCAGGCACACTTCACGGCAATGGGAGATGCTGCCGAGATAACCCTCAGGCCAGAGCGGCTGGCGCTTATCCCCACGCAACAGGGGTTGCAGGGGCGCCTCGAGTCGGGCCAGTGCCGAGTGGGCCGCGTGCCGGCCGGCGCGAAATTCCCGTTGGCGTTTCTCCCGTGCCCCTTCGATCAATGCCTCTTCCTCCGCACACAATGGTGTGCTCCACATGTCGGCATCTGCCCTGATGAGGCTGACCTGTGGGGGGAAGCCGTTGTTGAACTGATCGAACATGGGATCTGAAAGGCTTGTCTGTGCGGTGATCGCCTGAGGGTGAGTGGTCAGTTTATGGAGACCGGCAAACCCTAGCAGACTCCGCGGGTCAAGGCCATGCTGCGATGGCCTGCAGAGTCCTGCTGGAAAAGCGCTTGACCGTTGGTTCGATCCCGTGCCATTCTCACCCCATGAACTCGATCTACCCGACCCATCTGATGAACAAACCGCGCCGACTCCGCATGTGGGCAGTCTGTGCCGTCATCTGTGGTCCGGAGGGTTGATTCAGCGATTCTGATTTAGAGTTCAACCAGGAATTTCTCAAGGCCGCAGATGGAAACATCTGCGGCCTTTTTCGTTAAGGAGGTTGTGATATGTCGGTGCCTGCCGCCTTTCTGGGCGTTGTACTCATCTGGGGTACCACGCCGTTGGCCATTCAGTGGAGTGGTCAGGGTGTGGGTTTTCTGTTCGGGGTGACCGGTCGGATGCTGATCGGGGTCACCCTGGCCATGCTGGTGCTGCGCCTGATGGGGCTGCGCCTGCCCTGGCATGAGCCGGCACGACGTACCTATCTGATTGCCGGACTGGGCATCTACCTGAGTATGACCCTGGTCTACTGGTCCGCCCAGTACATCCCCTCGGGATGGGTCTCGGTGGTATTCGGCCTTTCTCCCATCACCACCGGACTGATGGCGCGAATCTGGCTGCAGGAACCCGGATTGACCCTGTCCCGGCTGCTTGCGGTGCTGGTGTCTTTGGCTGGGCTGGGGACGGTCTTCAGTGTGGGGGTTCAAGCCGGGATCGAGTTCGCCCTGGGGTTGGGAGGGGTGTTGCTGTCGGTGGTCACCCATTCGGCCAGTTCGGTGTGGATCAAGCGCATCGATGCCCAGTTGCATGGTCTGGTGGTGACCACCGGCGGTCTGATGGTGGCGGTGCCCCTGTTTCTGGTCAGCTGGTTCCTGCAGGGGCAGGGGTGGCCGGAAGCGATGAGTGAACGCACCCTGGTGGCGATCTGTTATCTGGGGGTGATCGGCTCGGTGCTCGGGTTTACGCTCTACTACTACATTCTGCGCCATGTGGAGACCAGCCGGGTCGCCCTGATCACCCTGATGACCCCGGTGATCGCCCTGTTTGCCGGGTCCTGGCTGAACGCAGAGACGATTGAGCCGCAGATCTGGGTCGGTACCGGTCTGATTCTGGTGGGTTTGGTGGGGTTTGAACGCCCCGCGATCCGCTGGCCGGGTCAGTGGCGACCAATCAGGGCCAGGGAGAGCGAGGGCCAGTAGGTGATGATTAATACCGCGCCAAGCAGCAGCAGGAACCAGGGAAGGGTGGCGCGGTAGATGGTCATGATCGGTTTGTCGAAGCGGTAGCTTGCAATGAACAGGTTCATGCCCACCGGCGGGGTGAAATAGCCGATCTGCATGTTGGCCAGAAAGATGATCCCCAGGTGTACCGGATCGACCCCGTACTGGGTCGCCACCGGCAGCAGCAGCGGTACGATCAGCACCAGGGCGGAGAAGATATCCAGCAGGGTGCCGAGGACCAGCAGGAACAGGTTGAGCAGGATCAGGAAGGTGAGCGGGTCGTGGACCCGCTCATGCAGCCAGTTGAACAGCTCTCCGGGGACATCCGCGTCGATCATGTAGTTGGTGGAGGCCATTGAAAGCCCCAGAATCACCAGGATACCGCCAACCAGCAGCATCGATTCCCGCATCAGGCCCGGGAGACGCTGCAGAGGGATCTCCCGGTGTACGAAAACCTCGGCGATCAGCACGTAGAGCACCGTCACCGCAGCGGCCTCGGAGATGGCGAAGTAGCCGCTGTAGATGCCGAACAGCAGCAGGATCGGCAGTGGAATCTCCCAGGCTGCCTCGCGTATCGCCTCCAGGGCCTCCGGGAGGGAAAACCGGGTCAGGGGAATCTGGCGGCTGGCATACAGAGCCCAGGCCATGAGCACACCCAGCATCAGCAACCCGGGCAGAATCCCCGCCAGAAACATGTCGTCCACGGTGATCGATCCGCCCAGGCCCATCTGCTGGGCCACCACCGCGTAGAGGATCAGGGGCAGGGCCGGGGCGAACAGCAGGCCCAGGCTGCCCGAGGTGGTGACCAGTCCGAGGCTGAAGTTGTTCCCGTATCCGGCCTGTTGCAGGGCCGAGTAGAGCAGTGCGCCCAGGGCCACGATGGTTACACCGGAGGCGCCGGTAAAGGCGGTGAACAGGGCGCATGCGATCAGCGCGACGAAGGCCATGCCCCCCGGCATCCAGCCGAGCAGGGCCTGGGTCAGTCTGACCTGCCGGTAGGGGGCCTTGCCTTCGCTGAGCAGGTATCCGGCAAAGGTGAACAGGGGGATAGCCATCAGCACCGGGGTTTCGGCGAGACGGAAGAACTCGATCGCGACGATGGAGAGATCGATCTCGGACTGATGGAAGCCCCACAGGGCCATGGCGCCGATGACCACGAACAGGGGGGCGCCGCTGATTGCCAGAAGGATCAGGCCCAGGGTCACCATCATGGGGATTCGTCCCGGAGCGTCTTGAGCGGGATGTTGAGCAGGAACTTCAAACCCATGAGGGTAAAGCCGACGGGGATAATGATTTCACCCATCCAGGCGGGAACGTTGGAAAACAGTGTCGATCCCTCCTGCCACTCCACATAGACGAAACGCGCGGCATGCCAGCCGATGGTCAGGCAGACGAGTCCGCTGAACAGGTCATGCAGCTTGGCAAGCAGGACCTGATTTTTTTCCGAGAGGGTGTGCGAAACCAGGTCGATGCGTAAATGCCGGTGGTCCCGGGTGGCGGCAAGGGCGCCGAACAGGGCGATCCACAGCACCATGATGCGCAACACCGGATCGGCCCACACCAGACCGCTGTCGAACAGGTTGCGTAACAGAATCTGGCTCCCCGCCAGCAGGATCATGGCGCCGAGCAGGAGCGCCATGATGACCTCCTCGATGCGGGTGATGCCGTGCTGGACCCGGGGCAGCCAGGCATTCATGGGGTGGCTTGGCCCGTGCGCTGTGCCTGGATCAGGCGTTGCATCTCGTCCAGCAGGTTCCCGGTCTCCAGTTTGCCGGCCTTTTTCAAAGCCTGAAGGGTGGCATTGGCATGGGACTCCCAAGCGAGCTGCTGCTCCGGAGTGGGGGTGATGAAAATGATCCCCTGTTGTTCCAGGGCGGCCAGCGCGGCCTTGGTGTCTTCCCGGTTCTGCTGGTTGATCGTGATGAAGGTCTGCTTCAGGGTCTCGCTCACCAGGGCCTGGTCGGCCTCGCTGAGCTTGTTGAAGGCCTTCTTCTCGATCACCAGGGTGGCATAAAGGTAGGCCAGGGGCACCTGGGTCAGGTAGCGGACCCGGGTGTACCACTGTAGTGCAATGGCGCCGATGGATGCGCTTGCAATGGTGTCTATGAGGCCGGTTTGAAGCCCGGTGAGCACGTCGGTCAAGGGTAGGGGGATGGGGGTGATGCCCAGTTCGCTGAACATGCGGGCATTGATGTCATCACCCTCCGGGATCCAGATCTTCAACCCTTTCATGTCTTCGGTGGTTTCCACCGGACTGTTGGAAAACAGATAGGCGAAGCCGCCTTCACTGAGTCCGAAACAGATGTAACCGGAGGCATTCAGGGCGTCGATAATCTGCTGGTCCATGACCTTTCGCGCCGCATCCACCTCGTCCAGATTGCGGAATTGAAACGGCAGTGAAAGGGTCTGGGTATCCGGGTTGATGGCGCTGAGTCCGCCACCGGTGATTGCCCCGCCCTGCAGCTGTCCCATGCGGATCTTGCGCAACACACTGTTGTCGTTGCCCATTACACCGCCGGGGTAGAAGCGGATGCTGACCCGGCCCTGGGTTTGTGCCTCGATCGACTCGGCGGCGGCCCGCATCTCCTTCATCCAACTGCTGCCGTCCGGAGCCAGGGTGGCGATCTTGAGTACGGTTTTCGCCTGGCAGACGCCGGCCAGGCTGAACATCAGGAGCGTGAGGATAAAGGCGTGAAAGAGCCGGGATGTGCGTTGTTTGGACAGAGTCATGATGATGGAATCAGCTATGGGTGTGGAGTGTGGTTTGATACTGCGGTATCAAAAGTAGTCTTCCTGCAGCAGTGCTTGGGCTTGTTGTTGGGCCAGAATGTTGCTCAGGGTCAGCCCCGGCTGACGGGGATCGGCCTCGATCACCTCATTGAGCAGCCGGTCGTGGAGGGTTTTATCAAAAACCAGGCGGGCGTAGTGTCGAGCGTATTCCAGTTTGGCCATCAGGTCCTTACCCGATGAGTAGCGGATGGCCTGTTCGAAATGGGCCTGGCCGATTTCAGGGCGGCCGCCGAGGGCCGGGGGTATCTGGCTATTGATCACCCCCAGATAGAGTTGTGCCCGACCGTTCTCGTATCCCGGTTCCTGCTTCACAACCTGTTCCAGCATCGCCTCGACCTTGGCCAGCTCCGCCACTGCGTTCCAGTCATCGCTGTGGGACTGGATCCAGCCCGCCCAACTGGCGGCATACAGGTAGAGCCCCTCCAGGTCATCGGGATCACTCTGCCTGAGGGCCTCGGTGAAGCGTTCAAAAGGTTGCTTCAGGCTGTCGCAGATCTGGGTCTCGGTTTGGCAGAACCCGCGTTGCGCATAGTTCAGCGCTTTGTCGGTGAGGATCTTGCGGCGCTCGGGATCTTCCACCAGGCCACCGGCATAGGCGCCATACAGACGTGCGCCGGCGTACAGCAGAGGTTTATCGTCCGGACTCTCCGCGATCAGGGAATCGATCAGCAACAGGTAGGAGGGTGCGCCCTGGCGCACGATCTCCGGATCGGTCTGCTCGAGCATGGCCTGGGACAGGCTGGCGGCCAGGCGGTCGGTGCCCAGGGATACACACCCGTTTGAGAGGGCAATGGACAGACCGAGCAGGGGTGTGAGAAGAAGTTTACCGAACCGGGTTATGTTCATCAGGGGATTGTGACAGATTTCTGGTTGTTTTATTAGGGCCTGGGCCGATCAGGGCGGGGCGGCAGGTGCCGGGATTCCGGAGTCATTTATGCAGCATTCCCTGTTCTCAGCGGTTATTTTTGTTTCCACCTCGGTGGGATTCTGAAAAATGTCACAGGTCGGGTGGTTTGGCAAACGGTTTCTTGATGACTCTTGAGCTCAGACGAACAAACTGTCGGCAACAGTCGTTGCGATGGATTGTTACCTCGTTCCCACGCTCTGTGTGGGAATGCCTATCGAGATCCCACGGCATTACCCAAACCTGTCAGGCATGTGCAAGCCCGGGTCTGCAAGTAGAGAAAAAACTCTGGAGCGCAATCGGAGTTCCGGTGGGGCATTCCCGGGTTCCGCTTCGCTGCCCCCGGGCTACGTCGTTGCGCCGGAATGGGAATCCATGGATCGATCATCGGAGTGAGCCAACAGCCGGACGTGATTCATCGAAGTCAGACCTGAGCCGCCGTCACCGGCCGAAACCGCGAGTGATGATTCCAGGGGTGTAAGAACACCCCCTCTGAGCGTGGTTTGCTTGATGTCCTGCGGCCTAGCCATTATCGTGCGAAAAAACAACCAAAACCAAATAAGGGGATTGCACGTGGAGTTTGTCACCAATCTGATCAGCGGGTTGAACGGAATCGTCTGGGGACCCTTGATGCTGGTACTGATCCTCGGTACCGGTCTGTACCTGATGATTCGCCTCCAGGTCATGCCGCTGGCACGTCTGGGTTACGGTTTCCGCATGCTGTGGCGCGGACGTGAGGGCCGGGGTGATGGGGAGATCAGTCCGTTCAACGCGCTCATGACCTCGCTATCGGCCACCATCGGGACCGGCAATATCGCCGGTGTCGCCACCGCCATCGCCATGGGCGGTCCGGGCGCCCTGTTCTGGATGTGGTGTACCGCCCTGGTGGGCATGGCCACCAAGTATTCCGAAGCAGTGCTAGCGGTACGCTACCGGGAGGTGGACGAAAACGGCAACCATGTCGGTGGCCCCATGTATTACATCAAGAACGGCCTGGGCAGTTCCTGGGCCTGGCTGGGGACCCTGTTCGCGGTGTTCGGCGCGCTGGCGGGTTTCGGAATCGGCAATACCGTGCAGGCCAACTCAGTCGCGCATGCCCTGATGGATCACGAGCAGCTGGGCATACCGCCCATGGTGACCGGAATCGTCATGGCGGTGCTCGCCGGTTTGGTATTGATCGGGGGCATCAAGCGCATTGCCGAAGTGGCAGGCAAGCTGGTGCCGTTCATGGCCATTGCCTACCTGCTGGGTGGCCTGGTGGTGCTGAGTCTGCATCTGAGCGATATCCCAGGGGCCGTGGTGCAGATCGTGCAGCAGGCCTTCACCCCCACGGCGGCCACCGGCGGGTTCGCCGGCGCCGCGGTCTGGGCCGCAATCCGTTTCGGTGTCGCGCGAGGCATATTCTCTAATGAGGCAGGTTTGGGCAGTGCCCCCATCGCCCATGCCTCGGCCGCCACCGACAGTCCGGTGCGTCAGGGTACGGTGGCCATGCTGGGTACCTTCATCGATACCCTGATCGTCTGCTCGGTAACCGGTCTGGCGATCGTCGTGACCGGCGCCTGGACCAGTGGTGAAACCGGTGCCTCGCTTTCGTCGTCCGCGTTCGAACTGGCGCTTCCCGGGGTAGGCAGTTACATCGTCAGCTTCGGCCTGGCGATCTTTGCCTTCACCACCATTCTCGGCTGGAGCGTGTACAGTGAGCGCTGTGTGGAATATCTGGTCGGGGTCAAGGCGATCACCCCGTTCCGGGTGCTCTGGGTGCTGATGATTCCGGTCGGTGCCATGGCCCAGGATCAGCTCGATTTCGTGTGGCTGATCGCGGACACCCTGAATGCCCTGATGGCGATTCCCAACCTGGTGGCCCTGTTGATGTTGAGCCCGGTGGTGGTGCAGTTGACCCGGGAGTATTTCAAGGACCGCTGAAACAGCACGGTTCAGGCAGCTCTCGCTTCCTCCGGGAGGTGGGAGCGAGAGCTGCTCTTATGATCGACCCTGCCAGCGGGCCAGGTTTCTTTCCACTTCGTAGAGATCCTGAAGCAGGGTGATCCCCTCGGGTAGTTTTGTGTCCGAAAGGAAGGCGTTGCCGCCGACCCAGATATGTATGGCCGGGTCCACCATCTGGCGCAATCCGCTGAGCATCACCAATGCGTCATCCAGCTTGAAGTAGGCACTGAAGGAGAGGCCGATGATATCCACCTGATGGGTCTCCGCGGCTTCGATGATGTCCCTGAACGGCATCTCGATACCGAACGGAATCACCTCGGCACCACCGAGTCGCAGCAGCGCCTCCACCATCAGAAGACCAAGTCCATGCTGCTCCCCGGGTAAGGTGGTCAACATGACCCTTGGTATGCCGTGTTCTATCTGGGATTCGACCAGGGACTGGCGGATCAGGGTGCTGATCATCTCTGTATAGAGATGCTCTTCGTGGATTTCCAGCTCGCCATCCCTCCACGCCTCGCCTACCCTGCGGTTCGCGGGCACCATCACCTGATGGATGAAGGCCCGCAATCCCTGGGTCTTGAGCTGTTGTGTCAAAGCATTTCGCAGTTCCGATGCCTGTCCAGACTTGAGCATCACGATCAGCTGATTCAAATCCAGTTCGGACGGATTGTCTCTGAGCAGTTCATTAAGCTCCGGCAAGGCCATTTTCATCAGCTTGCCGGGGCGCTTTCCCTGGTCGATCAGCTGGCGGATCAGGATCAGCTTGTCCAGCTGCTCCTGAGAGTAGACCCGGTCGCCATTGCCATCCCGCTCGGGTTTCGGGTAAGCGTATCGGCGCTCCCACATCCGCAGCAGATCCTTGGGAATACCCGCGATGCGCGAAACGTCACTGATACTGAGATTTACGTTCATGGCTTCCAGTCTAAGCTCCCGGGTCATCCAGCGGCGTTGCGAGTCGCCGTTTCATGATTGTGACTATTGTACTCAGCAGGGGCAGTTGCTGGAAAATATCCAGAGCGTCCCAGTAATCCCGATGCGAATCCACCCGTCCATCCGCGCCGAAACGCAACCGACTCGAACCCTCGACGGCTATCGCGCGTCTCTTGAGCCGGCAGCTGAATCGCCAGGTGATCCACGCGGTGTCCCCGTCGATCTGCCGGTCCAGTACCTCGAAGCCGGGAGATTCGGTAGTGTCAAACATGTGCTGGAAGATCCCCCGGATGGCGGCGACTCCCTGAACCTTGTTGAACGGATCCTGAAACTCGGCCTGTTCCGAGTAGAGCGTGCCGACCTCATCCAGCCGCGCGGGGGTGAGCCCCTGATACCATTCAATCAGCGCTTCGAGTTTCATGAACGGGCCACCCGGGTCATGAGGCTCAGACGCAGGGTATCCGGCAAGCGGCTCAGGCGCTTGAGCCACCAGGAGAAACGCCTGGGAAAATCGATCTCGAATCGGCCTTTGGACAGCCCCTTGAGGATCTCAAGGGCGGCTTCATCCGCGGAGATCAGTGCCGGCATGTGAAAATCGTTTTGCTCAGTCAGCCGGGTTTCGACAAAACCGGGATTGACCAGGTAGACACCAATCCCCTTGGGCGCCAGGTCGGCATAGAGAATTTGCGCCAGGTTGATCAGGGCGGCCTTGAACGGACCGTAGGCCAGAGCCTTCGGCAGTCCGGTGTAACCTGCGACGCTCGCGACCAGGCAGATGCCTCCCGAGCCGCGTATCAGGAAATGGGGTACGACCCGGGAGATCAGGGTATAAACCCCACCCAGGTTGATCCTCATGGCCTGTTCAACTTGCGCCAGATCCATGTCCCAGCTGCGCATGGGCGCGTAGGTGCCGGCAGAATAGATCACCAGATCGATGCCGCCCCACTCATCGATCAACTGCCGGTGTACCTGGATCATCGCTTCGTCGTCGGTGACATCCAGTGGCAGGACCTGGTCATCGGCTTGAGCGATTGCCTGGAGGGCGTCCTCCCGCCTAGCGCTGAGCGCCAGCCGGGCGCCATGTTGCTGTAGCTGTCTTACCAGTGCGGCACCGATGCCGCTGCTCGCACCGATGATCCAGACCCGGCGGCCCTGCCAGTTATCAAGACGGGGATTGAGACTCATTGGGTGCTTCTCTGGAAGAACAGTGTTACTTCACCGAGGCGGAAGCCGAATTTTTTCATCACCGAGCGGTTGATCAGTACCCCGTCCTCCTGCAGGTACATCCAGTCATCAAAATCCACTGCGTAGACCTTCTCTCCGACCGGCAGGCTAAGGGTGTAGGTCCAGTGCAGGGCGTTGCCTGAGACCTGACCGGATGCGCTGCCTTCCACGTCATCCGCGGTTCCGGTGTAGCGTCCACCGGGGAGGCGCTTGAGGGTCCATCGCTGCCAGCCAGGGAAAGCGAAGCGAAGGCTGGTAGTCCCCGGTAGTCGCGAGGCGATACTGGAAACCCGACGAGCCGTAGGCGC
>JBEVVH010000124.1:0-10596 GCA_040507245.1 Candidatus Thiodiazotropha sp.
CCTCTTCTCATTTTGATTGACCGCAACTTCAATCATGGCGCATTACGACGCCGTTCGTGAGAGGGGAGGAGACCATTACATCGGGCTACGTGACGGGTGGTTGCGATCAACCCGGCCACCGCCCTTCGGTCACCCGTGGGTGACCTGCCAGATCCGGGTAGGTGTGAACCTGATCCAGCCCGGCCGCGGTAAGACAGGCTTGAACCGCCCCGGCCTGAAGGTATCCGTGTTCCAGGATCAGCCAGCCACCGGGCTTGAGGCGCTCGGGAGCTTCCCGGGCGATGCGCCGGATGTCGTCCAGTCCGTCGGGGCCGGAGGCGAGGGCGCTGAGGGGTTCCCGGGGCAGGTCGCCCTGGCGCAGATGCGGGTCATCGGCTTCGATGTAAGGTGGGTTACTGAGCAGCAGATCGTACACCGCACCCTCAGGCAAGGCCTGGCACCAGTCACCCAGATGGAAGCTGATCCGCTTGCAACCAAGCCTGCGGGCATTTTCCCGCGCTACCTCGAGGGCCGCGTCGATCCGATCGGTGGCATCGATCTGCACCCCGGGTCGTTCAAGGCATAGGGCCAAAGCGATGGCGCCGCTTCCGGTGCCCAGGTCGGCGATGCGGTCGGCTGAATGGGGATCGAGATGGGTCAGGGCGCGCTCCACCAGCAACTCGGTGTCGGGTCGGGGAATCAGGGTGTCGGGGGTCACCCGCAGGTTCAACGACCAGAACTCCCGCTCGCCGGTGATATGCGCCAGGGGTTCTCCGCTACCTCGACGCTTGATCAGGGTTTCATAGGCCTGCTGTTGTGACCAGGTCAGTTCGGCGTCCGGCCAGGCCATCAGGTGACTGCGCGGTTTATCGAGTACCCGGCACAGCAGCAGTTCGGCCTCCAGTTCGACCTCGCTATGGGGTAACTCGCTGAGTATTCCCCGTGCCTGCTGCAAGGCCTGTCGTATGGAACTCATCTGATGGGAGCGGGTGTTTGCTCAGCTCTCACCCATGGCGGCGAGTTCCTCGAGCTGATGCTCCCGCTGCAGGGGTTCAATGACCTGATCCAGGGCACCGCCCATGATCTCGTCCAGTTTATACAGGGTGAGGTTGATGCGGTGGTCGGTGAGACGGTTCTGCGGGAAGTTGTAGGTGCGAATGCGCTCCGAGCGATCGCCGCTGCCCACCTGGAGTTTGCGGGAACTGGCCTGCTCATCGGTGATCTTCTGTTGCGCCTGGGAGAGCAGTCTGGCCTGCAGCAGGGAGAGTGCCCGGGCCTTGTTTTTGTGCTGCGAGCGTTCGTCCTGGCACTCCACGACGATGCCGGTGGGCAGGTGGGTCAGACGTACTGCTGAATCGGTCTTGTTGACATGCTGACCTCCGGCGCCGGAGGCGCGAAAGGTGTCCACCCGCAGGTCGTTGGCATTGATGTCCACGTGGTCCACCTCTTCCGCCTCGGGCAGGATCGCAACTGTACAGGCCGAGGTGTGGATGCGTCCTTGGGACTCGGTTTCAGGAATGCGCTGCACCCGATGGGTGCCCGATTCGAATTTCAACCGGGAGTAGACCGCAGATCCGCTGATTCGGCACACCACTTCTTTGTAGCCGCCGTGCTCACCTGGGCTCTCACTGATGGTCTCGGTGTGCCAGCGCAGGGATTCGGCATAGCGCAGATACATGCGCAGCAGGTCACTGGCAAACAGGGCGGCCTCGGCGCCGCCGGTTCCGGCGCGCACCTCGAGGAACACGTTGCGCTGATCATTAGGATCGGCGGGAATCAGCAACAGTTGCAGTTCCGGCTCCAGTTGATCCCGGGTCTTTTCCGCGGCTTTGAGTTCGTCCCGGGCCAGATCCGCCATCTCCGGGTTTGCCATTATCTCCCGGGCGGTGTCCATATCCTGTTCCGCCGCGAGGAATTTGCGGTAGGTCTCGACAATGGGTTCCAGCTGGGCGTACTCCCGTCCCAGGTCACGAAACTGATTCTGTTCCGCCTGTACCCCGGGGTCGGCCATCAGGATGGTGACTTCCTCGAAGCGTTCGGCAATGTGGTCCAGTTTGCCGCGGAGTGAGGACTTCATGTGGTAGTGTCAGTTTTCTTGAGCTGGAACAGGGTGTTGGCAGCATCCAGGAGTTCCAGCTGACCGTTGAATCCGGCCTGGCGCATCTGTGCGCTGGGGGTATGCAGGAGTTTGTTGGTCAGGGTTCGGGCCATCTGCTGGATCACCTCATCCGGAGCCTTGCCCTTGGCCAGCTGTTGCAGGGCCTTCTGCACCACCTCGTCGCGCAGGTTTTCCGCGTAACAGCGGTAGTCCTGGATAAGTTCCACCGCGTCCAGGGAACGCAGCCAGCCCATGTATTCGCCGACATAGTGTTCGATGATCTCTTCCGCCTGTTCCGCCGCCTCTTCCCGGGAGCGCATATTCTCCTGGATCACCTCATCCAGGTCGTCCACGGTGTACAGGTAGATGTCGCTGAGATCGGCTACCTCCGGTTCGATATCCCGGGGCACCGCGATGTCGACCATGAATATGGGGCGGTGTTTGCGTTCCTTGAGGGCTCGTTCCACGGTGCCCTTGCCCAATACCGGCAGCGGGCTGGCGGTGGAGGAGATGACGATGTCCGCCTCCGACAGATGGGTGCTGAGTTCGGTCAGGGCGATGGCAAAGCCATCGAACTGGGCCGCCAGGGCATGTGCCCGCTCCACCGTGCGGTTGGCGACGATGATCCGGCCGATGCCGTTCTGGTTGAGGTGGCGGGCCGCCAGTTCAACGGTTTCACCGGCACCGATGAGCAAAGCGGTCTGTTCCGACAGGTCACTGAAGATCTGCTTGGCCAGGCTCACCGCGGCGAAGGCCACTGATACCGGGCTGTTGCCGATCGCCGTATCGGTACGGATTTGCTTGGCCGCCGAGAAGGCGTGCTGGAACAGTTTGTAGAGCAGTTTCCCGGTGGTGCCCGCATCCGATGCGGTCTGGTAGGCCGACTTCACCTGACCCAGGATCTGCGGCTCGCCCAGGACCAGGGAGTCCAGTCCACAGCTCACCCGCATCAGATGCTTCACCGCATCCAGATCGAAGTGATTGTAAAGGTAGGGGGTGACCCGCCCTACCGGAAGACCATGAAACCGGCAGATCCATTCGGCGAGGGGCTCGTGATCCTCCTCGCTCAGGCTACAGTAGATCTCGGTGCGGTTGCAGGTGGAGAGAATCACGCTCTCTTCCACGGCGGGATTATCCTGCAGACTGCGTAGCGCTCCGGCGATGATATCGGGCCCAAAGGTCACCTTTTCCCGGATATCCACCGGGGCGGTTTTATGGTTGAGTCCGAGCGCAAGTATCGACATCTGTCGTTCTGTTCAGTCTGTGGGGTTGGAAATTTTGTTATATCAAGTAGTTAAATTCAAGCTTTATTGCTTGAAAAATGGATCTTGTCGGCATAGACCCATGGCTTGTCCGTACTCCACGTCAAGCTCGGTTGATTGGGGTGATGAGGGTATCCAACGCCGCGCAGCAGCGCTTATCTTGCTGTGGTCAGGGTAATGATTCCTGCTGATTGAAACCGGTGAATGCCGGATTCGAACATAGGCGGGTTTCGACTTATGGTTTACCTTCATTGCTTAACGCACAGGATCTCTGTTATCGTTATAAAAGTTTCATACAAGTCGTTCATTAGAAACGCCTAATTCAATAATATCGGGCGGCTGGCTTGTAAGCCGTTCAACACGAGGAGGATGGCAAATACTGATGCGAAAGATCGCGTGTGTAGTGGCTACGGCCGGGTTGATGGTAGCGGGAAATGCGGTGGCCGGAGTCGCGAAGGATCTGCCCATGCCCGGCGCAAGTCCCAGCGCGAACGAGATTGCCGACCAGGTCTATTTCGTGAATCACTTCTATGCCCTGAAAAACTACGGCATCACCAACGACAATAAAGATCCGCAGAAGAGTGTGCGCGCCGAACCGGGCAAGATCACCGTGATTGTCAACAAATCCGCAGGCAGTGACCCCACCACCATCACCGTGGAACGCTACCTGAACAATGACTACTCCGATGGCACGACCAATGCGCAGGACATCGCGATTTTCCGTTCCGGTAAACTTGCAGGCACCGGCATGCTGATTACCGACTTCCTGGATGACAGCAAGAGTCAGTCCTACTCCATCTGGTTGCCGGCACTGCGCAAGATCCGCCGTTTTGCCGAGCCCGCACACGATGACGCCTGGGGCGGCACCGACTTCACCTTTGGTGACGTAACCTTGCGCAAACCGAAGGATGAGACCCATGAACTGATGGGTAAGGAGACCTTCAACGACTGTCTGGGCGCCATCGCCAAACAGGAAGCCGAGAACAAATACCTGCCGAATCCGCCGGATGCCGCCTGCGATCACAAAGGTAAGGAAGTCTACAAACTGAAGAGCACCACCAAGCGTGAGAACTGGTGGTACGACTACCGCATTAGCTATGTGGACACCAAGACCTTCGCCGACTACCGCACCGATTACTTCAAAGGGGACAAAAAGGTCAAAGTTATCGATCGCGATTGGCAAACTCTGGGTCAGGACGATCCGCGTGCCCAGTACTGGGGTTACTGGTACGGCAAGACCTTCGAGAACGGCCATGAAACCTGGGCTGTGATTCCTCGTGAGATCGTCCAGTTCAATCAGCCCTGGGATGCTGATTTCTGGTCTGAAAGTACCCTGAGAAAAATAAAACGCTGACAACTACGGGAGGCGCTCAACCACCGGCGCCTCCCGCATATTCGGTTGCCTGGCTCAAGGTGACCCACACCATCACCGAGTGAAACGGACATTGGAAAAGCAAACCGTTCATCGTTGAACCCCCCGGGAGGAAGTATTAATGTTTAAGCGCTGTAAGTTGTATCAATCGATGCTGCTCGCCCTGATTGTCCCAGGCACAGCAGTTGCCGAGATCGATATCACCGGTTACCTGAAGAACGAGACTGCGGTCTTCACACGTGATGGCCAGGTCACCGGGGAAGCCGACACCATGCTGGATGAAGAGGGTCACGACAAGGGCGACCTGATGAAGTTCGAGAACTCCGCCCGGATCTTCCTAAACGGCTATATCGGCGATTCGATCACC
Source organism: Candidatus Thiodiazotropha sp. (assembly GCA_040507245.1). GTDB lineage: Bacteria > Pseudomonadota > Gammaproteobacteria > Chromatiales > Chromatiaceae > Thiodiazotropha. The sequence continues at coordinate 5,079 of JBEVVH010000124.1, forward strand.
TGGCATGGTGACCTGAACCTGATCTACGACTCCGAAGGCGTCAACGACGACTACAAGGGTCACAAGTCCTACACCCAGAACGACTACCTGAGAGAGCTCTACTTCGATACCAGCGTGTTCGACTGGGATCTGCGCATTGGTAAGCAACAGGTGGTTTGGGGAACCGCGGACGGCATCAAGCTGCTGGATATCATCAACCCCACAGATTTTCGCGAACTCAATCAGAATTCCATGGAGGATTCCCGCATTCCGATCTGGATGATCAACGCCGAACGCAACATCGGCGATGTGGGCAACATCCAGTTTATCGTTTCCCAGGTCGAGGAAAACAAGATCCCCGGTCTGAATGAAGACGGTGACTCCGGTCATCCCTTCATCATGAAAGGCGTGGACAGCATCACCGGCAACGTCAACGGTTTTCTCAACGTCGCACCGGCTCTGGCCAATGTGGCGGCCAGCTTCACCGGCGGTGCTACCCTGGGCATGATCGGCGGTATGCCGAGTCCCCTGGGCCTGGTACCGACTTCCGGCATCACCGTGGACTACTTCGCCAACAGCATGCTGGATGAGTACGACTTCGATGGCGATCCGAATACCACAAACGACCAGTACTTTCTGCTTCCTGGACAGACCGCTCCCGGTGGGACTCTGCTGGCCACGATGCCCGGTTACATCCCGCTGGGTATGATCACCCAGGGTGGTCTGCAGCAGGGTGATCCCAACGGAAATGCGTTCGAGACCAATCTGATGCCGGTCGCCACGGATACCCAGAACTTCTCCGACCAGACCTACTCCGCGACCAAGCCGCGCTCCGCATTCGAGTACATGCCCAACGCCACCTTCGCTACCTTCAATACCTTCAACAACTGCGTGGACAGTGACCAGGACGGCGACTGCCAGTTCGGGGTGCCGGGCTCGATGGACTTTTTCACCGGTTCCAAGTCAGTCTACGAAAAGGATTACCCGGACGATACGGATGTCAACGGTGGCTTCCGCTTCAAGGGCTACACCGATGCGGGTTTCAACTACTCGTTGAACTACTTCTACCACTACAGCGCCAACCCGGACATTGCCCTGAGTTGGCATGATGCGGTTACTGGCGAAGAGCTGACCGTGCAACGGGCCAGCGCCGGAGATTTCATCAACAATGGTACCGGTGCGCCGGGATCGGATGGTGTTCCGGACCGGCCGGACATCAGCAGCAACCTCGGTGTTGACGAGGTGCCTGGCGATATGACCATGGCCCTGCCGACCACCATACTGTTGCACAACGCCGCCGGTCAGTACTACGGTGCCTATGATCCCACCGCCGGGTTTGGTTCCTACACCAGTAATCCCACAGAATTGCATATAACCGAGTCACTGCACCGGGTTCATAGTTTTGGTGCCTCCTTTGACTACGCGCTCGATACACCGGTTGCGCCAGTAGTTCTTCGAGGTGAGTTTCTCTATGATCAGGATGATAAGCAGCCCGTCGTTGATAAGCGCTTGTTTAGTATTGGTGATATGACGACATCGCTCACGATGGAGGATGCGGACTACTTCAAGTACGTAATCGGCGCCGATATCAATGTATTCACCAATATGATGGTGAGTGGTCAGTTTATCCAATACATCAACTTGGACTACCAGGATGAAAAACGTACCTGCGTGAGCCAGACAGGTATCTCTTTCGACTGTTCTCGCTACACTGCGGATTTCCCGACCCTGAGCATGACCAACGGCATGAACAAGGGCTACGAGTACAAAGAGTTCTACTCACTGTTTCTCTCCAAGCCCTTCGGCGACTCTCAGGAGCATCGCTGGAACAACATCTTCATCTATGAAGAGGGCGGTGGTAAGTGGAACCGTTTCGACGTGGAGTACAGCTTCTCCGATACCATCATCGGCTCTGCGGAGTGGAACAACTACTGGGGCGACGAAGACACCACCTTTGGTCAGTTCGAGAACTCCTCGAATGTCCAGGTGGGTTTGAAATGGATCTTCGAATGATCTAGGGACTCATCGGACATCCGGTGCAGGAGATATCCTGCACCGGATGTTGCGGTCCCGCTTAACCAGCTGTTGATACAAGCAACAAAACGACTGTCACAATCCCTCCGGCAGCGGTCGACCTGTTTACACCTTCTCGCTGCCTGAGCCTTCTGTAGGAGAGATGCGCCATGAGTGGCTCCGCATCAAATGATCATTCAAATCCTTGGGCCGAGGCATATGCCGATTTCGTCATCCGGTTTCGCTGGCCGCTGATGCTGATCCTGCTGGTCGCAACCATCATCGCGGCGCTGCAGGTCAAGAACCTCAATATGCGCAACGATCCGGATACCCTGCTCCCGCCGAGCAACCGTTATGTGGCGACCAATCTCTACGCGGAACACAACTTCGGCATGGGCAACCTGATGGTATTCGCCCTGCGCATCAAGGAAGGGGATGTCTACCAGAACTGGTTTGTGAACAAGGTGCAGGAGATCCACAACCGGCTGGTGTCCCTGCCCACTGCCCGTGAATCGAATTTCATCGATGTGGCGGCAAAAAAGATCAAGTACATGGGGGCGGATGAAAACGGACTGGTTTTCAAACGCCTGATACCCACGGGAGGCATCAGTGACGATCCGGAAAAGGCCAAGGAACAACTGGCTTTTCTGAAGGACGGTATCGAAGAGAACCCGGTCATCGGGCCGATGCTCATCGCTTTGAGGATTCCGAGGGTAAAAAATGCGAATTCAAGGATAAGGATGTAAAAAACTGCACTCCCAAGTCCCTCTACATCATCGGCGACTACACCGACGAGGTGAAGGAGATCTATCTGCCCTGGGTGCGTGAAGTGCGCGGCATGATGGATGAGTACCGCCAGGATGACCGCTTCGAGGTCCTGGTGGCCGGTGAACCCTACTTCCTCGCCTGGATGCTCGCCGACCTGGTGAACAAATGGTGGCTGTTTGTCATCTCCTTTGCGATCGTTATTGCCGCACTATGGTTCGAGTTCCGTAACTGGCGCGGGTCCCTGTTCCCGATCATCGGCGTCAGTGCCACCATTCTCCTGACTCTGGGTCTGATGGGCTTTTCCGCCTTCAAGTTGACCACCATGATGGTGCTCACTCCGATGCTGCTGCTGGCCATCGGTATCGGTCACTCGGTCCAGGTGACTCGAAGGTTTCTGCAGGAGCAGGCCAAGACCGGGGATTGCAATACCGCTGCACGGGTGGCGATTTCCCACACCATCGTGCCGGCCACCCTGTCCATCATCACGGACATGGTGGGTTTTGCCACCCTGGCCACGGTGGATATCTCTTTCTACAAGGCTTACGCCTACTTCGGCATGTTTGGCATGCTCACCCTCATTCTGACCACCACCACCCTGATTCCGCTGCTGATGATGACCTTCCCCTGTGGTAAGGGCGAAGCAATCGCGGATCATGAAAACAGCTGGGAGAACAAGGTTGGGGGTGTGCTCTCGAAGCTGGTGTCCGGGCCGGGCATGATCATCCCTATTGGTATCGTCGCGGCCATCATCGCCTGGTCTACCTACGAGACGGACATACTCAATGGTACCAGCGATGATCTGATGCCCGGCGTGGAGAAGGGTATCAACTACTCCCGGGCCGCCTTCAAAGAGAAGTCGATTACCATCCAGCATCTGGAACGACTGAACAAGATTATGCCGGGCGTCATCTCGGTCTCGATCCCGATTCGCGGTAAGGAGCCGGTGTTGGAACTGTGTCTGGATACGCCATTCCCTGAGAGTATCTACGATATCGAGGATCCCCAGGAAAAGGCGGCTGCCTGTCAGGCCTCCAAAGAGAAACTGGGTTGTTGGGATCCCGATCCTTGTGGTGCCCAGGGTGTGTTTAATCAGGCCGACGTGCTGGCGGATATCGAAGCGTTGGAAGAGTGGATGCGGGCACATCCGTTTATCGGGTTTACCGGATCCTATGCGCAATACATCCGGCTCGTGAACATGTTCCTGAGTGCGGAGCCGGGTGAGAAGCCCACCGTCAAGGATCTGTACATCCCGACTACGGCAAAACTCCGTTCCATCGATCCGGATGACGACCGTAACGGAGACAGCATCGTTCAGTTGTTCAACGGCCTGCTCGAAACCATGACCGAAGAGGGTGACATGGACTCCTTCGTCATGAAGAACTGGAACGAAGGCGTGGTGATGGGATTCATCAACACCATGGATCCGAAGGAAGCCCATCAGGTCACCATGGACATTCAACAGTACATCGAGGATCACAAAAACGATCCCGGATTCAGCAAGGTCAACTTCGGCCTGCGTTCCGGACCGGTGGGGGATCTCTCGGGTGATACCAATGAACTCTCCGTCGAAGGGCCCAACTATGTACGCCCCGGACTGGGTGGCTTCCTGGGTGCCACCGAGGCGACTCGTGAAGTGGCCGTGGCCAACTGGCTGTCCGGACCCCTGCTGACAGCGGCCGCGGTTTTTGTGATTGCGGCTTTGATCTTCCGGTCCGTGGTGGTCTCGTGCATCCTCACTCTGTTGCTATTCGTTACCCTTTACGCGCAGTACGGTCTGGGTGGTTATATGACCAGCATCCAGAACTGGTCGGGCAACCTGGCGTTCCACTTGCAGGTGGCGCTGAGTATCGCCATGGGTCTGGGTATCGACTACGGCATTTATATGATGTCGCGACTGCGTGAAGAGATGCAGGCCACGGCCGGTAACTGGCACCAGTCTCTGATCAATACCCTCAACACCACCGGTTCGGCGGTCATCATCTCGGTCATTGTGCTGCTTGGCTGTTTCGTGCCGCTGCTCAACACCGACCTGGCCAACACCTGCGGTCTGGGCATCTACATCAGCCAGGCGCTGTTGATCGACGTAGTGACCGCGTTGACCATACTGCCGATGCTGGTGCTTTGGCTGAAACCGAAATTCGTCTTCGGCGAATACAAATAATAAAAAGATAGAACCGGACATCAGTCCGGAACCTTTCAAAGCCGGCGCCATGCCGGCTTTTTTAATGGGAGGAGGGGTGGTTATACTAAGAATTTTTCAGGGAGATGCTTATGTCGGGTTTTATCAAGGGGTTGCTCCTGGGGGATGTCGGTACGTGGTGGCATACCCATGACGTGGAGAAAACGTCCATTGAACAAAGAAATTTAATAAGAAAAAGCATACAAGCGAATGCAAAAATTGATGAGGATCAGGAAACCAGAATTATTCAACTGGAACTGATAATAGGGTCGTTACTCGCTTTCCTGAGAGATAAAAATCAAATAGACGAGGCAGAGATAAAAGAGATGCTCGAATTCGCGGGGCGGGAAGCAAAGCATGCGGTTCTTGCAAAGAAAGGTATCTTGCACAGTGAGTCTTAGTCTAGCTCTCAGTCAATGTTTCCGCGCGGTTTGTCTTGTTGAACCTGCTAAGGAGTGTATTCAATATCGACGGTATGTGTGGCAGTGGTCGTTGAGGCTGTAGAAAAACCCTATTTTTCGTTAGAATCAAGGCATCACAATACTGGCATGGAGAATGGATGATGGCCCGTTACAAGGA
>JBEVVH010000125.1:0-10470 GCA_040507245.1 Candidatus Thiodiazotropha sp.
GGGCACTAATAGGCTGTCAAAGATCGAATCGATTTTGGTGGACTTGGATGTCCCAAAATCTTTCATGAGATCGAAGACTCGCTTGATCTTCGAACGTGTGGGTTGAGTCAATAATCGTCAGGAGTCTGCCAGATGGGGGAAAAACGGGACATTCAAGAGCGCATCGAGATCGCCAAGGCGCTGGTTACCTGCCTCGAGGCCGGTGATGAAGCGGAAAGTGATCGCCTGATTGCCGAACTAAGCCCACCCAAAAACAAAGATGACTTGTTTCTAGAGGTCGGTCGGTTGACCCGGGAACTGCATGATGCGATCAACGGTTTTCTGCTGGATGCCCGGATCAACGACATGACCAATGTTGAGATCCCGGATGCCAAACAGCGATTGAGCTATGTCATCACCATGACCCAGCAATCCGCTGACCGCACCCTGAATGCCGTGGAAGAGAGTCTGCCAGTGGTCGAATACCTGGAAGAGCAGTCGAAGGACCTGCTCGAGCAGTGGAGCCGGCTGCGTTCGCGATTGATGAACAAGGATGACTTCAAAGGTCTGAGCGATTCGCTGACCGAGTTTCTGGCTAAAACCCAGTCTGACAGCGCGCAGTTGCACAAGAACCTCTCGGAAGTACTCATGGCACAGGATTTCCAGGATCTCACCGGCCAAATCATTCGAAAGGTCATCACCCTTGTGCATGATGTCGAGGAGAAATTGGTGATGCTGGTGAGGATCACCGGGCAGAAACTCGAGGAAGGCGGTGACAAGAAGCAGCAAAAGGAAGAAGAGCTTGCCGGTCCGGCGATTCCGGGTCTCGACCAGGGAGAGCAGATGACCAGCCAAGACGATGTGGACGATCTGCTCTCCAGCCTCGGATTTTAGTTATTCGGGCACAGACCGATATATCTGTCAGTGACTACGAAGTAGTTTGATATTGGTACCGGGAGCGATACATGACCATCGATGTCAACGACGAAATCCTCCAGGATTTTCTGGTTGAGGCGGGCGAGATTCTGGAACTGCTCAGCGAGCAGTTGGTGGATCTGGAACAACAGCCGAACGATTTCGATCTGCTCAACGCGGTGTTCCGCGGTTTTCATACGATCAAGGGCGGTGCGGGTTTTCTCGCCATAGAGCCATTGGTCGAGGTTTGCCACCGGGCCGAAGACGTCTTCAATATCCTCCGCCAGGGCCAGCGTCAGGTCACCCCCGACCTGATGGATTCCGTACTGCAGGTCCTGGATGTGGTCAATGTGATGTTCCAGGAGGTGCGCAACGGGGTGATGCCCGATCATGCCTCGCCGGATCTGATTCAACGCCTGAACCAGTTTGCGGTTCCCGGTGGTGAGGAGGAAGAGGAGCCGGAAGCCGAAGAGGAAGAGACCGCTGTCGAGGAGGAGAGCGAGGCGGTTGTCGATGAGAGCGAGCCCGAGACTGAGGCTGAGACCACCGCTCATGAGGATATGACCGAGAACGAATTCGAAGAGCTGTTGGATGCCATCCATGAACCCACGCCGGCCCCGGCGTCGAGCGACGACATCACAGAGGATGAATTCGAGGCGCTGCTCGACGAACTGCACGGCAAGGGAAAGTTCAGTGGCGCGCCTCACGCGGAACCGGTTGCGGCTAAGCCGGAACCTAAACCGGCAGTAGCCTCCGACGACATCACCGAGGACGAGTTCGAGCAACTGCTCGACCAGATTCACGGTGAAGGCAAGTTCGATCCGACAAAGCTGAAACAGGCAGAATCGGAAAAACCGGCCGCCGCGAAAAAGCCGGCGCCAGCGAAGCCCAAGTCAGAACCAGCGAAGCCCAAGCCTGCGGCAAAGGCAAAGCCCGAAGCGAAGCCCAAGCCTGCTGAAAAAACCAAACCGGTTGAAAAGCCGAAACCTGCGGCCGTCAAGTCACCGGCTGCTCCGCCCGCAGCAGCGGAACCGGCCGCGGCAATGGCTGTCGCCACCGCCGCCGCAAAGACCCCTGCGGAAACCACCGTACGGGTGGATACCCAACGGCTTGATGACATCATGAACATGGTGGGCGAGTTGGTGCTGGTACGCAACCGGCTCGCAACCCTCAAGGCCACCCTGAATGACGAGGAGGTTTCCAACGCGGTCAGCAACCTGGATGTGGTGACCTCGGATCTGCAACTGGCGGTGATGAAAACCCGCATGCAGCCGATCAAGAAGGTATTTGGACGGTTTCCCCGGGTGGTGCGGGATCTGGCCCGCAGTCTGAAGAAAGAGATCGATCTGGAGATGGTCGGTGAGGATACCGATCTGGACAAGAATCTGGTCGAAGCCCTGGCCGATCCGCTGGTCCATCTGGTACGTAACTCCGTGGATCATGGCATTGAGCTGCCGGACGAACGTGAAGAGAAGGGCAAGCCCCGACGCGGTACCGTGGTGCTGTCCGCGGCCCAGGAGGGCGATCATATCCTGCTATCGATTGCTGACGACGGTAAAGGCATGGATCCGGAGGCGCTGCGCAAGAAGGCTGTGGAAAAGGGCATGATGGATACCGAAGCCGCGAGTCGTCTGGATGACAAGGACTGCTTCAATCTGATCTTTGCACCGGGCTTCTCCACCAAGACTGAGATCTCCGATGTCTCGGGACGGGGGGTCGGCATGGACGTGCTAAAGACCCGCATCGCACAGATGAACGGTTCCGTTGAGATCAATTCGGAGCTGGGCCAGGGCACTCTTATCACCATCAAGCTCCCCCTGACCCTGGCGATCCTGCCGACCCTTATGGTGCTGCTGGGATCGCAACCCTTTGCCTTGCCGCTGGCCAGCGTGGTGGAGATCTTCAACCTGGATCTCAAGCGCACCAACACGGTGGACGGGCAGCTGACCATCATGGTCAGGGAACGCGCGCTACCGCTTTTCTACCTGAGAAAATGGCTGATTCCAAACAGTCCCATGACCCAGGAGGACCGGACCAAGGGACATGTGGTCATTGTCAATGTAGGTAACATCCAGGTCGGCCTTGTGGTGGATCATCTGATCGGCCAGGAAGAGGTGGTCATCAAGCCACTCGGCGCACTCCTGCAGGGACTCGACGGCATGGCCGGCGCCACGATAACCGGCGACGGCAAGATCGCACTCATCATGGACGTGCCGGGACTGATGCGGAAATACGCGAAGAAATATTAAATCACCAGTCATTGGCGGTGTGGCGCTTGAAAGAGGATCAAGACAGGGGTCGCTGCCCGATTCAAAGACAACGGTATGTGTTGAAGAGGGACTATGGGCGCCAAGTTGCGTGTACTGATTGTTGACGACTCCGCCTTTTTCCGGAACCGGGTCATGGCAGCGCTTGTGCCTGCGCCGGATATTGAAGTGGTGGGAACAGCCGCCAACGGTCAGGAAGCGATCACCCAGGCAAAAGCCCTGAAACCGGATGTCATCACCATGGATGTGGAGATGCCGGTGGTGGATGGCATTACCGCGGTACGGCGCATCATGGCTGAATCGCCTACCCGGATTCTGATGTTCTCCGCGCTCACCCGGGAAGGCGCCAAGGAAACCCTGGATGCTCTTGATGCCGGAGCCATGGACTTCCTGCCGAAAGACACAGGTCAGCGGGCGACAGGTCACGACTCGACCCAGAATCAGTTGCTGGACCGGATACGGGATCTGGGGAAGTCGCGTCTGAGCCTGACGCGCTCGGGGATGACGGATTATCTGCGATCAACGCATAGAACGGCCTCGATGGCGGCGGGTTCTGCGGCCTCGGTTTCCGCAGTGCGCGCAGATCTGGTGGCAATCGGCGCTTCCACCGGCGGACCGGTGGCGTTGCGCCAGGTGTTGAGTGCCTTGCCGCGTAATTTTCCACTGCCGCTGGTTGCGGCAGTACACATGCCGGGAAGCTTTACCACGGCCTACGCGGATCGACTCAATGCGACCTGCGCAATCACGATTCGCGAAGCGGTGGACCGACCGGCTGATGCCGGGTCAGACGCTGCTGGCGCCGGGTGGCAAGCAGATGCGGGTGGAGCGCGCCGCGGGAGGCTATCAGGTGCGCATCACCGATCCGTTGCCGGGACAGATTTACCACCCCAGTGTGGACCTGATGTTCGAGTCGGTCGCGGAGAGCGCCCAGTCCCGGGCCCTGGCCGTGGTGCTCACCGGTATGGGCTCTGACGGTCTGCAGGGTGCGAAACAGCTCAAGCGGGCAGGTGCCAGCCTGTGGAGCCAGGACGAGAAGAGTTGTGTCGTCTATGGTATGCCGCAGGCGGTTGAAAAGGCCGGATTGTCCGACCGGGTGATGAACCTTGAGGATATGGGTTCCCTGATGGCGAAACTGAAATGAGAGTCGATTTTCTGAGTTTCATCGGAATCCTGATCGCCTTCCTGGCGGTCCTGGGAGGCAATTGGCTCGAAGGCGGACATATCGACTCCCTGGCTAATGGCCCGGCCATGGTGATCGTCATTGGCGGCACCATTGGCGCGATTCTGCTGCAGACCCCGGTACCCGTTTTCTGGCATGCCCTGAGGTTGTCGGGACGGGTGTTTCTGCCTGCCCGGCTGGAACATGCGCACCACCATCGAGAAACTCGTCGCCTGGAGCAACATCGCCCGTAAAGAGGGTCTGCTCGGACTCGAGGCCATTGCGGACGAGGAACCCGATCCGTTCATCCGCAAGGGCATGCAACTGCTGGTCGACGGCAGTGAGCCGGACTCCCTGCGCAGTATCCTGGAGATGGAAGTCGATGCCAGTGAGCAGTTCGATATCCAGGCCGCCAAGGTGTTCGAAGGCATGGGCGGCTACTCGCCGACCATCGGCATCATCGGCGCGGTGATGGGCCTGATCCATGTCATGCAGAATCTGGCGGACCCGAGCAAGCTCGGCAGCGGTATCGCCACCGCCTTCGTCGCCACCATCTACGGTGTCGGTCTGGCCAACCTGTTTCTGCTGCCGATCGCGGCGAAACTGCGTACCCAGTCGGAACACATCGTCAAGTTTCGCGAGATGGTGATTGAAGGGGTCATCGGTATTGCGGAAGGCGACAATCCGCGCAGTATCGAAAACAAGCTGAGAGGCTTCGTTCAGTGAAAACGCCGATCAGCGCCCCTTGTAACGTGAGCGGAGGCTGAGCCATGGCCAGAAGACGCAAACGTCAGGAAGCCCATGTCAATCACGAACGTTGGATCGTCTCCTACGCGGATTTCGTAACCCTGTTGTTCGCCTTTTTCGTGGTCATGTACTCGGTTTCATCGGTCAATGAAGGTAAATACCGGGTGTTATCACAGACCCTGACCAACGCCTTTCAGGAGTCTCAGCGCAGTCTTGATCCGATTCAGGTCGGTGAACTCGCGTGTACCTCCGGGGATACTCCGGGGATGGGGCAGGAGAGCGTCATGATCAAGGGGGATCATCGCCAGGGCGTGGGTGATGAGGATCGTCCAGCGGCCGGACAGCAGGATGCATTGTCCGCCATGCCGGCGAATGACAAACAACGCTTACGCTTTCTCGCCGCCACCATCGAGGACATGCTCAGCGAATACGTGGACGAGGAACTCGTCGACGTCGACTACTCGCCGGACCGGGTGGTGGTGAACATGAAGGACAAGATGCTGTTCGCCAGCGCCAGTGCGCACCTCTCCAGAACCGCGGCGACTGCCCTGCGGCAGATCAGTGAGGTTCTGGCCGCAGTGCCGAATGCCATACAGGTGGAGGGAAATACGGACAACCGTCCAATCAATACCTAGGAGTTTCCTTCCAACTGGGAGCTTTCCGCAGCCCGTGCCGCCAGCGTGGTGCACCTGATGACCCGCTATGGCATCGATCCCGAACGCCTGTCGGCGGTGGGTTACGCCGAACACCGGCCCGTCGCGGGAAATGACACCCCGGAAGGCCAGGCCAGGAACCGCCGGGTCAGCCTGGTGATCCTCGGCATGTCCGGTCAGCCCGAGCGGGTGATCGACCTGCCGGGAGGCGGTCAATGAAGATCTGGACCGTGGCAAATCAAAAGGGCGGGGTTGGCAAAACCACCACTTCGGTTTCGCTCGGCGGACTGCTCAGCATATGGGGACTCCGCACACTGCTGGTCGACATCGATCCACACGCTTCCCTGACCAGCTATTTTCGTTACGATCCGGACGGTCTTGAAGCCAGTGTTTACAGCCTGTTTCGTGGGGTTGCCCAGGGCCAGCCGGTCGATCCCATGAGCCTGATACACCCCACCGGCACCGAAGGCCTGGATCTGATGCCCGCGGAGATGGCCCTGGCCTCCCTGGACCGTCAGTCGGGCAAGCTGGACGGCTTGGGCCTGGTGATCAAGCAGGCGATGGCGCAACTGGAGTCCCGCTACGATCATGTGATACTCGACTGCCCTCTCCGATACTCGGGGTATTGATGATCAACGCCCTGGCGGCCTGTGAATATCTGCTGATGCCGGTTCAGACAGAGTTTCTCGCCCTCAAGGGTCTCGAACGCATGCTGCATACCCTGCACATGGTGACCAAGTCGCGTAAACAACCGTTGCCGTACAAAATCGTCCCCACCATGTTCGACCGGCGCACCCGGGCCTCCATCGACAGCCTGAGGGTGTTGCGTGAAAGTTATCCGGAGCACATCTGGGACAGTCTGATCCCCGTCGACACCCTGTTTCGCGAGGCCAGCAAGGCGGGTATTCCTCCGGCGATTTTCGCACCCCAGAGCCGGGGTGTGGCGGCCTACAGCCGGCTGCTGCAGGATCTGCTCAACGAACATGAACCCATGTCAGTGGCCGGGGCCGGAGCATGAGTGTTCAACCCGATAAACCGCAGAAGCGGGATATCAGGACCCGCATCGAGGAACCGGACGATGCGTTGAAAAGCTATCTCGATACGCTGCTGTCTGAAATCGATGTGCCTTCCAGGTCCGCACCGCCCAAACGCAGGGTACGCACACGGGTCGAGGTACAGACCGAGACCGCTGCCGAGACAAAGCTGCAGATCCCCGCGTCTTCCAAACTGCAGGCACGGGTCGAACCGGTATCCATGCTAAAGGTTAAAGAGCCTTTGGCGGATGCCGATATTCAGGTAAAGGAACAGACCACGACCGCGCCTCAGGCCACGCCGGAGCCGAATGGCGCCGAGCGACAGCCTGAGTGGGCCGACAAGCCATTTCAGGTGCTGCTGTTCAAGGTCAACGGCATCACCATGGGTATACCCCTCAATGCACTGATGGGTATTCTCAGCCATACGGGTCAGACCAAGCAGTTGCCCGGTCAGCCGACCTGGTCACTGGGTGTTGTCCTGAATCGTGAGGACAAGGTGGTGGTGATCGACACGGCACGCCTGCTGATGCCGGAACGGATTGATCCGGAGTATCTGGCGGCCCCTAAGCATCTGCTGTTGATCGGACAGGGGGACCGGGCACTTGCGGTGGATGCGATCTGCGAGACACGGCAGATCGAGAAAGAGCAGATTCGTTGGCGCCGGGGTGATCAGACCCGTCCCTGGTACGCCGGTATCATCATTCAGGAGTTGAGTGTGTTGCTCGATGTGGATGGCGTGCTGTCCCTGCTTGCGGCCTGAGCAGATTGTGCGGGTCAAAGAACACGAAGGCGCAAAAACGATAGAGGTATAAGAACATGGGTTTTGAAGACGACGACGAAGGTGGTGGCGGCCCGCTGATTCAGTTTGTGACATTCATCCTCATGGATGAAGTGTATGGCATCAATGTCATGCAGGTTCAGGAGGTTCTGCGTGTCACCGAGATCGCACCGGTGCCCGGCGCGCCCAGCTATGTGCTGGGTATCGTCAACCTGCGCGGCAATGTGGTGACCGTCATCGATACCCGCAAGCGGTTCGGCCTGGCGTCCGCGGAAGTGGATGACAACAGCCGTATCATTGTTATCGAGTCCGAACGCCAGGTGGTGGGTATCCTGGTGGATGCGGTAGCCGAAGTCGTGGAGTTGCGCGAGAACGAGATCGATGCCGCACCAAACGTGGGTACGGAAGAGAGTTCCCGTTACATTCAGGGCGTGGCCACCCAGGAGGATCGGCTGTTGATTCTGGTCGATCTGAACAAGTTGCTGACCGACGAGGAGTGGCAGGAAATCAGCATGTACTGAGTCCATGATTCGACTCGTCAAGGTCGATTCTGGTTCAGATATGCTCTGTAACGTATCGTCGTTCAGTGATATTACCTGGCGAGTTCAGGGTCTCTGGTTGATATGAAGATCACGGATTCCCCCCGAGAATCGGGGTTGAACGTGGCATCTGGATGAAATTTCGAGCTATCTTTACAGAAGTGAGAGGTTGATCTGAGCAGAAGGGACCAGAGGACATGGCTGAAATCGGAGGACAGAATCCGCTCAATCCGTTGTACCCGGTGAATCCACCGAAGCCGCCGATGCGCCGTGAACGACCCAGAAAACCGGATGAACAGACTCGCCAGGAAAAAAAGAAGAATCCCAACAACAAAGATGACAACAAGCCGCATATCGACGAATACGCCTGAAATCTCATTGCTAACCGAGGTTGTTCCGCATGGCTGAGTCCTTGATCCAGGGGATTCTGCCCCTATTGACGCTGTTTCTCATCGTTGGTCTGGCGGTCATGTTTCGGGCGCTGAAACAGTCCCGTGAACAACTCGCACAACAGCACAAGGAGGTTGCCACCCTGAAACAGACCGTGGCCGCACTCTGCTCCAGTGCGGTGGGTGTCGACCGGCGGGTCAATCGCCTGGAAAGACAGGGCAGGGACCTCGAGGAACGACAGGAGAATATGGAGCAGACCTCACAACAGGGCGAACCTCCCTACAGCGATGCGATTCGCATGGTTCAGGCAGGCGCCACGCCGCAGCAACTGGTCGAGGAACTCGGAATCAGCCGGGACGCGGCAGATCTGATCGTGATGATTCATGGTGGAACCAAGCACGAAGAGGTCTGATGTTCTCTGCTCCGGTTCCGCTACTGGGATTCGCCGCGTATAGCGGCACCGGTAAAACAACCCTCCTGAAACAGCTGATTCTCGGCTTGCGCGCACGCGGTCTTCGGGTCGGGGTGATCAAGCATACCCATCACCAGGTCGAAGTGGATCAGCCGGGCAAGGACAGTTACGAACTGCGCAAATCTGGGGCCGCGAGAGTGCTGCTTGCCTCATCCCGCACCTGGGCGCTGATGGCGGATGAGCCGCAAGAGCGGGAACCGACTCTGCCCCTGCTGCTGGACCGTCTCGATCTGCGCAGTCTGGACCTGGTCCTCGTGGAAGGCTTCCGACACCTGGAATTCCCGAAAATCGAGCTGCACCGGCCCTCCCTTGGCAAACCCCTGATCCACCCGCAGGATCCCAGCGTGATCGCGATCGCGAGCGACGAACCCTTGCGCGAGGCAGGCGGGTTGCCCTGCCTGGATCTGAATGACGCTCAGTCCGTGTTGCGATACATATTGAACGATTTTCTCGCTGTACAGAGCCTGTCTTGATCCGTAATTCCGTATGGGCAAAGCGGATCAGGATTTTTCTGCGGTGATGTAACAGATCCAGCCTGCATCCGCCTCGCCCTGGGTCATCGGAACAAAGATCCCGTCGGCTTCGCCGTCATCATCGAAGCCTTGCCAGTAAAAGGTGATTTTGCCGAATCCGGCTTCCTCCAGCAGTTCGCGGACTTCAGGAAGGCTCCACAACCGCCAATCATAGGTAAACGCGCGCTCCAGCCGGGAACCGTCTTCAAAATCGAAGTGGATATGGCAGATCAGGTTGCCCGTGATCGGATCATACTTTTCTTGCTCCCAGACATAGGTGAAGCTGCGATCCCCATCTTCAATCTCGCGCTCCTCCTCGATCTCTTTGTAGGAGTCGTAGCCGCCATAGGCGTCCATGAAGAAAACGCCGTCGTCCGCGAGCTGTTCATGGACCCGTTTGAAATAGCGTTTCAGCTGTTTGCGCTCCTTGAACAGCCAGTAGCTGAAATTCATTGCGGAGATGATCTCCATGGGCTCGGTCTTCACGGAAAGCACATTTTCCTCAAGCAGGGTGACCCGCTTGCGTTCTGAAGGCTTCAGCTCCGCCAGTTGATGCTCCCGGCCCCACTGCAACACCTCGGCATCCAGGTCTACGCCAATGGCGTGATTGCTCTTTCGGCGGCGTACCCATTCGCAGCACACATTGGCGGTGCCGCAGAAATCCTCTCGCAACCGGGTGGGGCGGCGTTTACGCAATGATTTGAAGGTGTCATCGATAAAATCGATCTCCGCCTCGGAACACTGTACCGAGAGCTCATAGAGGCGATGGCGGTCTGCCTGATCTGCAAGGCTGGGGGATTTTTTCTTTCTTTTCGACATTTTGTGAGTTGACTTCATACTGCAATGAAAACCTGATCAACAGAGACACGCTGGAGTGATTTTCGACAACCCGTATGCCCGAATCCGTCGCAGCGGATCAATCCGTCTGTTGTGCAACAAGCGAGTCTTCGATCTCATGAAAGATTTTGGGACATCCAAGTCCACCAAAATCGATTCGATCTTTGACAGCCTATTATTAACCCGGC
>JBEVVH010000126.1:0-10358 GCA_040507245.1 Candidatus Thiodiazotropha sp.
TTGGCGCCTACGGCACGTCGGGTTTCCAGTATCGCCTCGCGACTACCGGGGACTACCAGCCTTCGCTTCGCTTTCCCTGGCTGGCAGCGGGCGAAACGGGTACCACCCATCAGTTTGATGGCGGAACGGCGGAGTTTGTTCGAGCGTTTGGCGGCCTCGATCTGCCTGTCTTTGCGCCCCCTCGCCTTCTCCCACGCCTCGCCTCTGGTGGCCGTCAGCGTGCGTTGATCTTCTTGATACTTGGCGTACAGCTCCACCGTGTTGACCCGCGAGCGCACCGGTCGCTTCTTGTATTCCTTGCGAGCCTTTAACCGCCCAGCCTGCTCGGCGCTAGGCTCGAATGCTCCAAGCCGGGCTTCCAGCTTCGGCTTGGACAGGTCGCGGGCCACGGTGCTCGCCTTGACCATCGTGCCGTCGCCGGCCTCGATCACAAACCCGTTCGCGCGCTGCCGCAGTTCAAGGCCGTTTTCGCGCATGACCTGGTGCAGCTCTGACCAGGATTGCGCGCCTTTGATGTCGTCCAGACATTCGCGCTTGATCCAGCCAACGAGGCTTTCAATGCCGGCGTGTTGCTCCATGTCCGCCGCCCGGCCTTCGGCAATCTTGCGCCTGCTCTGGTGGTTGTCCACTTCCAAGCCGTAGTCACGTTCCAACACTTGGCAAAGCTCACCCAGCGTCCGGTAGGACTGGAAAGGATCGTGCATCGTGTTACGGGTCGGGTGAATCTTGTTGATGGCGATGTGGATGTGCAGATTGTCGGTGTCGTGGTGTACGGCACTGACGCGCTGATGATCGCCATGCCCCAAGCCGGCGCAAATACGCTCTTCAATAGCCTTCAGAACATCGGCCGCTGGCTTTTCACCTGGTCGAAAGCTGACAAGGAGGTGGAAGGTCTTGTCGCCTTCGGCTCGGGTGTTGAGCCGTTGCGTAGCCAGGACCTCGGCGATCACGGCGGGCATGCTATCGGCTTGGCAGTTCGTGGCCTGAACGATGCCAAGGCGCTCTGTCTTGTCCTGCTTATCGGAGATATAGCGCACCAGACCGGCAAAGTCGGATTTGCCGAGTGACCGCATGGGGACGTGCTTGGCGATCATCGAACTGGCGACCCGGTTTTAGCCGCTAAAACTGTCATGGTCAGCTCGCGGCATTACGATGGAAAGCATGACCTTGCTCATTTCATCCTGGGTATCAAGGATTCGGTCGAGCACGGCCTGGATCGTGGATTCACCAAATTGAGCGGTTCGCTCATCATTGGTGAGCCAAAGCTTCAGAAGTCCGCCAAGGCGGCCCAGGTCGCCGTTGATGCGGGCCAGTTCCCGCACTTGCTCATAATCGACGATGCCGTTGATTTGATAACCCTGGCCTACTTCACGCAGGTAGCGAGCGACGCTCATGCCGGCCTGCTTCGCCTGGCGTTCAATGATTTGCCGCTCTTCCTGGAGAACAGGGACACGCAAGTGGTGTCTTCTTTTCTCCTTGGCATCACCCATTACCGATCTCCCCTACTGCGGAGGCAGTCTGTTCCCAGCGACGCACCATGAATGCCTTTTGCGCAGGCAGAACAGCCCGCACCTGGACAAGGCCAGTGCGCTGGTACATGGGATTCAATACCTCATGGAGATGGCGCACGGCGAAGGTGGCGTGGCGCTCTACATCGCCCACGTCATAGTCATCGCTGAAAGATGGATCGTTAAGCATGTTCATCGCGTGGACAGCCCGGTTGACCTCAACTTGGGCGTTGACCAACTGCTGTGCCAGACGTGGGTCCATCGTTCTCTTTTTCATGGTTCAACCTCCTTTCAAAAGCCGGCGGTAGCCGGCCGGCCTCGCAGAGCAGGATGTCCGTTGAGCACCCCGGTGCGAATAAGGTACAGCGAAGATAGGTGATCGGCTTGCCGATTAGCTAACTTCGCCCATCCTGCCCGCCTTACGGCGATCTTTACTCCAAGAAAAGTGTACACCACTACATTCGATAAA
Organism: Candidatus Thiodiazotropha sp.; assembly: GCA_040507245.1. Classification (GTDB taxonomy): domain Bacteria; phylum Pseudomonadota; class Gammaproteobacteria; order Chromatiales; family Chromatiaceae; genus Thiodiazotropha. The sequence goes on from JBEVVH010000126.1 coordinate 1,978, forward strand.
TCCGCTATAATTGCGTATTTTTCGCGCAATAAACACCACCGATATAGCGAAACACGCAAAAACCGGCTTATAATGGGCAATAGTGGCACCGTAGAAGCGCAGTAATAGCGCGGTAACAGCGATTTAATGGACTGCACTGTAGTGCTACATTAGCGACATGAGGAATAGACTATGGATCGAATGATATGGCTAAAACGTACACTGAAGAGTTGGCCGAATGGGTGAAGAAGCGGAGGGAGAAAAGGCCAAGGCAGGACCTGGCCGCAGTCGCTTTCATGGCCGTCCGCGAGGATGTAAAGGCGGCCATCGAGGCAGGCTACGCCCAGAAAACTATCTGGGCGCATTTGCACGAGATCGGGAAGATCCCCTATCGGTACGAAACCTTCCTGAAGCATGTGCGTAAGCACATAAAGGAGGCGAAGAGAGAGGAAGGGCCAGAAGCGGCCAAGGTGACACCAGACAACCCAACAAAGGCCGCAGTCGGCCGGGAAAAGAAAACGAAGCCAACCAAGAAGGAGGGCTTCACATTTGATGCAACACCCAAGAAAGAGGACTTAATCTGATGGCGAAGGTACACATAATTCTGCAAGGAAAAGGCGGCGTAGGGAAATCAGCTATCGCGGCCATCGTTGCACAATACAAGAAGAGCATCGGGCAGGAGCCCGTTTGCATCGACACCGATCCGGTGGACGCAACATTCGAGGGGTACAAGGCCCTCGATGTACGCCGGCTGAACATCATGGAGGGGGACGAGATAAATACCAGGAACTTTGATGCCCTGGTCGAGATCATCGCCACGGCAGAGAACGACGTGATCATCGATAACGGCGCCAGCTCGTTCGTTCCCCTCTCACACTATCTGATCTCGAACCAGGTGCCGGCGCTGCTCCAGGAGATGGGGCACGAGCTGGTGGTTCATACGGTCATCACGGGTGGCCAGGCGCTGCTGGATACAGTCAGCGGCTTCGCGCAGCTCGCCAGCCAGTTTCCGGATGAGTCGATCTTCGTGGTTTGGCTCAACCCCTATTGGGGGCCGATAGAACACGAAGGGAAGCGATTTGAGCAGATGAAGGCGTACACGAGCAACAAGGATCGTGTGACGGCCATTGTGACGATCCCAGACCTCAAGAAGGAGACTTACGGGCGGGACTTCGCCGAAATGCTCCAGGATCGCCAGACGTTTGAAGAGGCCCTGGAGGACAAGACCAAGACGATCATGACCCGGCAGCGCCTCAAGTTGGTGAAATCGCAATTGGTCGACGCGCTGGAAAATGCAGCGGTGATGTAATGACCGACAAGATCGAGGAGACGATAAAGGAGATCGCGACAAAGCACGGCATCGCCGTGAGCCGCGACGATCCGATCCTGATCCTTCAGACGATCAATGACCGTCTGATGAAGGACAGTGCGCAGGCGCAGGAAGAGTTGATCGATCGCTTCAAGGAGGAACTGGAGGCGCTTGCGCATCGGTGGAGCGAGGACGCGAAGGCCCGTGCGGAAAGAGTGTTGAATGTAGCCCTGGCGGCCAGCAAGGACGCCATGGTCAAGGGCATGGAAGATGGTGCCCAGGCAGCGGCCGGCCAGGTGCGGGCGGGAGTCGAGCCGGTAATTAGGCGCATGGAGAAACAATCCAGGCAGGTAGCCGCAATGAATATCGCGGCTGCGGTCACGGCGCTGATCGCGGCCGGCCTAGCCTTGCTGTCGGCTATTTAGGACGTGAGAGGCCCTGAGACAGGCCCTGTCCTCGTGATTGAGCCTGTTTCTGCTCCTGTGCCTGCTTTTTCACGAACGCCTCATGCTGGCGCACCGCAAGGCGCATGGCATCCCAATCGGAAGCGAGTTCCGGGTTCTCGGCCCGCATTTTTCGAGTAGCCAATTCTTCGACCTTTGGGGAGTGAAGACCCATGCCGTCCTTGATTTCACGCACGGCATCCAGGCGATGATGCAGCACCTGAAGACGCGCTCTGCATTGGGCCTGCTGGGTCTGCCAGGCGCGCTTGGTGGAGGGGAGGGAAAGAAAGCCTGGGGAGCGTGATTGCATCTGCTGCAACCGGGCCTGCTGGCGATCCACAAGGGCTTCTAATCGGTCCTCGATGCGCTCAACCTGATCATGCTTGGATTGCACGTAAGCGACGAGGGTTTCCTGGTAGGTCTGCTCGATAGGCGCAGAGTCCAGCAGGGAATATTGCTGTTGTTCAAGTGATTCCGCCGCCTCAAGCAGGGAGTCAGCAGCCTGGTCTACAGTGCCGCCGCCTTGCCCTGCCTGCGGGCCTCGCGCCGGCGCTTGAGTTCGGTACGCATCCAGGCGCTCGATTCCCTCGCGTCGCGCTGTAGTGATTCGCTTTCGGATTGCGTCAACAGACGCGGCAGATCGGAGGTGTCCCGCTTCGCCTTGTGTGAGTTGGTCAATGCCATATCCAAATGTCTCCTGCCAATATTGATTCATGCTGCGGCCATGCTTCTCATCAATGGCCGATAAAAGCTTCGGCTTGACGGCAAGATCAAGCGCGCCTTCATGTGCCGTCATCACGGAAGCACCAACAACATGACCACCGCGATTTACAACATAGCCTCTCAATGAGGCGATGGCGCCCCCCATCGTAAGGGTGTCGTCAACGATCAAATAAGACTGCCCTTCTTTCACATTGCCGATAAACGTCGGATTGAACGCCAGGCGGTAATCGGAACCAGTGCCGGTACGCTTGATCTTTTCGCGCTGAGTAATGCCTACCTCGACATCCAAGTCGAGTCGATCAGCCAACACTTCAGCAAAGGCAAGCGGAATCCAGTTGTTGCCGTCCGCTTCGGAAGAGATGACGGGAAGAACCAGTGGGCGCGAATCGCCGATGAGCTCCCGTATCGCCTCGGCGGTTGTGTCGTCGAAAAGACGATCCACTAGGTTCAAGGCCGCTTCTTTGTCGCCAGCCTTGGCGGCGTCGTATTCCGGCTCATTTTGAAGTGAGCCAAGATCACCATTCCGGACCACCTTGGGGAATTGCCTCCAAGGGGCGCGCTCACCTTTCCCTAACATACTCACAAAGAGTCTCCCTGAATCTTAGCGGCTAAAATCAGCGGGAGCGACTACGGGCCTGCTTGATCGATGAGTCGGATGAAACAGCCCGACCGTCAGCATTGTATTCAATGCTCTTTGTACTCCCTATTCCAGGTACTATATCGAAATCTTTGCGCGAATGCATAACGATTTTTTTACCGCATTGCTGGTACACGGAGTCCTTGTCGGCGTGCACGATCACACCAGAGCTGGCCTGCTTCTTATCAGCCGGCGAGGCTGTATAAATGTTGTAGATACCGGCCTTCAGATTGCCGGCCTTTTCAACCTTCTCGCTATTCCATCCCTCCCCGCTGTCGGACTGAACGATGCGTGAACCGTTCATCACCAACACACGTCTTTTCATTTGGGAAGCTCCTTCGTAAATCAATACGGTCAGAAGCGCCAAGTATCCTTGGCGCAGTACAACAAATGGGAAAAATTAAGGTTATAGCAATAAGACTCAGTTATCGCCTCAACTTTTCTTCCCATGCGCCTGACTTTTGAGGACCTGATCCAGGGCCTCCACACGGCCGCGCAACTGGGCGGCCTCCTCACTAGAGGCGCGAGCATCCTTTCTCGCCGCATCGAGGTCCGCCTGAAGCTTGGTGTACCGCTCCGCCTGGCGCGCCACCTCTTGCGCCGTCTGCTTGCGCTGTTCAGCGAACTGATCACGCTCGGACTGAAGCTGGGCCTCGACCTTTGAAAGAGCGCCAGAGAGGCGATCCCGCTCCTTTGCGGACGTGGCGCACGCAGCGTCGAACTCAGACCGCAATTCCTTCATCTCCGCCCGATGCTCGGCGCGTGATTCTTTGACGGCCTCCAGGGCTTTGTCACGCTCAACACGCAGCTTTTCCACGTCGGCGTGCGCATGATCCAGCTCGGCCCGCAACTCGCTCGCACGAGCCTCTGAGGTTGCAGCACGTTCGCCGACTTCAGCGACCTTGCCCCGAAGATCTGCAACATCAGCCTTCGCAGTGGCCTCGGACCTCTCCAACTCTACCAGCCGGGCGGCCGCTTGCTCAAGCTCGGCCGCCTGGGACTCGTAAGCGTCCGCCAGCTCCTGGCGCATTACGTCCAACTCCTCGCGCTCCGACTCCCAGCCGGCTTGCGCCGCCCGCAGTGACTCGTTGGCCAACTCCTGAGCCTGAGCCCAGAGCGAACCCACGAAGGACTGTGCAGCCTGCATAACCGACTCAGGCACCTGCACGGCCAAGGGGGATGCCTGGGAGGTCTGAGCGCGCCTCCACTCCTTCATGGCCGCACTGGCGTCATTCATGTTGACCCGTGCGGCTTTTCTCACCGCGTCAACGGCAGGAAAGCCCTCACGGCCACCCTGCTCATACAGATCGTCCGCCGCAGCGAAGATACGATCCCGGACCTCCTTGCTCATTTGCGCCATGACAGTCACCTTCCTCGTTTGAATAAGTAGTAAGAAGAAGAATAATATTATTACTATTTGTCAAGGCGGATTTGCCCTGCCGGGCAAAAAAACCCCGCACAAGGCGGGGCTCTTCTCAGGGTTGAGGGTGGGGTCGGCGGATCAGGCTTCCATGACCGCCACCAGTTCGACGCCCAGCAGGTCTACCTCGACCTCTTGGCCGTCCATCTCGTACTTGACCCACGCCAACCCTTCTTGTGAAGGCCGGCGATCAAGCAGGAGCCGACCAGGCTTCTCGTCATGCTTCACGACCACGATAGCCTTCTTCAGCTTGTCGGGATCAATTTCCTTGGGCTTCTTGGACTTTGCTTTCGGTTCGGCCTCCTCATTGTCGTCATCGGCACCGCCCTCGCCCTGGGGATCGCCATCACCACCATGCTGCTTGTCATCGAGGAATTCTCGCAACAGCTTGACCGATCCACGGGTCAGGTCCTGGGTGTCGTCATCCATCCAGGCGGCGACCTCTTCCGGGGCCTGCTTGTGGGCCTTCACCAGTTCATTGATAACGGTGACATCGTTGACCCGCCCGACGGTGAATGCCTCTGCGATGGGCTCGGGCAGATCAAGCAGGGTCACATGCTGGGTGACAAATGCCGGCGACTTGCCCAGTTCTTTGGCAATGTCCCGTTTCTTTTTCCCCCTGGCCAGCTCCCGGCCGATCCAGTCTGCAATCTCCCTGGGCGTCAGGTCATTGCGCTGCAAGTTCTCGATCACCTGGTCAGCTTCGGTGTAATCAGGATCGATATAGGCCGGAATGGTGGTCTTATCGGCAATGATCGAAGCACGGTAGCGCCTGGCGCCATGATTGATCATGTACCGCCCTTCGACCTTCGGATGGGGACGAACAGAGATAGGCGACTTGATCTTGCGTTCCCGGATCGTATCGGCCAGCTCGCCGAGACTCTGCTTGGAGAAACCGGGGCTGTCTTCGTGACGCGGCTGATTCGGATCTTCATCGATCAGATCGATGGGCAGCTCCAGCGGCCCGCCATTTCCACCGGTCGGCTGGTTCAGCAAGCCGGACAGATCACCGATGGAATCCAATCCGAGACTAGAGGGTTTATGCGACGCAGTGGCCGCAGCAGCTTGTTTTTTAGCGGCCATCAGGCAATCTCCATTTTGTTGAATACATAGTTCGCCAATGCTCTTACTTCTTTGGCGGCTTTCCTCGCGGCGGTCTTGCGAATCTTCCAGACCGGCACACCGGATGCCAGTGCATCCGCGATACTGCTACGCAGTCCTACGCGCTCCGGGATCATCAGTTGCGGGTAGGCCGCTTCCAGCTCCTGGAGATGCCGGCCATGGCGAGGGTTTCTCGCATCGACCTTGCTGGGCGCCATGCCGAGAAACTGAAGCTTCGGATTCGCCTGGCGTACATTGGCGATAGCCGTGACCATCTTCTGAATACCCTGGATGCTGTAGGTCTCCAGCTCGATGGGCGATAGCACGAAATCTGCCGCGATCAGCGCGGCAGCCAGACCAACGCCAAGGGAAGGCGCGGTGTCGATCAGGATCACATCAAAACCGCTGTCCGCCAGCGCCGCGATATTGGACCGGAAGGTTGAGCCCACCTCGGCGAGCTTCCTGGCCTCCATGTTGGCCAGCTTTGCGTCGGACTCGACGAGTCGGATGCACGGCTCATCGGTTACTTCACCATTGAACCAAGCGCGGACCTCATCGCTGGACTGATCAAACATCTGGCTTGCCGTGTACCCGCTGGCAAACTCCTTTAGTGTCCATGAGGCATTGGCCTGAGTGTCCAGATCGACAACACCAACGCGCAAACCTCGCTCCAGCGCATCAAATGCCAAGTGAACAAGGGTGGCGGTCTTCCCCACACCTCCCTTCTGATTCGCCGTCACCATCGTCTTCATTTCGGACCTCGTGTTTTCATCGCGGCATTTTCCCATCGCTTGACGATGAATGCCTTTGGCTCCGGAAGTCAAGCAATTTATCGTAACTCAACACCCTCTGGAAGCCATAAGTTACTTCTTCATGCCCTTCGGCCTCCAGTTCGCCATGACATAGGTCAGTACAGTGAGCACGGCGAAATGCAGCAGAAAAGTCCAGCCGGCATATACATCCGGAGTATTCCAGTGATAGAGCATCCGAAAGAACTGAAAGGTAACGTCGGTAACAGCAACCACGCGCAGGACGGGCCAAAGCAACATCAACACAATCCATACGAATTGCACGATCCCGCTCCACACTTTGGCAGCACGTCCAGGCGGCATAGTTGCAGTCACCTCGACCGGCTCCGGCTCATGGCCGGGAAACTTGATAACATTGTCCATAACTTGACTCCTTCAATCCTCGTCCTGTTCAATGGTCCTGGTCCCATACCCTGGACCACGGCAGCGGTGTAGCAGCACCCTGCTGAGCGCCCCGGTTCAGGCCGGGGTGCTACCTCCTTTGTCTTGCCTATAGAAGCCATGACCGAATAGCGCACGATTGGCACAACTGGTCAGATCGGCAAGGCTGTTATGCAAACTCTCGACCTTCCGAACGATAGTTTCATAAGCTTCGCCTTCCTGAGCGGCATGCAATATATCTTCAGATAGCATCGACATTCGTTCTGCCATACGCAGAGAGAGCAACGCTTCCTCAGACAATCCCAGCACTTCCCCATAATTCTCCTTGCTATACGTTTGCTGTACAGGCAACAAAACACTACGATGATCGTTAGCCATGATGACCTCCATCCAGGTCTTGATGGTTAGGCCCTGGTTCGGTGTTGACGCACCGGCCGGGGCTGATTCAATAGACACTCCTCGCTTCTTACAATATGGGGCAATATGCCCTAATAGTCAACCGATATATCGAAATTTTGCTAAATAATTTTAGCGGCTAAAATTCTTCCCTGGCGTTCAATCTGCATTTTTCCAGATGATCCCCAACCCTGCCAGCTCGCAAAGCACCCCCCAGGCCGCATAGGGTATTGAGGTATCCTCTCCAATCCACCGGCGTACCGTCCTGCCTCCCCCCTTTCCCAAACCCAGCGCCTCAGCGGCCGTTGCGCCGGAAAGCCCGGCCAGATTGACCACCTCCTTGATTTCATCGCCGGTCGGTTTTACCCAGGCTGCAGCCGGACGTAAACACTCTGGCCGAATGGTTGTGAGCTGTTTCATCTTTTGTTCTTCTCCTGTGAGTCCAATATTTTCAGATCGTCGAAACCGTATATTGAATTGATGCACCGGGGATCATGGTCTACAACCCTGCGGCCGTTCCGATTCGTCCGGTACCTGATAGGTTTGTCATCATGCGCCCATACCTGTCGTGTGTCTGGTCTGACCTCCGTAATGATCACCTTCTTGCCGATGTTGTCTTCAAATACCTTGTGATGAACCTGGACGACTTCACACCGCAGCCCTTTCTTGAACTCCACCGGCTCTTCAACCACTTCTTCCCTGGCGTTAAACATGGCGGCCCTGGCCGCCTTCACCTTCTCCTTGGTTTGCTCGGCCCACTTCCTGGCAAGAAACGCCAGGTGCTTGGGCAACACCGCATCGACATAAACGAACCCAGGCGGGAGCAGCGTGCTTTCCCGGCGTGGCGGGGGATCGATCTGATCCAGCCACTCCGGAAGGGCCTCCGCCCGGGAGTCTCGATATTTCTGCTCAATTGCTGGCGTTCCTTCCGCGCACATCTGAGCCAATATCGACTGGGCAACTTCCTCGACCCTCATGCCGTACCTGACTCCATCGTAGTGAGAGCGATACCCAGTCTCCGATATGAACTCAGTATCCAGATCGACCGCATGAAATTGAAGGTGCATCGTGTGATAACTGTATCCACCTTCAACCACCGCTGCCAGCCAGGGAAAGCGAAGCGAAGGCTGGTAGTCCCCGGTAGTCGCGAGGCGATACTGGAAACCCGACGAGCCGTAGGCGC